>NZ_JBVJIA010000026.1:100384-120797 GCF_055586505.1 Streptosporangium sp. NPDC050148 | reverse complement strand
CGGTGAGTTCTCCACGCGCCATGGCGATGGCCTACCAGGACGGCAAGCCACCGCGCAGGCGAATCCCCCTGATCTCAACTCCGTACAGGCCCTAGACGCCTTCCGCGGGCGGAGGGGACCCCGCGGAGACGACGCGTCGAGCCTCGGAGCGGCGCGTACCCCCGGTGCCGAGCCGCGCGCCTCCGGCGGGCCGGTCCATGCTCACGCGGGGTCCTTGGCGCCGTCGGTGCCGGAGGGGCCGACGGCGGGCTGGCCGGGGGTGACGATGGCGCGCAGCAGGTCGCCGGCGATGGCGGTGCGCTGCTCGGGCTCGAGGGTGTCCATCGCCTCCAGGAGGCGCTCGGCGGCCAGATAGCGGGAGAACTCCAGCGGCTGGTCGAAGTAGGCGCGCAGGTGGCCGGCCGCGCTTTCCTGGGAGCGCACGAACGTACGGCCGATGTAGGCGGCGAACGCGGCCGCGGCCGCGCCCAGGGCGCCGGTGACGACACTGGCCGTGGGGGTGGCGGCCCTGAGGGCCAGCACGGCGAAGACGACCAGCAGCACGAAGCCCACGGTCATGGCGATCTGGGCGTTGCGGAAGCTCTGGCGGGCCTGGCTGGTCGCGATCTGGTGGTAGTAGTCCAGCCGCTTGTGGGTCACGTCCCACAGCGCCGGCAGGGCCAGCCGGTCGCCTTCGCCCAGGGTGTTCTCCGCCTGCCGCAGGGCTTGCCGGGCGCGTTCGGCGCGAAGGAGCTCCTGTCTCTGCAGAATGCTGCTACGGGCAAGGTAGTAAAGGGCGACGGCGAGCGCGACCAGGGCGATGAAGAACGATATGACAGAGGAGATCTGGTCGGCTTTCTCCAGACCGCCCCGGGAGGTGAGAAACGCGACGGCCGTGGTTCCCACCGCGGTGACGATGGTGAAGAGCGCGGTGAAAAGAAGGGATCGGCGGCGGGGGGAGTTCGCCTCGCCCGGCGGGTCGACCATCGGGCGATCATACATGTCGAGGAACATTGACTTCGGAGATCGTTTATGTGGAGAGCGTACTTCCGGAAACCTTTCGCCCTTCTCATTCGGGAACGCGGTGTTTCCGATCTGGTATCACCGATCCCGTCACCCCGATCGGCTCAGCCGCCCCGGCCGCGCGGTCAGTCCGCACCCCAGATCGGCCGGCCGGGATCGGCGGCAGGCAGCGTCGACAGGACGGCGGCCACGGTGTTCCAGTCGGTCACCTCGACGTTGTCGGTCATGAGGCGCAGTCGTCCGGCGATCTCGTGGTGCGCGTCGAGGAACACCTTGATGCCCGCGATGATCTGGCCGGTGACCGCCTCGTAGCCGCCGGCGCCGCCCTGGCCCTTGAAGAACGTCACGCCCTCCGCGGTGTCGCCCCAGAAGTCGCCGATGGCGTTCAGGTCCTCGGTGGCCCGGGCGGCGAACGCGGCCAGGTCCTCCCTTTCGACGTCGAACGCGGCCGCCGCCGAGCGGATCTGTGGTTTGTCGAACTCCATGTCGTTCTCAGCCTCCCGCCGGCTTGTGGGCCATGGTGAAGTACAGGAGCGCCCGGCCCAGGGTCTCCTTCCAGGTGGGGACGAGCTCCTCCCCCGACTGCCCGTTCATGACGTCGTACGAGGGGCCGTATCCGATCGACCCGCCGGCCATGCGGTTGAGGAAGTTCTGGACGTCCGCGTTCGCGGTCGCCTTCCGGGCCAGGGGCGCGGCCGCGTCGAAGACCCCGTAGAAGGCGACCGAGGCGGTGAACTCCTTCAGCGCCTGCGTGGCGTTCTCCTCCAGCGAACCGGGTGACTCACCGCGCGCCGCCTTGACGCCCGCCACGACCGCCACGTCGCCCACCGCGAAGAAGGTACTGCCGATCGTGTACTCCGTCAGCTTGCTCAGCACGATCCTGGCGATGCTGTGTTCCAGCAGCTTCGCCAGCAGCCGGGCCTGCGCCCGCCGGATGAGGATCTGCGTGATCTGGTACGCCGCCCCGGCCTGCCAGGGGAAGGTGGTGATGAAGACGAAGCTGGCGAGGTTCGCCAGGGCCAGCGTCCAGTACGCGTCCCGGGCCGACTCGATCGTCGTGGCGAACTCCGTGCAGGCCGCGCTGTTGTCGCGGCACCGTCGTGCGAGCCTGGTGGCGTACCCGTTCTCCTCGGCCTGCGGGTACAGCTCGGCGGTGACCGCCGACTTGAACTCCTCCACCCCGCCCCCGCTGTTCCTGCGCCACACCGACTCCGCGGCCGGGTAGGTGCGGTCGGGGCTCTTCTCGATGCGGTCGGCCAGGCGGGCCCAGACGGCGGCGGCCCGGCGCGCCTTGTCCGGATCACCCGCGGGGTAGTCGACGGCCAGCATCTCGAACACGAAGGCGGCGATGCCGAGGGTGCCGAACCCGTAGATGCTCGCGCGGCCGGGACTGATCCTCAACGCCGCCGGGCCTCATCGGTACGGTCGCCGTCCAGCAGCGTGCCGGCGACGAACGGTGCCACCAGGTCGCTCGCCTCCTGCTCGGCGTCGCGCGCCGCCCGTGCGGCGGCCTCGATGATCGCCGCCGCGAGCCGGTCGGAGCCGAGCCGCATGGCGCGCGGATCGATCGTGAGCCCGACGAGCGTCCCGGCCTGCGTCACGTCCACCACGACCCGCCCGTCGGCCGCCTCGCCCCGGCCCCTGACGGAGTCGATCCGATCGCGCAGTCCTTCCAGCGCCTCCAGATCCTGCTGAAACCCTTGGAAAAGCCTGCCCAGTTCCTGGTCGCCGGTGGTGGTGAACGGATCTGCCGGTGATGTCATCCTGTCTCCTGGGTCACTCGCGATCTCCGTAATATACATAAGAAGTAGGAAATAAAGGTTTTTACTCACCGGTAAGCAGGGTCACGACCCGGAGCTCGGGCCGGCGGAGGTCCGGCTGCGTCCTGCTCCCTGCCCCCGGTCCGGCGGTGACCTCGGCCCCGATCCCGGACGACGGCCGTCGAGGAGCCGTCACCCGCCGCCGACGTCCCCGGCCAAGGGCATCCGGCGTCCGGCCGCCTCTTCGTCCTCCGTCGGTCCCTGCGCCGCGTTGTTTCCAGGCGTAGGTTCGTCGCGGGCGTTCACCAGGTGACGCGGAGCGCTACGGGCCCGACGTCGACCGCGTTACGGGTCCATTCGATGTGGTCGACCGGATCCTGAAGCCGAAGGCCGGGCAGCCGACGGGCGAGCGCGCCGAGGGCGGCGCCTACCTCCAGGCGGGCCAACGGTGCGCCCAGGCAGTAGTGCAGCCCGTGACCGAACACCAAGGGCGGGCTGGACTTTCGTCCGGGGAGGAACCGGTCGGGTTCGGGGAAGTGCCCGGGGTCCCGGTGGGCGGCTTCGAGCCGGACGAGGACCAGGTCGCCGGCGCTGATCGGGACACCGGCCAGCTCGAGATCTTCGTGGGCATGGCGGGGAAACGGTTCGCCGGTCAGTCCGGCCTGCATGCGCAGGACCTCCGCCACGGTCGCGTCGGCCTGGTCGGAGCCGGCGGTGGCCAGCGTGGCGAGTCGCCCCTCGGTAAGGAGCCGGATCGTGCCGACGGAGATGGCGTTCGTGGCCGAGAGGTAGCCTGCGGAGACGATCGTGGTGGTCATGGCGATGAGCTCGGGGTCGCTGAGCCGCCCGTCGTCGGTGTCGCGTACCGCGATCAGACCGCTGAGCAGGTCGTCACCGGGTTCCTTGCGTTTGGCCGCGACCAGTCCGGCGGCGTAATCGCCGAGCGCCTCCCACGCCCGTGCGGCCGCGGCCATGTCCTCTTCCGCGCCGAAGAGGAAATCCACGGCGCTCGCGGCGTCGGCCAGGGCTCGGAATCGCTCGCGCTCGTCGATCCCCACGCCGAGCAGCTCGCTGATCACCGTGATCGACAGTGGGGTGGCGACGTCCGCGACAAGATCGGCGGGCGGGCCGCCATCGGCGATCGCCGACACATGGTCGGCGGCCAGCCGCTCGATGCGCGGGCGCAGTACGGCGAGACCGCGGGAGCCGAAGGCCTTCGACACCAGGCGACGGAGCCTGGCGTGGGCCTCGCCGTCCTGGAACAACGTGTCGTTGCCGGGGAGATCGGCGCCGGGTGGCGCCAGCCCGAACCGGCGGTCGGACAGGACCGCTGCGACGGCGTCGTAGGAGGTGACCAGCCAGGCAGGTTGCCCGGCCGGGGTGAGGACCCGCGCGACGGGCGTCATGGCGCGCAGCCGCGCATAGGCCGGTGGCGGCTCCATGGGGTCGGGCCGGTCGAACGGCAGGGTCGGCGTCGTGGTCGTCATGCGGGCACCTTTCCACCGGCGATGAGCAGGGTCATCTGTCCTCCCGCATGATCTCGGGCACATCCTGGCCCGGTCGTCCCTGGTGATGTCGTGCCTCCGGACTCAGCCCGAGATCGACGAGTTCTCCGATTCGCATGCCCACAGTCAAGACCTTGACGTCGCGTCAAGGTCAAACCCGGTCTCACGGTTCACAGGAGCCGGACATCAGGACATGCCGCCCCGGCCGGCGAACGGACGGTCCGCAAGTGAGCGGGATGCCGTTCTGGACGGGATCGGGAACGGCGGGCGGCTGGGGCACGGTGAGGTCGATGAACATGGTCGGCAACCGCTCCGACAGCGGCGCCGCGCTCGCGGTGTTCGTCACGGCCGGTGGCACAGGACTTCGGGCACGCTCCATGTCGGCGCAGTTCTCGCGGCACTCGACGAGGCAGACGTGTCGCCGGCCGCAGGTGCGCTCGCCCCCCTCGGAAGCCCGGCAGGGATGCCGCTCGTGTTCCACAACGCGGCCGTCCTGAACTCGCAGGAGGCCGTTGCCGGTGAAGCTCAACGCGTCACCGGCCCATCGGGCGGGTGCTCAGTGACCTGCTCCGGGCTCTGCCGGTGGGTGTGGCGGCCCCGGCATGGGTCCGGTGGCGGTAAGCCATTCGGCGAGGGCGTCGACGATCTCGCCGGGGCGATCCTCCGGCAGGAAGTGTGTTCCGTCCCCGATCGGCGCGAGGGACATCGCTCGCTCCCCGGCCCGCCGGCTCGCAACCGCGAGAACATCTCGCGGTCGGCGTCGCTCCTATCGGACCAGCTCTCGATCGGATGGAGGTGTGCCTCGAGGACTACCACGCCCTTCACGCGATCCGGGTACCGGCGTGCCAGGGCGAGCGCCGTCACGCCGCCCCAGTCGTGGCCGACCAGAGTGAGTTCGCGTACGTCGGGAGCATCCAGGAACGCGGCGAGGTAGGCGAGGTGGTCCGCCAGCCGATACCCGCGTCCGGACGGACCTGACCGGCCCATGCCGATGAGGTCGACCGCGATCACCCGATACCCGCGTCGAGCGAGTGGTGGCACGACGTTGGACGGCGAGCGGACGAGCTGCCCGATCCGGCGATCGTCCGCCGAACCGTTCCTGCAACGGTGTGATCATTCTGATCGGTGGGAGCGCTGCAGGTGGACGGCCGAAGGTGGGGCGCGGCTTCGACCACCGCACCGGGATGAGGCACCTTCACGGGGAGGAAGACGAGGTGCGCAGCAGGGCCAGGGCGTCGCTGCGGGTGGGCTTGAAGGTGAAGTACGAGTCCAGCCCCGTCATCGCGAACGTCCGCTCGAGCCCAGGGGGCAGGTCGCTCAGGACGATGATGCCGCCGCGGTCGGTGATCAGGGTACGCAGCATCAGGAAGATCCTGATGCCCGTGGAGTCGCAGAAGCTCAAAGCGCCCACGTCCAGCACCAGATGACGATGGCCGCCCTTCAGCAGGTCCAGGACCTGCTGGCGAAGATGCTCGGTGTTGGTGTAGTCCAGCTCACCGCCCAGCTCCATGATCAGGGTGTCGGGCACGGTGGGATCGAGGTGGGAGGCGAGCCGAACGGCAGAGGGCATCAGGAGGGGCCTTCGGTGAAGAGGCGGAAAACGGGCAGGGCGCTTACCGGAACGGCGGTTCGTCGATCAGGCACCCTCAGGGCCTCGGGGGGGTCGGCGTAGGAGTAGGAGATGGTGTCGGCTCCGGCTTCTCAGAGAGAAGGCGGTGGGCCTCATGCGGTCGCAGGGCGCTCATCGCCCCGGGCAGCGTCAGGTGAACCTCGAAGTGATCGATCATGCGGGTCAGCTCGAACAGGCGGCGCGCGCGTCCCTGCAGAGGGAGGACCATGATCAAGCGTCCTTGGCGCTGCTGGACCTTCTGGCGGATCCGCACCAGGGCGCCCACTCCGGCCGAGGCGATGAAGGTCACCTGGGTGAGGTCGACGACCAGTAACACCTCCTCGAAGGTGAGCAGCGCCTCATCGAGCTTTTCCGCCACGTCCGGGACCGTCACGGCGTCCAGCTCACCGATGACGCGCAGCACCCGCACCGGCCCCGCACGCAGGCTTTGCACCTGTGCCATGCTCCGATCACCTGGCACGACGCCAGCTCCTTGAGGTCGCGCACTGCTCTGCCGGGACCATTGTTCCGGTTATTGCATGCCGCGTCCATTTCGCGAGTCTCATGCAGGACCGATGAGAGCCCAGGTCTGCAGGTCGGGGTGAGCGGTCAGAACCCGGGCGCGGCGCAGAGTCACTCCGGGGCGGCCGGTGCAGATCCTTGAGTGCGATCTCAGACGACTCCCGGTGTTCCGGTCCGCTCCCCGGTGCCGTCCGCCGTATCCGCTTCGCCATCGCCCCAGGGGCGTCCGGATCACCTGCGAAGCATCCGGCGAGACCCTCTTGGCCGTCGGCGTGATTCCACCGGGCGCTGCGGACGGCCGTCAACCGCCCCGATGCCCCCGGCGGCCCGGCGATCTGTCAGCGAAGAACCGGCGTCACCGGCTCGGGGGCCGCCTGTGCCGGATGCGGCCGCTCGTGGGGGTTGCCGTGCCATTGCACCAGCACCACCGCGCCGTCGTCCTGGAGATGATCGTCGTGGTGGTTCAGCAGGCTGCGCACCAGGCGGCGCAGGGTCTCGGGCGCCGGCAGGCCGTCTGCGGTGTGGCGGATGATGAAGTCGACGAAACGGCTCAGGCCGAACTCCTGGCTGGCGGCGTTGCGGGCCTCGGTGATGCCGTCGCTGTAGAACACCACCCGATCCCCGGGTTCCAGCTGCGTGTGGCACGTCGTGACCGCCAGGTCCAGATCCAGGCCCATCGGATGAGCGGGCCGGCACTCCAGCGTGCTGACCCAGCGGCCGCCGCGGATCACCACCGGCGGGTGGTGGCCGCGGTTGACCCAGGAGATCACCCCGGTGCGGGTGTCGAGATCGGCCAGGATCGCGGTGACGAAACGGGTGGCCCGGCCGAACTCGGTGATCAAAAGCTGCTCGGCGGCCTCGCTGGCCGCTGCCAGGTCGGCGCCCTGGCGGCGGTTGTTGCGGCAGGCGGCCACCGCGAGGCCGGCGGTCAGCCCGGCCGAGACGTCGTGGCCCATCGCGTCGAAGATCCCCAGATGGACGACGTCGCCGGCCAGGGCGTAGTCGAAGGCGTCCCCGCCGACCTGGTAGGCCGGCTCCAGCGCCGCGGCGATGCTCACCCGGTGGTCGGCGAAGGTCAGCGGCGGCATCAGCGTCCACTGCATCTCCGCGGCCACGTGCATCGGCCGGGTGCGCACCAGACGGGCGTAGGAATCGCTGTAGGGGCGCTTGTCGATCACCAGCAGCGCCACCAGCGAGGCCAGGTCGCGCATGTTGTCCTGGACCTGCGCCTCAGCGCCGGCCTTGGTGCTGACCCGCAGCACTCCCAGGCGTTCGATGCCGTCCAGCAACGGCACCCACCACCGCCGCGCGCTCTCCCCGGTCTCGGCCTCGGTCTCGGCATCGCCGCCGTGGGCGGCCAGGACCCGGATCTCCTGAAAGGCCCGCCCGGCCAAGGTGGCATCGACGCTCAACTCGGCGGCCTCCCTGCCCGCGCCCTCCCCGCCGCTCAGCCCCTCGCCGGTCAGCAGGCGCAGCACGTTGTGCTGCAGATCCACCAGGTAGATCAGCACCTCGTCCAGGCCCGCGGACGTGGCGTGCTCGGCGACCAGATCCGGCAACCGCTCCAAAGCCGCCAGGTGACCGGCCTGCAACAGCCCCACCAGCATCCGCTCAGGGCCGGGGCAGGCGGTCACGGCTGCGCTACCGCCGACATGCGCTCACTCATCTTCCCCGACCCTTCATTTTCCTCATGCCCTCTGAGGAAATTATCCGCTTTGCCGCACGATCACCTTGACCGGCCCCACCTACCGCCCGCCGTCTTCCCGCATTCCCCGACCACCCTGCGCCTGGACCCAGCCCCTGACCGGGCGTCGATCACCTCCCAGAAGGTGACTTCTCACAGGTAGATCGAGCCATGCGAGGAATACCGGGACATCCGCCTTGGGTGGTCAATGCTTCACGAAGGGTGGTCGGATCATCGATCATCTCCCTCATACGGGGCATCACCGCACCCGCCGAGCGCCGGCTCTGAGCACCGCCGTCATCGGCGCCCCGCTCGTCCTCACCCCCCGGTCCCCGCATCTCCGGACGGCTCCTGCCGCACCCCTTCTCGAGGCAATCGAAGATCTGTCCTCGATGAAAGGTCGGTTCAAGTGGGAAAAAGACGCTATCGATACGACCATCACGGTGTTCAAGCTCCGCGAAGGGCTCCGCGTGTTGGTTCGATTGTGGACTGACGATCCGCCCAGCAATCATGATCAATACGATGTTGTCGCGATCTCGCATGCCGAGGATTGAGTAGGCCCCCGCCGACCTTGGCGTCACCTACCGCCTGCTGGACGTCGTACCCGACCTGGAAGCGCCCTCCGAGGTCGCCCAGGCGCTCGGCGGGGAAGATCCGGGGCGGCGCGCCGGCGGTGTCGACTGAAGCGGGGATACCCGGAGCGGGAGTTCGTGGACCAGGTGTCGTCGTGGGTGCCGACGACGGAGGAGGCGGAGCTGCTGGAGCTGCCGCTGGATGTGACCGTGTTGCGACGGTTCCGGGTGGTGCACTCCGACGGCGAACGGCCGGTGGAGGTGTCGGTGCTGGTCAAGGGGGCACATGCGTATGAGCTGCGGTACCGGCCGACAATCTCGATGGACTGACGTGAAGCATGACCGACCAGGACGTTCAGTGCGCATCAGCTACGAGACGGTGGCGGCACCCGGTCGACCGCACAACGAGGATCACGTCATCGCAGGGCCGACCTGGGTGGCCGTGCTCGATGGGGCGACCGCCCCGGCCGGGGTGGACTCGGGATGCGAGCACGACGTGCCCTGGCTGGTCGCACAGCTCGGCAGCGCGCTGGCCCACCGGCTCGCCACCCGGCCGGGCGAGAGCCTGCCCGATCTCGCCGCCGCCGCCATCCGGGCCACGATGACGGCCCACGCCGACACCTGCGACCTGACCGACCCTGACAGCCCGTCGTCCACGATGGCCGTCCTGCGCCGGCGTGACGACCTGGTGGACTACCTGGTGCTGTGCGACTCCCCCATCGCGCTCCGGCGTGCGGACGGCACGCTCACCGTGGTCGACGACGACCGGACCGACCACCTGCCCGGCGGCCGGCCGTACAGCCTCGACCTGGTCCGAAGGTGCCGGAACCGGCCGGGCGGGTTCTGGGTGGCCTCCACCGAGCCGGAGGCCGCGTACGAGGCGCTGTCGGGCTCGGTGGAGGCGTCCAGCGTGAGCGGCGCTCTGCTCCTCACGGACGGCGTCACGCGACTGATGGAGTGGTACGGCCACTCCTGGGAGCAGCTGGTGGACACGGCCGCCACGGACGGCCCTGGGGAGCTGATTCGCTGGGTGCGACGGGAGGAGCAGGGCCGGGGCGCACCGTCCTTCGCGAAGCGGCATGACGACGCGACGGCGGCGTGGATCTCCTGGTGAACGGTTCATTCGGTTGAGGTGGCCGGCGGGGGCGGGGCGGGCTCCGGAGGGGGACTCTCGGAGCGCGCGGCGAGCACCGCTCCTACCGCCGCTGCGATGGCGATGGCGGCGATCATGATTTTGCCGCCCCGCTTGTGAGCACGGACCCTGATGACCCTCCCGCTGGGAAGCCTCCGCGGGTGTTCGCTTACGCGGTGTCTCTTCCTCGCCATCACCTGACGGTAGATGTCACTCCCGGCGGCTTCCTGTGGCGCAGGAGTGCTGATCGGGTCGCATCCGGGGGGCGGATCCCGCCCGCCCTGGCGACTGGTCGAAGTGTCCGGCCCGTGTTAGCCCGGCCCACCGGCAGGCGATCGGCAGCAAGCCTGCCCGCGAACGCGGGGGATCGTCCTATCCTGGCCTCATGCCGTACATCGAGGAGCGCATCGACGCCGTCGAGACCGGCATCGCCGAGATCAAGGACCGGCTCGGCGTGATCGAGCGGACCCTCGGCACCATGGAGCCCAAGCTCAACCGGGTCACCGAGGACGTCGCCGACCTGAAGGCCGGCCAGATCGAGATCCGTGACCTGCTCGCCCGCGTCGTAGCCCGCCTCGAGGGCATCGACTCGTAGGCCCTCCACGCTCATACGGGAGGGCCCCGCCCACAGGACGGGGCCCTTCGTGTTCTGCGCCCCCACTCCCCTCCGAGGGGCGAGGCCACCGCTCCACCGGACCTCAGGTGACGCCGGGCGCGCATGTCCGGCGGAAGCTCACCGCCTGCGGATCAGCTCCCTGTAGAGCGTGAGCAGGATGTGCGTGCGGATCGCCGCCGGGTCGATGTCCGTCTCGGCCGCGGGTTCCAGCGCGGCCGGCGACAGCTCGAGGTCCTGCGCGCGACCCCGGCGCAGCGCCTGGCGGGCGGCCGCCATCATGCGGTCGTACGATGCCCCGTAGGGCGCAGGGCCGGCCGGATCGAAGCGCACCCCGGACCTCTTTCGGGAACCATCCCCGCGGGCGCCGGATCGGCGGCAGGGCGTTTCCATGATCATGTGTCATGATCTTGGTTCGACGGGGTGCGTCCCGGGGTTTGACGAAACACCATCCACAGCATCCCCGCTGGCCGGACCCTGGACCGGCTCCTTGACCAGGTGCGCCACGCACTCCACGTGGTGGGTCATCGGGAAGGCGTCGAAGGCGCGCAGGCCGGCGAGGGAGTAGCCGCGCTCGGCGAACCAGGCCAGGTCCCGGGCGAGGGTGGCCGGGTCGCAGGAGACGTACACGATCCGGGTGGCCTGCAGGCCGGTCAGGCCGGCGATGACGTCGCGGCCGAGCCCCGCCCGGGGCGGGTCGACCACGACCAGGTCGGCGCGCTCGATCCCGAAGCGCTCCAGGGCGTTCTCCACCCGGCCCCTGGCGAAGCGGACCTGGGGCAGGTCGCGCAGGTTGCGCTCGGCGTCGCGGACGGCGACGGACTCGGACTCGACGCCGAAGACCGCCCCCTCGGGGCCGACCGCCTCGGCCAGCCCGGCGGCGAACAGGCCGACGCCGCAGTAGAGGTCGAGCGCCCACTCCCCCGGCTGCGGGGCGGCGAACTCCAGGACGGCGTCCAGCAGGGTGGCCGCCGTCCCGGGATGCACCTGCCAGAAACCGCTGCCGGTCACCTGGAAGTCCCGCTCGCCGACGCGTTCCACCAGGTGGTTGCGGCCGTGGACGACGCGGCTGCGGCCCTTGCCCTCGTCGACGAAGACCGCCACGCTCGTGTCGAGGTCGGGTACGGCCACCGTGCGCCGGGGCTTGGGGGCGATCACGACGGCCTGGTCGCCGGTGGAGGAGGCGATGACCTCGACCGAGGAGGCGTTGCGCCAGTTCATGACCTCGGCGCCGACGTTCTCCACCTCGGGGTGGGCGATCAGGCACAGGTCCACCGGCTGGATGTCGTGGGAGCGGTGGCGGCGCAGGCCCAGGCCGCCCTCGCGGTCGACGGCGAACTGGACCCGGGTACGCCAGCCGAGCCCGTCGGGGGCCCCGGGGACCTCCTCTACGGTCCCCTTCCAGTCGATCCCGGCCAGGCGCGAGAGCTGCTCGGCCACCACGTCGGTCTTGAGGCGGCGCTGGGCGTCCAGGGAGGCGTGCTGCCAGTCGCAGCCGCCGCACAGGCCCGGGCCGGCGAACGGGCACGGCGGGGTCACCCGGTCCGCGGAGGGCTCCAGGATCTCCACCGCGTCGGCCCGCAGGAACCGGGAGGTCTCCTCGGTGATCTCGGCCATGACGCGCTCGCCGGGCAGGGCGTGCCGTACGAAGACGACCCGGCCGTCGTGACGGGCGACGCACCAGCCACCGTGCGCAACCGGTCCCACCGTCAGTTCGATCGCCATTGGCCGCTGCCCCCAGAATTCGTCGTCGGTCGGTCCTCCTCGCGCCCGAGAGCGCATACGAAAGGTTATGCCTTGACGTCCTCGTCCTGAGCCCCTCGCGCCGGTCGGCGGGCCGCACCGGGCGCGAAGGGCTCGGGACGGCCCTTGAGCCGGTCGGAGGAGTGCAGCTGCCAGGGCACGCTGATGACCATGACGCCGGGCTGGAAGAGCAGGCGGCCCTTCAGCCGGAGCGCGCTCTGGTTGTGCAGCAGGTGCTCCCACCAGTGGCCCACGACGTACTCGGGGATGTAGACGCTCACCACGTCGCGCGGGGAGCGGCGGCGCAGCGACTTGACGTACTCCAGGATCGGCCGGGTGATCTCGCGGTAGGGCGAGTCGAGCATCTTCAGCGGGACCTGGATGCCGCGGCGCTCCCACTCCTCCTGCAGCGCCCTGGCCTCGGGCCCCTCCACCCCCACGGTGATCGCCTCCAGCTTGGAGGGGCGGGTGGCGCGGGCGTAGGCGAGGGCGCGCAGGGTCGGCTTGTGGATCTTGGAGACGAGCACGATCGCGTGGTTGCGGGCGGGCAGCATCGACTCGCTCAGCTCGGCGTCCTCGTCGACGGAGAGCTCCTCGGCGACGTTCTCGTAGTGCCGGTGGATGCCCTTCATCATCAGGAACAGCACCGGCATGGCCACGCAGACGATCCAGGCCCCGTGGGTGAACTTGGTGACCAGCACCACCACCAGCACCACGCCGGTCATCACGCCGCCGAAGAAGTTGATGGTCCGCGAGCGGTGCATCCGGTGCCGGACCCTGGGGTCCTCCTCGGTCGCCAGGTGCCGGGTCCAGTGCCGGACCATGCCGATCTGGCTCAGCGTGAACGACACGAAGACGCCCACGATGTAGAGGTTGAGCAGGCGGCTGACGTCCGCGTCGAACCCCCACAGAAGCAGGCAGGCCGTGGCGGCGAGGATCACGATGCCGTTGGAGAAGGCGAGCCGGTCGCCCCGGGTGTGCAGCTGGCGGGGCAGGTAGCGGTCCTGGGCCAGGATCGAGCCGAGCACCGGGAAGCCGTTGAAGGCGGTGTTGGCCGCCAGGAACAGGATCAGCGCGGTGACGGCGGAGATGGCGAAGAAGGGGAGCGAGCCGCCGCCGAAGACCGCGTCGGCCACCTGGGCGATGATCGGCTGCTGGTAGTAGTCGGGCCCGGCCGGCCGCCCCTCGATGAGCACGTCCCGGAAGGCCACCGAGGGTTCGGCGACCTTCACCCCCGAGGCCAGCCCGAGGGTGATGATGCCGATGAACATCGTCACCGACACCAGGCCCATCATCAGCAGCGTGCTCGCGGCGTTCTTGCTCTTCGGCTTGCGGAAGGCGGGCACGCCGTTGCTGATCGCCTCGACGCCGGTGAGCGCGGCACAGCCCGAGGAGAACGCGCGCAGGATCAGGAAGGCCGCGGCGAAGGCGGTGAGGTCGGACTGCTCGGCGATGATCTCGTAGTCGGCGGTGGGGGCGTGCAGCTCGTCGCCCAGGACGAGCACCCGGAAGCCGCCCCAGAGGACCAGGCCGAGGACGGAGAACATGAAGGCGTAGGTGGGGATGGCGAAGGCCGCCCCCGACTCCCGGATGCCGCGCAGGTTCACCAGCGTCAGCAGCACCACGATCACGATCGCGACCAGCGGCTTGTGCTCGGCGACGTAGGGGATGGTGGCGCCCACGTAGTCGACGCCGTTGGCGACCGACACCGCGACGGTCAGCACGTAGTCGACCATCAGGGCGCTGGCGACGGTCAGGCCGGCGTTGGGGCCGAGGTTGACGGTGGCGACCTCGTAGTCGCCGCCCCCGCTGGGGTAGGCGTGCACGTTCTGCCGGTACGACGCCACCACGGTGAGCATGACCACCACGACGGCCAGGGCGACCCAGGGGCTGAAGTGGTAGAAGGAGACCCCCGCGAGCGAGAGGATGACGAGGATCTCCTGGGGGGCGTAGGCCACCGAGGAGAGCGCGTCGCTCGCGAAGACCGGCAGCGCGATGCGCTTGGGCAGCAGTTGCTCGTGCAGCTGCGTGCTGCGCAGCGCTCGCCCGATGAAAAGGCGTTTGACAAGGTCCGTCACCTTCGACACGTCTGCCGATGCTAGCCCCTAATCTCGGGGCGGCTGACGCGGCACTCCCGGAGCGGGCCATACTGGCTGAATACATCGGAGCAAGATCCGCCTACGGCGACCGGCGGGGGAGCATGCATATCGTGATCATGGGGTGTGGCCGGGTGGGTTCGACTCTGGCGCACATCCTGGAGGACAGTGGCCACTCGGTCGCGATCATCGACCGTGACCCGCAGGCGTTCCGTCGGCTGCGGGCGGGGTTCCGCGGGCGCAGGGTGACCGGGATCGGTTTCGACCGGGACGTCCTGGAGGAGGCCGGCATCGAGGCCGCCGGCGCCTACGTGGCGGTCAGCAGCGGCGACAACTCCAACATCATCTCCGCCCGGGTGGCCCGCGAGACGTTCGGCGTGGACAACGTGGTGGCCAGGATCTACGACTCCCGGCGCGCCGAGGTCTACCAGCGGCTGGGCATCCCCACCGTGGCCACGGTCCGCTGGACCGCCGACCAGATCCTGCGCCGCGTCCTGCCGGAGGGCGCCGAGCCGCTCTGGCGCGACCCCAGCGGGCGCGTGGTGCTGGCCGAGGTGGCCTACCACCCGGGCTGGGTCGGTACGCCCGCACGGGCCCTGGAGGCGGCCGCGGGAACCCGCCTGGCGTTCGTCAACCGGATGGGCGAGACCCTGCTGCCCCGGACCGACTCGGTGGTGCAGGAGGGTGACGTGCTGCACGTCCTGGCGGTCGAGACCGACATGGACCGCATCAACAAGGTGCTGTCCTCGGGCCCCGAAGAGGAGCACTGATGCGCGTCACCATCGCCGGTGCGGGAGCGGTCGGCCGCTCGATCGCCGCCGAGCTCCTGGAGAACGGCCACCAGGTCCTGCTGGTCGACATCGACCCCAAGGCCATCAAGATCGACACCGTGCCGAGGGCGGAGTGGCTGCTCGCGGACGCCTGCGAGATCTCCTCGCTGGACGAGGCGGGCCTGGCCGACTGCCACGTGGTCGTCGCCGCCAGCGGTGACGACAAGGTCAACCTCGTGGTCTCGCTGCTGGCCAAGACCGAGTACGGGGTGCCCCGGGTGGTGGCCAGGATCAACCACCCCAAGAACGAGTGGCTGTTCAACGAGTCGTGGGGGGTGGACGTGGCCGTCTCGACCCCGCGCCTGCTCAGCGCCCTGGTCGAGGAGGCGGTCAGCGTCGGCGACCTGGTGCGCCTGATGACCTTCCGCCAGGGCCAGGCCAACCTGGTCGAGCTCACCCTGCCCGAGGACGCGCCGGTCGTCGGCCAGCGCGCCGGTTCGGTGCCCTGGCCCAACGACACCGCCCTGGTGGCGATCCTGCGCGAGGGACGGGTGCTGGTGCCCACCGCCGACGACCCCCTGGAGGCCGGGGACGAGCTGATGTTCGTCGCCAGCCAGGAGGTCGAGGAGGAGCTGGCGGAGCTGCTGTCCCCGCACCCGCACCGCACGCCGCGCTGAGCCCCGGGCCGTCCCCGGCCCCGTGCCGGGGAAGGGCCGCTCCGGGCGGTGCCGGACCCCGGCCCGGGCCCTCGCGCGGGAGAACCGGGGACCGGAAGAGCCGCGAGGGACCCCGCGGAGAACCGTGCGGGGAAGAGTGCCCGGGACGGTGCTCTCGGGACGGTGCTCTCGGGACGGTGCCGGAAGGCCCGGTCAGGGGGTGGTGGGCTGCACCGGGGTCCGGCCGCGGGCCAGCAGCCACACCATGGCGGCCAGTGCCGCGATCTGGAGCGGCCAGCCCATCACGATCTTGAGGATGCCCAGCTCGGCGACGGCCTGGTCCCGGCCGATCAGGTAGACGGGCAGCTGCACCGCCACCCGGACCACGCACGGGATCATCAGCAGCCAGGTCAGCTTGGTGCAGAGCTTCACCACGGCCGGGTCGGAGCGCCAGGCGGTCGGGTCACCGGTGACGGACCCGATCATGAAGCCCACCACCGGCCAGCGGGTGACGATCGACAGCAGCATGGCCACCGAGTAGCCCGCGTTGTAGAGGATGCCGGGCAGGAAGACGTCCTCGGCCTGGCCGGTCCTCGAGGCGAAGAACGCGCCGATGCCGATACCGATCAGGCTGTTGATCACGAACTGGGGCGTCGAGCGCTGCACCAGCCGCACGACGAGCAGCAGCACCGCCGTCCCGATGCTGACCATGAGGGAGCTTCTCAGGTCCGAGGTGGTGATCCACATGCCGGTGAAGGCGATGGTCGGGACGGCGGCCTCCACGACACCGCGTATCCCGCCGAACGCCTTGGCGAGCTGGCTGCGGAGCACGGCTTCCACCGTGTCGTGCGCGGCGGTCTCCTCGCTGGTGGTCATCTCTTCGTTCACCGTCTCGTGGTCGATCGCTCACGCACCGGCGGCCGGGCGCAGCTCGTATCTGGGGTTGAACATGACCTTGCGTCCATCCTGCATGCTGACGAGTCCCTCTGCCAGCACCAGGCGGCCGGGTTCGATGCCCGCGATCCTCCTGCGGCCCAGCCAGATCAGGTCGATCACGTCGGAGCCGTCGTAGAGCTCGGCCTCCAGCGCCGGGGCGCCCCCGCGGGGGCGCAGCGTCACCGTCCGCAGGGTGCCGGTGACGCAGAACCGGCGGCGCCCGCCGCACGAGACGATGGCGGTGGCGCCGTGACGGTCGAGGTCCTGCTGAAGCTCGTCGGCCTCCAGCTCCGCCTGACCGGCGGTCAGGCGGCGGAGGAAGCCCCGCAGGCCGCCCTGTTTATGCGGTTCCTGAGAACCCACGGACCCTCTCCTTCACATACGAGTCGCATCAGCGTACGCGATCCGGCCCGTCAGCGAATCTCGGCGATCTCCGGCCCCCGGCCGAAGGGGTTCAGGTCGGGCTTGTCCCTGCCGCCGCCCTGCTGCTCCGTGCCCTGCCTGGCCTCGGGCGGCAGCCGGAGCTCGATCGCCTCCTTGGGCGCCATCGGCTCGTCCCCGCGTACCACGACTATGTCCCGGACGACACCTTCCAGCGTCGCGGCGGAGTCGGCGCCCTGGGCGGCGCGACCGCTGATCACCGCGCGCAGGAACCAGCGCGGCCCGTCCACGCCGATGTAGCGGACCGGCTGGTCGCCGCCGCTCTCGGCCGGGATCCTGGCGGCCAGCTCGACGCCGAAGGGCCCCTCCCGCTCCTCGGCGGTGCCACCGGCGCTCTTGACGCCCTCGGCCAGCTCGGACCTGACCTCGTCCCAGATGCCGCTGCGCTTGGGCGCCGCGAACGCGTGCACCTGCAGGGCGCTCTCGTCGTACAGCACCACCGCGCCGACGATCTGGTCCCCGGCCAGGTTGAGCTGGATCTCGAAACCGGCGTCGACCGGCAGGCGCATCCCGCCGAGATCGACCCTCTCCCGCTCCGGGTACGGCTCCTCGGAGTCCCACGGGCCGGACTCCCGGGTCGGGACCTGCTCGGCCTCCTCCACCGCGGCCTTGACGGCCGGGGACTCCTCACGACGGCGACGTCGGAACACTTTCCTCACGCTCCTTGAAGATTCACTGGTCACTCATCCCGCCGGGTGGCGGGCGGTCACGGGCCGGGGCCCGCGCGGGTCCGGATCACCGGATCCGCCGCACCCACCGCACCGGCCTCGCTCCCCGGGGGACCGCGGACGCCCCGGGCACCTCCGGCGTCCCCGGCGCCGACGGCACCGTCGGCGCCCTCATCGGCCGGTGGACCCGAACCCGCCGGCGCCTCGCGCCGAACCGGGAAGCCGGTCCACCTCGTGGAACACCGCCCTCTCCACCTTCTGGATCACCAGCTGCGCGATGCGGTCCCCCCGGCGCAGCCGTACGGCGTCCTTGGTGTCGGTGTTGAGCAGCGTCACCCTGATCTCGCCCCGGTATCCCGCGTCCACGGTGCCGGGCGCGTTGACGAGCGTCACCCCGTGCCGGGCGGCCAGGCCGGAGCGCGGGTGGACGAACGCGGCGTACCCGTCCGGCAGCGCGATGGCCACCCCGGTGCCGACCACGACCCGCTCGCCGGGCAGGAGCTCGACGTCCTCGGCCGCGTGAAGATCCGCGCCCGCGTCGCCCGGGTGGGCGTACGACGGCGGCGGCAGGTCCGCGTCGAGCCGGTGGATCAACACCTCGACGGTGTGGGTCACGGGTTCACCTCGTACTCGTGGTGCTCGTCGATGATCGCCTGGCCGCCGTGCTCCACGAAGTGCTCCATGCCCACTTCGATGAAGAGCGCCGCGGCCCGCACGGCGACCGGGCCGTCCGCGGAACCGATCCGGCCCTCAGCTTCAAGGTACGCCTTCCGGCCGGACATGCCGTTGCACCAGGCGCGCAGATACAGCTCGGTGCCGACCGGGACCGGCGTGAGGTAGTCGGTCTCCAGCCGCCCGGTGACGTAGGGCTTCCGGAAGAGCCAGACGGACATGCCGATGACCTCGTCCATCGCGGCGGCGAGCACGCCGCCGTGGGCCAGGCCCGGCGCGCCCTGGTGGCTCTCCCCCACGACGAACCTGGCCTGGACGGTGATCCCGTCAGGGGTGGTGGCGGTCAGGTGCAGGCCGGTGGGGTGGTCGTCCCCGCAGCCGAAACAACGGCTGTAGTGGGGACCGAGCGGGGAACCGGGGGCGGGCCCGCCGGGAAGCGGCCCCGGACGGACGGCGTCCGGCGGGGGGGTGGTCACGGTGGAACGGGTCACGGGGCAGAACGTTACCCCTTGGACTGCGGTGATTCCTCATTCACCGGCTTTCCCGCCCCGGCGGGCGGCTCCGCCGGGCCCGGGACGGGCTCCGCGGGACCGCCGGGGCCTTCGGGGCCGCCGGGGCCCGGGTCGGGGTGGGGCGAGGCCGGTGGCAGGGCGCGCGGCGGGGAGGCGCTGAGCTCGGGCAGTGCCCGGTAGATCACGGCGGCGACCGGCACCGCCACGGCCGCGCCGGCGATGCCCGCCAGGATGCCGCCCACGGCCAGGGCCAGGATGATCGCCAGCGGGTGGAAGTGCAGCACCCGGCCCACGATCAGGGGTTGCAGCACGTGGTTCTCCAGCTGCTGCTCCACCACCAGGATGCCGAGGAAGATCAGGGCGTAGATCGGTCCCTTGGCGCCCAGGGTGACCAGCGTCGCCACCGCCCCGGCGAAGAAGATGCCGACGATCGGGATGAAGCTGGCCAGGAAGATCAGCACCGCCAGCGGCGCCCAGAGCGGCACCCCCATGCCCGCGAGCACGATGCCCATGATCACGCCGTGCACGGCGGCCACCGCGACCGTGCCCTGCACGTACTGCGAGAGCGTCACCCAGGCCGTCCGGCCCGCCCGGTCGACGCGCGGTGCCATGCTCCCGAACCCCCTGAGGAACCACGACCAGATCCGGTCGCCGTCCTTGAGCAGGAAGAACGTCACGAACAGCAGCAGCACGATGGAGGCCAGCACCTCCACCGCCACCGTGGCGCCGGTCAGGACCGTCTGGGTGATCTGGTTGCGCTGGGCGGTGACCTGCTTGCTGACCTCGTCGACCATGCTGGTCAGCTGGTTCGGCTGCAGGTGCAGGGGGCCGGTGTAGAGCCAGTTCTCGACGGATTTGGCCGTCTGGCGCACCTGGTCGACGAGGCCGGGGAACTCGTCGTTCGCGCGGACCCCGATGATCCAGCCGGTGCCGCCGAGCACGGTGAGCGCGATGAGCATGGTGATCCAGGTGGCGTAGATGGGCCGCAGGCCCATCGCGCCCAGCCGCCGGGTGATCGGGAACAGCAACGCGGTCAGCAGCAGCGCCACGGCGACCGGCAGCACCACGATGCGCAGCGTCGCGATGAACTGCGCGAAGTAGAAGACGGCCCAGCCGATGATGATCAGGCACAGGCTCCACAGGGCGAGGCGGAGCAGCGTGCGGGGTACCAGGCCGGTCAGGCGTTCCCTGTCGGAGATCACGAATCCAAGCCTGTCACGCCGGTACGGAAAATGCGCGCGGGTTACCGGGCGGACACGGCGGCGACCCGGACACGGCCGGGTTCGGTCCGGGACGCGCCCGGGTTCGGTCCGGGACGCGCCCGGGTTCGGTCCGGGACGCGCCGGGGCCGGGGCCTGACCGGGAGCCACCGGGGCTTGGCCGGGAGACGACCGGGGCCGGGCCGGGACGTGGGGGGCGGGCGGGGCGTGGCCTGGGCCCCTGCCCAAGACTGAGCCCCCCCCGTGGTGGCGGGGGTGTTTGTCGTCTTTGTCGTCTCCCCCCCCCCCTCCGGTCCGCGC
>NZ_JBVJIA010000026.1:90336-100374 GCF_055586505.1 Streptosporangium sp. NPDC050148 | reverse complement strand
GCGCCGGGGTTAGGTCGGGAACGCGCCCGGGTTGGTTCGGAGGCACGCTGGGGCTGGTGCCCAACGGGGAGCCACGGGGGTTGGGCGGGGAAACGCCGGGGCCCGGGCCGGGGGGGGGGCCCCCCCCGCGACGTGGCCGGGCCCCTGCCCGGAGCCGGCACCCGCCCGGTGGGGCGGGTGCCGGTCCGTGCGGTCGGTCCGCGCCCGCCCGGCCGGGCTCAGCGCTCGGCCGGCGGGCGGGAGATCACCCTGTCCTCGAGGTAGCAGCTGCAGTTTCCACATCCTGGCGGCATGACCCGTCCTCCCCTCACCTGTCGTGTCTCGACCGTACGACGGCGCGGCCCGACGGAAAGGACAGAGTCGCGGGCGCCGCGGTCAGGTGAGGGCGACCTCCACCAGCAGTTCGCCCTCGCCGGGGCGGAGCACGAACTCGTCGATGACGCCCGCGCCGCACAGGTCGTCCTGGGCCTGGCGCACCAGGTCGACCCCCGCGCCGGTGACGGTCAGCCGGGAGACCTCGGCGCGCATGGACAGGCGCGCGTCGGACTTGGCCTTGCGGACCCGGCCGAGGACCGCGGCCACCGCGGGCAGCAGCTCGGGATCGCCCCCGCGCCGGTCCGGCTCGGGCCAGGACGCCCGGTGCACCGAGCCCTCCCGCCACCAGGACCAGACCTCCTCGGTGACGAAGGGCAGGAACGGGGCGAACAGCCGGAGCATGACGTCGAGGGCCTCGCGCAGGGCCGCGTGCGCCGAACGCGCGGCCTCGCTCGCCTCACCCGGGCCCGTCGCCTCACCCGGGACCGCCGCCCCGCCCGCGTCCCCGGCGCCACCGGGGCCCGCGTCCGCTATGCCGTCGGGGCCCGCGCCACCGGGACCCGCGTCCCCCGTGCCACCGGGAGCCGTGCCGTCGCCGTTCCCCTCGCCCGCGTCACCGGCGCGTCCCGTCCGCCCGGGGCGCCCGGCGCCGGTCACGCCGTCGTAGGCCCTGGCCTTGACCAGCTCCAGGTAGTCGTCGCAGAACTCCCAGAAGAACCGCTCGGTCCGCTCCAGCGCGCGGGTGTAGTCGTAGCCCTCCATCGCCTCGGTGGCCTCGTCGACCACCTCCGCCAGACGGGCCAGCATCGACAGGTCGATCGGCTCGGTGACCTCGCCGCCGCCCTCGCCGAGGCCGAGGACGAACCTGGAGGCGTTCAGGATCTTGATGGCCAGACGGCGGCCGATCTTGATCTGGCCGGTGTCGAAGGTGGTGTCGGTGCCCGGACGGCCGTGCGCCGCCCAGTAGCGGACCGCGTCGGAGCCGTACTGCTCCAGCAGCCCGAACGGGGTGACCACGTTGCCCACGGACTTGGACATCTTCTTGCGGTCGGGATCGATGATCCAACCGGAGATCGCGACGTCGCTCCAGGGCAGGGCGTCCTGCTCCAGGTGACTGCGGGCCACGGTGGAGAACAGCCACGTCCGGATGATCTCGTGGGCCTGCGGGCGCAGGTCCATCGGGAAGACCCGGTCGAACAGGTCGGGGTCGCGCTCCCAGCCCCCGGCGATCTGCGGCGTGAGCGAGGAGGTGGCCCAGGTGTCCATGACGTCGGGGTCGGCGGTGAAACCGCCCGGCTTGCCGCGCTGGTCCTCGGTGTATCCGGGCGGCACGTCGCCCGCGGGGTCCACCGGCAGGGCGGACTCCGGCGGCGTGATGGGCGAGGAGTGGTCGGGCTCGCCCTCGCCGTCCAGCGGGTACCAGACCGGGATCGGCACGCCGAAGAACCGCTGCCGGGAGATCAGCCAGTCCCCCGCCAGACCCCGCACCCAGGCGTCGTAGCGGGCCCGCATGTACGAGGGGTGCCAGGACAGCTCGGCGCCCCGCTCCAGGAGCGCCTCGCGCAGCGCGAGGTCGCGCCCGCCGTTGCGCAGGTACCACTGCCGGGTGGTGACGATCTCCAGCGGGCGGTCGCCCTTCTCGTAGAACTTCACCGCGCGCCGCACCGGCCTGGGCTCGCCCTCCATGCCGCCCGAGGCCCGCAGCAGCTCCACGATCCGCTCGCGGGCCCCGTGCGCGGTCCTGCCGGCCAGCTCGGCGTACGGCTCCGCGGGCACGCCCTCGGGCGCGTCCGGCAGCAGCCTGCCGTCCCAGCCGACGACCGGGCGGGTGGGCAGGCCGAGCTCGCGCCACCACACCACGTCGGTCACGTCGCCGAAGGTGCAGATCATCGCGATGCCGGACCCCTTGTCGGGCTCGGCCAGGTGGTGGGCCAGCACCGGCACCTCGACGTCGAACAGCGGCGTCCTGACCGTGGTGCCGAACAGCGGCCGGTAGCGCTCGTCGTCGGGGTGGGCGACCAGGGCGACGCAGGCGGGCAGCAGCTCGGGGCGGGTCGTCTCGATCCAGACCCGGTCGCCGAACCCCCTGGCCCGCTGCTCCTGCGAGAGCGTGAAGCCCAGCCGGTGGAAGGCCCCGGGCCACTCGCGGTCCTCCAGCTCGGCCTGGGCCACGGCGGTGCGGAAGGTGACGTCCCACAGGGTGGGCGCCTGCGCCGCGTACGCCTCGCCCCGGGCCAGGTTTCGCAGGAAGGCGCGCTGGGAGGCGGCGCGCGCGTCGGTGCCGATGGTGGCGTACGTCATCGACCAGTCGACCGACAGGCCCAGGTGGCGCCAGAGCTCCTCGAACGCCTGCTCGTCCTCGGTGGTGAGGCGTTCGCACAGCTCGATGAAGTTCCCGCGCGAGATCGGGACCTGCCGCCTGGCGTCGGGCCGCTCGGGCGGTGCGAACGAGGGGTCGTAGGGGACGGAGGGGTCGCAGCGCACGCCGAAGTGGTTCTGCACCCGGCGCTCGGTGGGCAGGCCGTTGTCGTCCCAGCCCATGGGGTAGAAGACCTCGCGCCCGCGCATCCGCCGGAAGCGGGCGATCGTGTCGGTGTGGGTGTAGGAGAAGACGTGTCCCACGTGCAGGGAACCGGACACGGTCGGCGGCGGGGTGTCGATCGAGTAGATCTCCTCGCGCGTGCGCGACCTGTCGAAACGGTAGGTCCCCTCGGCCTCCCAGCGGCTCGCCCATACCGACTCCAGGCCGTCGAGAGTGGGTTTCTCGGGCATGGGCGCGGGGCGCGGTCGCCGTTGTGTCATGCCTCCCTATGGTATGGCTTCGAACAGGGCGGCGCTCGGAGAGACTAGGGTTCTGAGCGACCGCGAACGGGAGGACCACATGGCCGACACAACCGAGAAACAGGACATGGCGTGGAAGGCCATCGGCGGCCTGCTGGGCCTGGCCACGGCCTGGGGCGTGAGGAAGATCGTCGGCTTCGCCTGGGAGAAGGCGACGGGCAGGAAGGCCCCGGTCGACAACGAGTCGCTGGAGGTCGACCTCGGTGAGGCGATCGGCTACGCCGTGGTGATGGGCGTCGGCATGCAGGTGACGCAGATCGTGGTGGCCCGCACCGCCAGGAAGCGTTACGACGCCTGGAAGGCCGTCAAGGCCGCCGCCAAGGACGTCACGAGCTGACGAACGGCCGCGTCCCCGCCGGGGACGCGGCCTCCGCCGGGCCCGGGAGTCAGGACGCGGGACGCGCCTCCAGCGCGGCCAGGAACGCCTTGGCCCAGCGGTCCACGTCGTAGGTGGAGACCCTGCGGCGCAGCGAGCGCATCCGGCGCGACAGGTCGTGCGGGGTGGCCCGCATCGCGGCCAGCATGGCCCGCTTGAGGCCGTCGACGTCGTAGGGGTTGACCATGAACGCCTGGCGCAGCTCGTCGGCCGCCCCGGCGAACTCGCTGAGCACCAGCGCGCCGCGCAGGTCGTTGCGGCAGGCGATGTACTCCTTGGCGACCAGGTTCATCCCGTCGCGCAGCGGCGTGACGACCATCACGTCCGCGGCCAGGTAGAGCGAGGCCAGCTCGTCGCGGCCGTAGGACTGGTGCATGTACTGCACCGGCTGCTGCCCCAGCTCGCCCTGCTCGCCGTTGATCCGCCCGACCTGCAGCTCGATCGAGTCGCGCAGCCGCATGTACTCCTCGACCCGTTCCCGGCTGGGGGTGGCGATCTGCACGAACGCCGCCTCGCCGGGCTTGATCGTCCCTTCCGAGAGCAGCTCGCCGAACGCCTTGAGGCGCTGGCCGATGCCCTTGGTGTAGTCGAGCCTGTCCACGCCGAGCAGCATGCACTCCGGGTCGCCCAGCTCGGCGCGGATCTCCCTGGCGCGGGCGATGATGTGCGGCTCCCTGACCAGCGAGTCGAGCTCGCCGAAGTCCACGGAGATCGGGAAGGCCGCGGCCCGTACCAGCCGGTCCCCCACCTGGATGTCGTTCTTGTGGTGCTGGTAGCCGAGCAGGATCCGGCAGAGCCGGATGAAGTTGGACGCGCCGCCGGGCCGCTGGAACCCGACCAGGTCCGCGCCGAGCAGGCCCTCGACGATCTCACGCCGCCACGGCAGCTGGGAGAACAGTTCCACCGGCGGGAACGGGATGTGCAGGAAGAACCCGATGCGCAGGTCGGGGCGGAGCTTGCGGAGCATGGCCGGGACCAGCTGGAGCTGGTAGTCCTGGACCCACACGACCGCGTTCTCCGCGGCCTCCTCGGCGGCGGCCTGGGCGAAGCGCTCGTTGACGGCGCGGTAGGACTCCCAGGTCACGCGCGAGTAGATCGGGGCCGCGACCACGTCGTGGTAGAGCGGCCAGAGCGTGCCGTTGGAGAAGCCCTCGTAGTAGAGCTCGACCTCCTCCTCCGACAGCGGGACGGGCACGAGCTGCATGCCGTCGTGTTCGAAGGGCTCCAGCCGTTCGTCCGGGGCGCCGTGCCAGCCCACCCACGCCCCCTCCCTGCGCTGCAGGACGGGGGCGATCGCGGTGACGAGGCCGCCGGGGCTGCGCCGCCACATGTCCTCCCCGACCCGGTCGACGGGAAGACGGTTGGCGACGATCACGAACGCGCTGCGGCCCAGCACAGAATCCTCCAGGTAGTCGAGAGCTTACGTAAAGGACTACCCGTTCAACGAACTTCTATGACTTTCCAGGTGGAAGGGCACCGCGCTGGATCCTCAGGTCCGCCCGTACGGCGTCGCCGAGCTTGTTGGTGGCGGCGCGGTTGAGGAACCCGCCGGCCACGGCTCCGGTGAGGAAGGGGCCGAAGGTGGTGAGGTGACGTCCCATGGTGCGCATCAGCCGGTTGCGGAGCGCGGTCTTGGCGGCGGTGCCGAGGGCCACGGTCATCGTCCCGGGGGCCATGGGGTCGACCCCGCGCTGCTTGGACCAGGCCATCGCGAAGGCCATGGCGCGCTGGGAGCCGGTGCCGGGGACCTGGAGGCCGTACACCTCGTGCAGCTCGGCGATGAGCTTGACCTCGATCGCGGCGACGACGAGGGTCTCGGCGACCAGCTGGGCGGGGGCCGACAGCAGCAGGGGCGGCGCGGCGAACTCGGCCGCGGCGACGGCCCCGCCGATGGCGCCGACCGCCATGGTGGCCTTGGTCGCGGTCCGTACCAGGTCGTCGGCGAGCGCCTCGGAGGTGAGGCCGTGGTGGTGGTCGGAGAGGGTGGCGAGGTCGCGGATGGGGATGCGGGGCGCCACCGCCATGAAGACGTCGGTCAGCCAGCGGCCCCGGCCCGCCCCGGACGCCTTGGCCTTCTTCGCCCCCTGGGCGAGCGATCTCGTGAGACGGCCGAGCAGTTTCCGCCGCTCGGCCCCGTCCATGTCGCCCGGTTCTGCGAGCCTGCCGACGATCTCCGCGACTTCTCGTTCATGCGCGCCGGCCGACTTCTCGGCCGTGAAGTCGTCCGGCGCGGCACCGGTCTGCCTGTTCTCTGACGTCATGTCTCGGAACCTCCTCAAGGCTGTCCGAAGGCCCTACCCCGAAGGGGAGGGACACACCTCGGACAGGCCGTCGGAATCATCGTCAGGCCGCGCACTCCCGGCAGATCTGCTGGTTGTTCTTCTCCACGGCGAGCTGGCTGCGGTGGTGCACCAGAAAACAGCGCGCGCAGGTGAACTCGTCGGCCTGGCGAGGAATCACCCGGAGCGAGAGCTCCTCGTTGGACAGGTCCGCGCCCGGCAGTTCGAGCGATTCGGCGAGATCGGTCTCGTCGATGTCGATGCTGCCCGAGGACTTGTCGGTACGGCGCGCCTGCAGTTCCTGCAGGCTGTCCTCGCTGAGGTCGTCGTCGGTCTTGCGTGGACTGTCGTAGTCGGTAGCCATCGGTCTGCTCCATCCCCCTCATCTAGCTGTCTGCGCTCACTCGCGCGTGTGTAACGTTCGAGAGGCACGGCTTGTGCCCGATCCGCCAGAGAGATTCCTGCTTGGGTACCCCGCCGGAATGGTCACTGAACCTCCCTACACGTGAGGGACGTACTGCCAATGGCCACGGTTAGCCAAATATGGCGTAAACCACAGCATCGGCGGCATGCACCACCGTGTTCGACGGCACATCCAACCACATGTACGGCGTGAACGAGACGCCCCCCGCCGGATCAACGTGGCCGAAGTCGCACGGTGACCACCAGCCCTCCTCCGTCCCTGGGCAGGGCGGTCACATTGCCCCCGTGGGCCCGCACGACCGCGCGGACGATGGAGAGCCCGAGCCCCGCCCCCTTGTCCGAGTCGACCCGGTCGGCGTTGAGCCGCCGGAACGGCTCGAAAAGGCTGTTCACCTCGTACGCGGGGACGTGCAGCCCCGTGTTGGCCACCTGAACAACCAGGGCCCCCTCCACCATTCCCGTCCTCACCCACAAACGTCCGGACTCGGGAAGGTTGTGTTTTATGGCGTTCTCCACGAGATTGGCCACGCACCGCTCCAGCAGGACCGGATCACCGACGGTCTCGGCCGACCGGAGCTCGGCGGTCACGGTGACCCCGGCCTCCTCGGCCCGCGCGGCGAGCTGGTCGACGGCCGTCTCGGCCACGTCCTTCATGTCCACCGGCTTGCGCACGCTCAGCTCGCGCTCGCTGCGGGCCAGCAGCAGCAGGCCCTCGATCAGGCGCTCGTTGCGGGCGTTGACCTCCAGCAGGGTGCGGCCCAGCGCCTTGAGGTCGCCCGACGCCTCGGGGTCGCCCAGGGCGATCTCCAGGACCGTCCGGTTGATCGTCAGGGGGGTGCGGAGCTCGTGCGAGGCGTTGGCCACGAACCGCCGTTGTGTGTCGAAGGCCACATTGAGCCTGGTGAGCATCGCGTCGAAGGTGTCGGCGAGCTCCTTGAGCTCGTCGTCGGGGCCCTTGAGGTCGATCCGCTCGTGGGCGAGGGTGCTGCCCGACAGCTTGCGGGCGGTGGCGGTCATCTGCTGGATCGGCTTGAGCGCCCGGTCGGCGACGATGTAGCCGATGATGACGGCCAGGATGCCCACGCCGAGCAGGGCCAGCAGCGAGCGGGCCAGCAGCTCCCGCTGGGTTCCGGTGATCGCGATGTGCTGCTGCCAGCGCCACTCCTGCTTGATGTTGGCCGCCAGCTCCGGCCCGGTGAGCTGTTCCAGGTCGGTGATGGGGAAATCCGGCCACGCCGAGTAGAGCGACCAGCCCACCACGAGGTAGATCACGACCACGAGCAGGGCTCCGGCCGTGAAGAACAGCACGGCGTAGGTGATGGTCAGCCGCCAGCGGATGCTGACCCGGTCGATGATCGACCGCGCCCTGTCCAGGAGGGTGCGCGGCGTCATGGAGGCGTCGGCCGGGGGCGGCCCGTCCCAGGCGGGCGGACCGGTCGGCGGAGGGGGGTGGCCGACGAGCGCCTTGCCCTGCGGGTCCACCGGCCCGGAGCCGAGCTGCTCGCTCTTCCACCCGCTCCGCTCGGAGTGCGGGCTGATCATCGGGTGGGTCGGCACGGACTCGCCGCCCTGGCCCGTCGGGACGAAGGTCGGGCGGTCCTCTCCCCCGCCTGCCGGAGTGCTCACAGCTTGTACCCGACCCCGGGAACCGTCTCGATCACCTGGGGCTCGCCCAGTTTCTTCCTCAGGGTCATCATGGTGACGCGCACCACGTTGGTGAACGGGTCGATGTTCTCGTCCCACGCCTTGTCCAGCAGGTCCTCCTGGCTGACGACCGCCCCCTCGGCGCGCATCAGCTCCTCCAGGACCGCGAACTCCTTCTTGGTGAGCGCGATCTCCTCACCGTTCCTGCTGACCAGCCGCTTGCCCGGGTCCAGGCGTACCCCGGAGCGCTCCAGCACCGGCGGGAGCGCCGGGGCCGAGCGGCGGCCGAGCGCGCGCACCCGCGCCACGAGCTCGATGAACACGAAGGGCTTGGCCAGGTAGTCGTCGGCCCCCAGGCCCAGCCCCTCGACCTTGTCGTCCACGTCGCCGGACGCGGTCAGCATCAGGATCCGCGACGCGGTACGGGAGGCCACCAGCCGGCGGCAGACCTCGTCCCCGTGCACCTTGGGCAGGTCCCTGTCCAGGACGATGACGTCGTAGTCGATGTAGCCCGTCCGCTCCAGCGCGCCGGCACCGTCGTAGGCCACGTCCACGGCCATCGCCTCGCGCCGGAGCCCGGTCGCGATCGCGTCGGCGAGCACCCGCTCGTCCTCAACCACAAGCACTCGCACGGCCTATGGCACCTCCCGTCACATTTCCCGGACCGCCGCTGGAACGGCTCCCCATTGTCGCTCCCTCCCCTGTAAGCACACGGTAAGGGTCCCCGATGTGAGCACTGCGCGTGATGTCGGAAACACGGAGGTTTAGCGCGCTGTTCACCGTGGGTACAGCCGGATCCAGTCTCTACCGCGCTACTTTCCATCCCCTGAGCCCGTGAGAAAGAAGGTGAGATGGGCGAGTTCACCTCCACAATCGAACACCGCCTCGACCAGGCCTACAGGAACCTGCAGGAGGCCCGGTCCAGCGGGGACGACTACCTCGCCGACACCTTCACCGCCGAGATCGAGGATCTCCAGCGTCTGGCGACAGACAACGGCGTTCCCCTCCAGCGCTGATGGCGGGAAGAGCCCCCCGGCCGGGCCGGGGGGCTCTTCCATGCCCGGCCCACGCCCGGCCGATGCCCGGCCCGGTCGGGCACCTGGCCCGGTCGGGCGCCGCGTCCCGGCCGGTCGTCCCGGCCCGATCGGGCGTCGCGTCAGGATCGGACGTCCCGTTCCGGTCAGGCGTCGCGTTCCGGGTCGAGCCCGAGCAGCAGGTCGTGCAGCTCCTCGAACAGGCCGGGCGCCGCGCAGAGCGTCAGGCCCGGATTGGCCGGTCGTCCTTCCAGCCCGCCGACCCGGGCCCCGGCCTCGGCGGCGATCAGGCCCCCGGCCGCGTAGTCCCACTCCTGGGGGCCGCGCTCGTAGTAGCCGTCCAGCCGCCCGGCCGCCACCGCGCACAGGTCCGAGGCGGCCGAGCCGCCCCGTCGGATGTCGCGCACCCGGGGCAGCACGTGGCGCAGCACCTCGGCCTGCACCGCCCTGCGCCCGCTCCCGTAGCCGAACCCGGTGGCGATCAGGGCCCGCTCCAGCGGCACGCCGGTGTTGCAGCTCAGCCGCTCCCCCGCCAGCCACGCCCCCCGGCCCCTGACCGCGGTGAACACCTCGGCGCGGGGCACGACGTTGACCACTCCGGCGATCACCTCGCCGTCCACCTCCACGGCGATGCTGACCGCCCACTCCGGCACCCCGTACAGGAAGTTGACCGTCCCGTCGATCGGGTCGACGATCCAGCGGACCCTGCCGTCGCCGGTGGTGCCGCCCTCCTCGCCCAGGATCGCGTCGTCGGGCCTGACCGCCTTGATCCTGTCCCTGATCAGCTCCTCCGAGGCCCGGTCCAGGGCCGTCACCACGTCGGTGGGGCTGGATTTGGTGACCAGCACCTCGGGCCGGGCAGGCCGCTTGGCCAGCAGCATCTCACCGGCCTCCCTGGCGATCTCCTCCGCCAGCCGGCCGAAGGTCACGGCACTGTCCACGATCCGCTCACCGCTCCTCGCTCGTTCCACCGGGCTCGCCACGGCACCCGCCGCGCCGTCCCGTCTCCCGCCCGCCCCGGGGGGGGGGGGGGGGGGGGGGGGGGGGGGGGGGGGGGGGGGGGGGGGGGGGGGGGGGGGGGGGGGGGGGGGGGGTGGGGGGGGGGGGGGCGGGGGGGGAAGGAGGG
>NZ_JBVJIA010000026.1:0-90326 GCF_055586505.1 Streptosporangium sp. NPDC050148 | reverse complement strand
CCCCACCCACCCCCCCTCCCCCTCCCTCTCCTCCCACGTCCGTCTTCCGGGCGTCCCCCCCCCCCCCCCCCCCCCCCCCCCCCCCCGGGACACCCGCCCCGCGGATCACCATCGTCCCACCCGATCCGAGGGGCGAGGCTCACGAGAGCGACTCCGGCCGTTTCCACTCGCGGCCCAGGACGTGCTGACCCAGGAACGCCAGGACGGTCTCGTACCAGACGATGGCGTTGCCCGGCTTGAGCACCCAGTGGTTCTCGTCGGGGAAGTAGAGGAACTTCGACTCCACCTCCGAGCGCCTCAGGTCCCACCACAGGCGCAGGGCCTCGCCGATGGGCACCCGGTAGTCCCTGTCGCCGTGCACGACGAGCATGGGGGTGGTGATGTTCTCCAGGGACAGGTGCGGGGAGAGCCTGGTGTACAGCTCGCCGCCCGGGGCGCCGAACTCCCGCTGCCAGTACATGGACGCGTCCGTGGTGCCGGCGAACTGGTCGAGGTTCCACAGCGAGGCGTGGGTGACGATGGCCCTGAACCTGTCGGTGTGCCCGGCCAGCCAGTTGGCCATGTAGCCGCCGAAGGAACCGCCCATGGCGCCGGTCCTGGTGGCGTCGACCTCGGGCCGCTCCAGCGCGGCGTCGGTGATCGCCATCAGGTCGGCGTGGGTCCGCGGGCCCCAGTCGGCCCAGCCGCGCCGGATCATCTCCGGCCCGTACCCGGTGGACAGGCACGGGTCGGGCAGCAGCACCGCGTACCCGTGCGCGGCCATGATCCACGGGTTCCAGCGCCAGGACCAGTCGTTCCAGCTGGCCAGCGGGCCGCCGTGGATCCAGAGCAGCATCGGGGCCGGGTCCTCGCCCGAGGCCCCCTCGGGCAGCACCAGCCAGGCCCTGATCTCCGCGCCGTCGTCGGCGGTCGCGGTGACCTCGGTGAGGGTGCCGGGCGTCTCCGGCCGCGGGGCGGGAGAGGCCAGCGTCCCGATCGTGCCGTCCGCGGTGATCCTGACCGGGGCGGCGGGCGCGTCCACGGAGCTCCGCAGCGCGTAGACGGCGCCGTCGGGCGCGACGTTGAGCGAGGAGTACGCGGCGTCGTCGGGGGTGAGCCGTTCCGGCGCGGAGCCGTCGGCCGCGACCCGGAAGACCGGCCTCCGTCCCCGGTGGTCGGCGGTGACGAACAGGGAGCGGGAGTCGGGGGCCCAGACGAGGTCGCCCGGCCAGAGCGCCCCCGCGGCCGGGCGCCCCTCGCCGGTGGCCAGGTCGACGATCCACAGGACGGTCTCGGGGATGCGGTCGACGGTGGCGTGGTTGCTGCGGACGCACGCGACCATACGGCCGTCGGGGGAGATCCTGACCGGGCCCTCGAAGTCGTGGCCGTCCTGCCCGGCCACGACCCGCCGGGAACCGTCCGCGGTCGTGGAGATCGCGACCAGCTCCGACCGGCGCTCGCCGTGCGGCAGGGGCACGCTCCAGGTGGTCACCACGGTGGAGCCGTCCGGCGTCACCGCGTAGGAGGCCTCGTCGGTCAGGGCCCGGCCCGGCTGCGGGGTGAGGTCCCTGACCTCGGTCAGCCGCTCGCCGTCCCCCAGGGTGCCCGCGAACAGCCGGGTCTCGCCGGGCCCCAGGTCGTGGTCCCAGTAGCGCACCGGGTAGTCCTCGTGCAGGACCGCGCTGATCCCGCCCTCCTTGCGCGCCTTGCGCCGCCCGGCCTCGTCGGCCTCGTCGCCGGGGAGCACGTCGGAGCCGAAGACCACGGTCCGCCCGCCGGTGGCGAACCCGGTCACGCCGCCCGGCCTGGAGGCGATCTGCCGGGCCTCGCCGCCGCCCGCCGGCAGCGCCCAGAGGGCCGGGACCTCCTCGTCCGCGTCCTTGACCGTGGGGTCGGGCCGGCGGGAGCCGAAGAGCAGGTCACCGGCTCCGGTGAACTCCGCCCCGGCCTCGCCCTTGACCGACCGGGTCAGCCTGCGCGGTGCGCCGTCGCCCAGGGGGATCTCCCACAGCGAGGTTCCGTACGACTTCCCGTCGGGGTTGAGCGCCTGGACCACGCCCGCCAGGCGCGTGCCGTCGGGGGAGAGCCGCAGGGACACCAGCCGCGGTACACCGACATAGTCATGAATGTCATTGAATGGAGTCACGGATTCGAACCTACCCGGCGATCGTTCTTCAACCTCGGATCTCCGGCATGCATCCGCCGGGCCCCGGGTGACGAACTACCCATGGTGAGCATGCGAGAGGACAGCCCGGCATGCGGTTTGATGAATGCCATGGGGAATTACGACGCACTTCTCGTCGTCTCGTTCGGGGGACCGGAGAAACCGGACGACGTGATGCCGTTCCTGGAGAACGTGGTGCGGGGCCGCGGCGTCCCGCGCGAGCGGCTGCTGGAGGTCGAGGAGCACTACCAGCGCCTCGGCGGCGCCAGCCCGATCAACGACCAGTGCCGCGACCTGATCGAGGCCGTGCGGCCCACCGTCGATCTGCCGATCTACTGGGGCAACCGCAACTGGCACCCGTTCCTGGAGGACACGGTCCGCCGGATGGCCGACGACGGTGTGCGCAGGGCCGCGGCCTTCGTCACCTCGGCCTACGGCTCCTACTCGGCCTGCCGTCAGTACCGCGACGACATCGCACGTGCCCGGGCCGCGGTGGAGGGGGCGCCGGAGATCGTCAAGCTCCGTCACTACTTCGACCACCCCGGGTTCCTGGCGGCGATGACCGACCACGCCCGTCAGGCGCTGGACCGCCTCCCGGCCGGGGTGCGCGAGGGCGCGCGGCTGGTCTTCACCGCGCACAGCATCCCGGTCTCGATGGCCGAGACGGCCGGGCCCGAGGGCGGGCTGTACGAGGCGCAGCTGCGCCGGGCGGCCGAGCTGATCACCGACGCGGTGGGCGGGGACCGGGCGTGGGACCTGGTCTGGCAGAGCCGCAGCGGCGCGCCGCACATCCCGTGGCTGGAGCCCGACGTCTGCGACCACCTGGAGAAGATCGACGCCCCGGCGGTGGTGCTGGTGCCGATCGGTTTCGTCTCCGACCACATGGAGGTCGTCTACGACCTCGACGTGGAGGCCGCAGAGACGGCGGAGCGGATCGGCCTGCCGCTGGTGCGGGCGGCCACGGCGGGCGTCCACCCGAGGTTCGTCTCGATGGTCGGCGAGCTGATCGCCGAGCCGGAGCCCCTGGCCTGCCCGGCCACCTGCTGCCCGGCGCCCCGGCGCCGTCCCGGCTGACCTGCGAGAGGACTCCGCGCCCGGGCGGCCTCTCAGGGGTACGCGGCCGCGTACCCCCGGGAGACGGCCATCACCTTGGCCACGTAGGACCAGGAGTGGTTGTAGAACCAGATTGCCTTCTCCAGCTTCTTGCCGCCCTGGCCGGCCCCGTTGGCGCACAGGTAGTTGGCCGCCGAGGGGACCGCGTCGTAGGGGCTCCAGATGTCGGCCACGCCGTCCCCGTCGCCGTCCACCCCGTAGGCCTTCCAGGTGGCGGGCATGAACTGCATCGGGCCCTGCGCGCCCGCCGACGACGGGCCGTTGTTGCGCCCGTGCGAGCTCTCCACCTGCCCGATCGCGGCCAGGACCGTCCAGGAGAGCCCCGGGCAGACCCCGGCCGACCTCCGGTAGAGCTCCAGGTAGCTCGTAGGCCTGCCGACCGCGACCCGCCTGGCCTTCTCGCCGGTCGCGGCCGGGCCCGCGCCCGTGTCGTCGCGGGTGGACCCGGTCCCGCCGTCGGTGCTCGCGGCCTTCTCACCACCGGCCTTGCGGGCGGTCGCGGCACCGGTCGCGCGGCCGACGGCGACCACCTGGGAGCCGGGGCCCAGCAGCCTGCCCACCCGCTTCCTGAGCAGGGCGGTGGCCTTCTGCGGTCCGTGCACGAGCATCGCCACTCCCGGCAGCAGGCCCAGGCGGCGACCGGTCTCCTCGGCCACGATGCCGTCCACGCCGGGCAGCCCGAAGGACGCCGCGGCCGCGGCGCGCAGCCGGGGACCGCCGTCCACCTGGTAGTGCGAGCCCAGGACCAGGCCGAGGCGGCGTGCCGCCGAGCTGTCGGCGACCAGGTCCCCGGCCGCGAGGGCGCTCCAGAGCGCGGGCTGGGCGGCGACGCCGTCGGGGGTCCAGGCCCGGAAGCGGGCGGGGTCCACCGCGATGAGGTTGAGTCCCACCCCGGCCACCTTGACCACTCCCCCGTCGAAGACGTCGATCTTGCGGACGTACCTGAGCCGGGAGATGCCGGCCCGGGTCCGCTCGGTCAGCGTCGAGCGGGAGACGACCATCAGCCGGGGCGGGGTGGGGACGACCTCGGAGGCGGGCTCGGAGGCGGGCTCGGTCCTCGGCTCCGCGGCCGGGGTGGAGGGGGCGGCGGTGGCGATCGGCTCGATCGCCGCCAGGTCCCGGACACCGGCCTCGGCGGCGTTGGGGGCCGGGGGGACACCGGGGACGATCAGCAGGAGCAGGACCGCGCCGAGAGCGACGAGAGCGGTCAGGATCACCATCGCAGGGACGAAGAACCGCAACCCGGAAAGACGTGACACTGCGCTCACACTAGTTCCCGCGCGCCGCCGGAGAGACCGTTGCCGGGAAAATCACCCGCCGGCCCGGGGTCCCGTCCGGCCGCGTCCCCCTGTCGTCCACGGTCAATCGTGAGTACTCTTCATATTCGCTGACGGAGCCGGTGGACCGGCGACGACCCGCGTGCCGCGGGCGGGTCGTCTCGCGTCCGGGAGCCCCGCGCCCCGGGCCCGGCCAGACCCGCGGGGCAGGAGCGAGCATGCCCGAGACCTTCCGCAACTGGGCCCGCAACCAGTCCGCCACCCCCGCGGAGATCCGCACCCCCGCCGACGCCGCGGAGGTCTCGCGAGCCGTCCGCGACGCCGCGGCGGCGGGCCGCCGGGTGCGGATGATCGGCAGCGGGCACTCGTTCACCGGGGTGGCCCTGACCGACGGCCTGCTGCTGCGCCCCGGCGCGCTGACCGGGATCCACGCCGTCGGGGACGGCCGGGTGACGGCCGGGGCGGGCACCACGATCCGCGCGCTCAACGCGGAGCTGCACCGTCACGGCCTGGCCCTGGCCAACATGGGCGACATCGACGCCCAGACCGTGGCCGGGGCCGTCCAGACCGGCACCCACGGTACCGGGCGGGACGTCGGCGGCCTGGCCGACCAGGTGCTGGCCCTGGAGCTGGTGCTGGCCGACGGGGAGGTCGTCACGGTCCGCGCCGACGGCGACGGCGTGATCCGGGGGGTGGCCGAGCGGGACCTGTTCGACGCGGCCAGGGTGGGCCTGGGCGCGCTCGGCGTGGTGACCTCGGTGACGTTCCGGACCGAGCCGTCCTTCCTGCTGCGCAGCACCCGCGAGCCGAGGACGCTGACCTCGATCCTCGCCTCGCTGGAGGAACTGGCCGACGGCAACGAGCACCTGGACTTCTTCTGGCTGCCGCACACCGACACCTGCCTGACCAAGCGCAACAACCGCAGCCTCGGACCGGCCCGGCCACCGGGCGCGCTGAAGTACTGGCTCGACAACCACCTCATGGAGAACACCCTGTTCGGCGCGCTCTGCGGGATCGGCGCACGCTTCCCCGGCGCCATCCCCCGGCTCAACGCCCTCTCGGCCGCGGCACTGTCGGCCTCCACCCACACCGACGCCTCGCACCGGGTCTTCGCCAGCGTGCGGGACGTGCGCTTCCTGGAGATGGAGTACGCCATCGCGTACGAGGACCTCGGCCGGGCCCTCGCCGAGGTCCGCGACCTGCTGGCACGGCGCGACTGGAAGATCAGTTTCCCGGTCGAGGTGCGGGTCTCCCCGGCCTCGGACGCCTGGCTGTCCACCGCCTACGGCAGGCGGTCGGCCTACATCGCCTGCCACGTCTACCGGCCGACGCCCAACCCCGCCTACTTCGAGGGCGTCGAGGAGATCATGACGGCGCTGGGGGGACGGCCGCACTGGGGCAAGCTGCACACCCGCGACGCCGCCTACCTCGCCACGGTCTACCCCCGCTTCGCCGACTTCCTGGCGGTACGGGACGCCCTGGACCCGGCGGGCACGTTCGCCAACGACCATCTCGACACCGTCCTGGGACGGGTCCCGGCGGCGTAGCGGGGCCGGGGTCCGGACCCGGCCTCGGCCCCGGCGGACCGGTGCTCGCGCCCGAGGTGGACCGGTGCTCGTGCCCGGGGCGGACCGGCCCCTCCCACAAGGTCTCGGTAAAGGGCGGCGCAAAGGCTCGCTCGAAGAACGACGCGTCCGCGTGTCCGTCGTTGCCCCGGCCCGCGCGGGGGGCAGATTCGCAGGGGCCCGCGCCACTCGACCCCGAGGGAGTCCGCTGGAGATGATCCTCTCCCGCCGCCCATGCCCGCCCTCTCCCCGCCCATGCCCGCCGTCCCCGTCACGGTCCGTCGTCACGGAGCGCGACGACGGGCCCTGCCGCGACGCCGCGACCGCGTCCCGTCCCGCCCGGATCGGCGGACCGGCATCACGGCCGTCTCCCGGTTATTGGCGGAAGTCCGCAGCGGTTCCCGGAGTTATCCGTGAGAATCCCTGCAGGACCCCGAAGTCGCTGCTCCAGACAGGTGCCCTGTAATCAGATGAATGGAGCAAATGTGACCGGCGTCACATCGCTGCGAGCCCCATCCAGGAAGGCGATGTTCGGACATGCCGGGTACGGTGCTGGCAGGCAACCGGCACACGCGAGAGACTCAAGGGTCCGGGGGAAGATTGAGCACGACGACGAAGGGACTCGCATGCAGGAGCTCCGACTCGTCGCGGTGAGTGAGGACGGGACCTATCTCGTGCTGGCGACGGCCGGCCGGGGTACCCGGTTCACGCTGCCCGTCGACGACCGGCTCCGTGCGGCCGTCCGCGGCAACTTCTCCCGTCTCGGCCAGTACGAGATCGAAGTGGAGAGTCCGTTGCGCCCCAAGGAGATCCAGGCCCGGATCCGTGCCGGCGAGACCGCGGAGGAGATCGCCAACACGGCGGGCATCCCGGTCGAGCGCGTGCGATGGTTCGAGGGTCCCGTGCTCCAGGAACGTGAGTACATGGCACAGCAGGCGCAGCGCTGCGCCGTGCGCCTGCCCGGCGACTCCGCTCCCGGTCCCACCCTCGGCGACCTGGTCGTCGAGCGGCTGACCCGCCGCGGCGTCCCCGCCGACGAGATCGAGTGGGACTCCGCCAAGCGGGACGACAACATGTGGCGCATCAAGCTCGGCTTCGTGTGGAACGGTCACACGCGCAACGCCGAGTGGATCTTCGACCCGCGCCGGCGCCACATCACGCCCCACGACGACGAGGCCCTGCGGCTCTCCAGCGGGGACGACGCCGATCCGGTCGAGGACAGCACGGTCACGCCGTTCGTGCCGCGCGTGGCCAAGCTCGCCCCGGTGCCGTCGCTGGCGTCGGAGTCGCTGCACCAGCCACCGGTGGCCTTCCCCTCGGTCCTGCGGCACGAGCCGCAGGCCCCGGCCCGGCCCGCCTACGCCCAGGTCGAGCCCCCGACGGCGCCGACGGCGCCGGCGACCCCGGCGCCGGCCCCCGCCACGCCGCCCGCGGCCTACCAGCAGCCGCCCATGCCCCCGCTCCCGGCCGGTTACGAGGCGCCGAGGGTCTCGGTGCCGCCGCTGCGCGCCCCCGACACCGCCGGTCAGCCTCCGGACAGGACCGCGGAGCACGCCTCCGCCGCCGCCCAGGGCACCGACGCCGTCACCCAGGTGCGGCCCCCGGAGCCGGTGCTGCCCGAGCCGGTCGCCCCGCCCGAGCCCGCTCCGTACGAGCCGGCCGTGTACGGGCCGCCCGCGTCCCCGGAGCCGGACCTCACGCCGCCCGTTTCCCCACCGTTCGTTCCCCAGGCCGCCGTGACGGCGGCCGAGCCGTCTGTGGCCGCGCCGTCCGTGGCCGGGCCCTCCCCGGCCGCGCCGCCCGTGGCCGCACCGCCCGCGGCCGGCTCGCCCGGACCGTCACCGGTGGCCGGGCCGTCCACGGCGTCGCCCGTGACCGGTCCGCCCGCGGCGGCCACCCCGCGGGACGTCGTCGCGCCCGCCCGGCCTCCCGTGGCCGAGGCGCCCGCCGCGCCGGAGACGGTACCGGCTCCGGCCGTCACGCCGGAGCCCGCGACCCGTCCGGTGACGGAGGCCCCGAAGCAGGCGGAGACGCCGGGACGGGAGGAGGCTCCGAAGCGGGAGGAGACCGTCCGAGGCCCGGAGGTCGCCGGGGACGCCAAGGCCACCGGGGGCGCCGACGACGCGCCCTCCCCCGCGGTGACCCCGGCGGAACAGGCCGCCCCCTCCGAGCCTCCCGCGTCCGAGCCTGCCGCGTCCGAGACCGCCGTGTCCGCGCCCGCCGGGGAGCGTCCCGGCACGTCCGGGGCCACCGCGTCCACCGCGTCCACCGGGCCCTCCGCGTCCGGCTCTCCCGCGCCTCCCGCGTCCGAGCCCGTCACGCCCGAACCCGTCACGCCCGGACCTGTCGCATCCGGACCTGTCGCATCCGAACCTGTCGTGTCCGAACCTGTCGTGTCCGAACCCGCCGCGGAACGTCCCGCCACCACGGAGGACTCCCCCGCACCGGCCGGACCGGCCGTCCAGGAGGGGCCGATCGCCGTACCCGCGGCACGCGTCAGTGTGGACGAGCCGGCCAGGACCGACCCGGAGACACCGGAGGCGGACCCCGCGGGAACCCAGGAGACCAAGGCCGACAAGCCCGCCGCGGAGAAGCCCGTGGAGCCGCCCAAGCCCGCGGAGCCACCGAAGCCTGCCCCGGCACCGGCACGACCGGCCAAGAAGTCCCGGGGACGGCGCGCCTCGGTGCCCACCTGGGACGAGATCATGTTCGGCGCCCGGCGCCAGGACTGACGCGTCGCGCGAGAGGGGGTGGCCGGGGTCCGGTCACCCCCTCTCGCGTACACCGGCCGTTCCGGGGACCGCCGGACGGCGGCGGGAGCGGCGTGGACGGTCGGCACGGACGGTCAGCGCGGTCCGGACGCCCCGGTCCGCTCGGCGGGCGACGGCGTACCGGGAGCGAGGAACGGGGTGATCCAGGCGGGGGTGACCTCGGCGGCGAAGGCGGGACCCTCGGCCTCCCCGACGTCGATGGCGGCATAGCCGCCGCTGCCGGCTCCCACGCCCGCGGTCACGGTCAGCAGGCCGACGCGGCGCTGGAACCAGGTCTGGCTCAGGGTCCAGCCGACCACGGCCCGCTCCTCGATCACCGCCTGGGAACGGCGCAGCGACCCCGATCTGACCGACAGCCGGGTACCGTCGTAGGTGTGGCCGAGGGAGCGGTAGCGGTCGAGGCCGAGCGGGACGCCCAGCACCGTGAGGATCAGCGCTGGCACCGCGAGCACCCACCAGAACCCGGACCAGAGCACGGCGGCCGTCACCGCGCAGGCGGCGATCACCAGCCAGGGGAAGATCGCCCGGAACAGCCTGCGCCTGCGCGCCGCGACCGGGTGCGGCCGCAGGTCGGTGGTGATCGAGCCGATGGCCTCGCCCACCACGTCGAGCACGATGTCCTTCGGTGCCACCGGCAGCAGCTGTCCCCGGGTCTCCGAGTCGCCGAGGCCGGTCACGATCGCCCACGCGCGGGCGAGTCCGGCGCCGCGCTCGGCCGGCCCCTGGACGAACTCGAACCCTCGCACCCTGCGCCGTTCCAGCGACACGCTCCGGCGCGTGATCAGGCCGCGGCCGGCGACCAGGTACCCCTCTCTGGCGCGGAGGCTGAAGTCCCAGTTGAACACCGCGTACATGATCACCCCGACCACCGGCATGGCCAGGACGAGCAGGACCAGGGCCGCGATGAGCAGGGGCGGATGCTCCCAGAGCCACTCCCCCGCGCCGACCACGACCCGCCTGTCGACCCCGAACTCGGTACCCCACTGGAACGCCAGGCCCACGGCACCGGCCACCAGCGCGAAGGGGGTCAGCAGGTAGGAGCCGGAGAGCGGTCCGTAGACGAGCCATTTGCGGGGCAGGACGAAGAAGACCCGTTCCGGGGTGGTGTCCCCCACCTCGTGATGGACCGTCCCGGCCCCGGCGGACGTTCCCGGCCCCGCGGGCACGTCGGCCGTGAGCGCCTCCGCACCCGCCTGGCCGGTCGCCTGGACCGTCCCGCGCGCCTGGGCGCGTCTCGCCGTCCGGGCGCGCGCGTGCCAGAGCAGCACGGCCTTGAGGCGTTCCCCCTCCTCGACGGTCACCCCGTCGAGCTCGCCCTCCTGCTTGTCCTCGCCGCCCGCGCCGGTGTCGATCCGCAGGACGGAGATGCCGAGCAGGCGGTGCAGCGGCGGGGCGCTGACGTCGACACCGCGGATCCGCTCCAGCGGGATGGTCCGCACCGACCTGCTGATCAGCGACCGGGTGAGCTCCAGACGATCGCCCACGATCTGGTACGTGAAGGTCGCCCAGCGCACGGCCGCGAACGCGACGGAGCCGACGACGCCCAGCGCCGCCCACACGAACGACCCCGGCGAGAACCCGCCGATGAACAGCACTCCGGCCAGCGGCAACAGGAGCGAGGGCAGCATCCGGATGGGGTCGGTCAGCAGCACCTTCGGGCTGAGCCGCAACGGCGCGCCGGTCGGCGGTTCCAGGTTCTCCGTCTCCGGCCCCCCGGGCCCCTGCGGCCCTTGCGGGAGGCCGCCGGGCCCGGGTGCCGGAGCGAAGGCGGCCCCGGGGGGCGGGGCGGCGAGCCCGTGGCCCGCGGTGACGGCCGGGCCGGAGGACACGACCGGGGGGCGACCAGCGGTGACGTCCGGAGCGGGGTGCTCGGCCGGTGAGCGGTCAGCGGGCGCGTCCGGGCCGGGACGTTCGGCCGGGGGACGATCGGCGGGGGCGTCCGGGCCGGAACTCTCGGCCGGGGGACGGCCGGCGGGCGCGTCCGGGCCTGGCTGCCGGATCGGGGGACGGTCGGCGTCGGATCCGGTCACGTCGCGTCGTCCCTGAGCTCTTCCGCACGGCGGGCGAGCCCTTCGGCCAGTTCGGCGGCGACCGCGTAGTCGAGGCCCTTGATCGTGGACGAGCCCGCGTGCGAGGCGGTGCGGATCTCCACCGTGGCCAGGCCCAGCATGCGTTCGATCCAGCCCTGCGCCTTGTCGACCGTCTGGATCCTGCTGACCGGGACGAACACCCACTCCCTGCTGATCCAGCCGGAACGCGCGTAGACCACGTCCTGGCTGAACTCCCACCGGTGCACGGCGTACCGCCAGAAGGGCTCGATGAACAGCCCGGGGATCAGCAGCACCACGATCACCCCCGGCAGCCACCAGATGTTGTCGAGCACCCAGGCGGGCAGCCATGACCAGCGATCCCCGTCGATCCACCGGGCGAGCAGGTACGAGCCGACGGCCAGCACGACGGACCAGAACAACCCCTCCAGCAGCCACATGGCGATGGCCTTGCGCGAGACGGGATTGGCGGGATCCCGCAGGGAGAAACGGTCACGTCCGGGGCCGCCCCGGCGGCGCTCGACCGAACGCTCGGACGCCCGCGCCTCTTGCGAGGCGGTGCTGTGCTCATCGGCTCGGTCACTCACGCTGCCAGCCTAAACGGTCTTGTCCCGGTGGACGGCCCGGCCGGGTCCCGGACGACGGCCGCTGGAACGGTCCCGGAACCACGGACGCCGCGCCCGTCCGAGCGCCTCGCCTCCCGTCTCCCCGCAGGGCGGGCGGAACCGGGCGTGAACAGGCCGGGGACGGATCGGGGCCAGGGCGCGAACAGGGCAAGGGCGAACGAACCGAAGGCCGGAAAATGTCGGTGGGACGGTACATGCTGTGAGGTCCATCACGACGGAAGGGCTCAGACGATGACATATGCCATACAGGCCGAAGGCCTGGTGAAACACTACGGGGCGACCCGCGCCCTGGACGGGGTGGACATCCTCGTGCCCCCGGGGCGATTGCTGGGCGTGCTGGGGCCCAACGGGGCCGGCAAGACGACCGCGGTGCGCATCCTGGCGACGCTGCTCCGCCCCGACGCGGGCACCGCCACCGTCGGCGGGTACGACGTGACGCGCCAGGCCCACCAGGTGCGCTCGATGATCGGCCTGACCGGCCAGTACGCCGCCGTCGACGAGATGCTCACCGGCTTCGAGAACCTGATGATGATCGGCCGCCTGCTGGGCATGCCCCGTGCCGACTCCCGGGCCCGCGCGAGCGAGCTGCTCAGGCGTTTCGACCTCTCCGACGCCGGCGGTCGGGCCACCAAGACCTACTCCGGCGGCATGCGGCGGCGTCTCGACCTGGCCGCGAGCCTGGTCGGGCGGCCGCAGGTGCTCTTCCTCGACGAGCCCACCACCGGCCTCGACCCGCGCAGCCGCACCGAGCTGTGGAGCGTGGTGCGCGGCCTGATGGCCGACGGCGTCACCGTGCTGCTCACCACGCAGTACCTGGAGGAGGCCGACCAGCTCGCCGACGACATCATCGTCTTCGACCACGGCAAGGTCATCGCCTCCGGAACCTCCGACGAGCTCAAGGCCACCACCGGCGCCCAGGTCCTCGAGGTGCGCCCGTTGCGGCCCGAGCACCTGCCGCTGGTGGGGCAGGTGCTGACCGACGTGCTGGGCGAGGCGCCCGACCTCAGCGGGGGCAGGGCGACCGCGTCGGTGCACGACCCGGCCGCCGTCCCGGTGATCGTGCGGCGCCTGGACGACCAGGGGGTCGTCGCGTCCGAGCTCGCGCTGCGCAAGTCCAGCCTGGACGAGGTCTTCCTCTCCATCACCGGTCACCGGCCCGAGGACGAGGACACCACCGAGAAGGAACAGGCCTTCGCATGACCACGCTGACGACGACCATCCCGCAGGTGGCCGCCAAGCGCGTCACCCCGCTGGCCACCCTGCAGCAGACCATGACGCTGGCCTGGCGCAGCCTGGTCCAGATCAAGCACAACCCGTGGGAACTGCTGGACCTGAGCATCCAGCCCATCATGTTCCTGCTGCTGTTCACCTACGTCTTCGGCGGTGCCATCTCCGGTTCCACCGGCGACTACCTTCAGTTCGCCCTGCCCGGCCTGCTCGTGCAGAACGCCCTGTTCTACACGCTGTCCACCGCGATCGGCCTCAACACCGACATCACCAAGGGCGTCTTCGACCGGCTGCGCAGCCTGCCCATCGCCCGCACCGCGCCGCTGTCCGGCCGGATCATCGCCGACACCGTCAAGCAGGTGTGGGCCTTCGCCCTGCTGATCGGTTTCGGCATGGTGCTGGGGTTCCGGGTCACCACCAGCGTCTTCGGCCTGCTGGGCGCTCTCGCCCTGCTGGTCGTGGTCGCCCTGGCCATGTCCTGGATGGCGGTGCTGATCGGGCTGAAGGCCTCCAACCCGGAGAAGGTGCAGATGATCAGCTTCTCCACCATGATGCCGCTGACCTTCACCAGCAGCGCGCTGGTGCCCTCGGACACGTTCCCCTCCTGGCTGAAGACCTGGTCGGACATCAACCCGGTCACGCACCTGGCCGACGCCATCCGCGGTCTGCTGATCGGCGGTGACGTCGGCAGCGCCACGCTCTTCTCGCTGCTGTGGGCCGTCGCGTTCGCCGTGGTGTTCGCTCCCTTGGCGATCCGGGCCTTCCGCAGCCACGTCTAGTCTGTTCGCGGGCGGAGCGGGGGCCGGACCCGTCCATCACAGGCGATTCTGAAGCAGGGGTGGTCACGTGCTCGTGGTTCACGGGGTGTGGGTGGACGGGTCGCTCGGGATCTGGGCGGAGGACACCTCCCGGGCGCCGGCGTCCACCTCCCGCGCCCTGCTCCGGGGGCACCCGTTCGCCGCGTCCACGACCGTGCTCGCCGCCACCGTGAACCTGATTCTGGGCGATTCCTCACAAGAATCCCCAGATGGGACGCTAAGCGAAGTTTCCGGTGGGGTCCTCCCCGGTGCCCCGGAGACACCCCGCGAGGGCGGGACGACCCCTCACGGGGCCTCCCCTGCCGTCCCGGGTTCCTCCCCCGCCCCGGCCGTCCCGGTCGCCTCAGCGATCACCGGCGGCGGGGGCGACGGGCTCGTCGCGGGGTTCACGGGCATGGCGGGCGCCGTCGAGGAGCGGGAGCTGACCGTCCTGCTCCCCGGTTCGGCCTCGGGTCCGCTCCCCTCCCCGGAGTCCGGCCTGTCGAGCAGGGCGCGGAAACCGAAGATCTCCCCCTGGCGGATCCCCGCTCTGCTGTTCCAGCCGGCCGACGCGCTCCGGCTGCTCGGCTCGCTACCGGCCCTCGCCTCGGGAAGCGCCTCCTCCCTCCCCTCCGGGGACGAGAACGACGCCGACGACCCGGTCTGGGAGCCCGCCCTCTCGCTCCGGTATCTCGCCGTGGTGGCCGAGCACGCGCGGGACCTGGTCCGGCGCGGCCGGGTGCTGCCGCAGCTCGTCATGGAGGGCGACGTGCACGCCGCCCGATGGCGGCCGGTGCTCACCGGCACCGACCGGTCCGCCCTGCCCGACCTGGCCGCCGCGATGCCGCCGGTCTGCAGGGCGGTCGCGCACGAGAGGTCGTCGGCGCAGGTGCTGGGCGAGCTGCTGGACGGCCTGACCGACGGCGCGGTACGGCTGTCGCTGCCCGGCCGCCTGATCCTCGGTTCCCGTCCCGGACTCAGGACGGCCCTGCCCGACCGCTGGCTGTACGCGCTGACCGGCGACGACGCCCTGCTCCCCGGTGCGAGACCGGCCGAGGCCGTGGCGCTCGGCGAGGCCCTGACCGGCTGGCTCGACTCCGCGCACGAGCTGGAGGGCCCGGTGCGGGTCTGCTTCCGGCTGATCGAGCCCGCCGAGGACGAGGATTCCTGGCATGTCGAGTTCGGCCTCGCTCCGGCGAGCGAGACGAGCATCCCGAACGACACGGGCAATACGGGCGACACCGGCGACACCGGCGACACCGGCGACGCGAGCGACGCGGACACCTCGGCCAACGGAGCCGACGAGACCGGCGAGCCCGCCGAAACCGTCAAGAGCGGCCAGAGCGGTGGTTCCCCGGCGTCCGGTGGCGTTCGCGAAGCCCCCAAGACCGGCCGGGCCGGTGGGTCCGGCGAAGGACGCGACGGGCGTGGCCCCGCCCGCCACCTGTCGGCCGAGCGCATCCGGGCCGGGGAGCGGGCGCCCTGGCTCCCCGAACGACCCGAGGAGGTGCTCCGTACCGGCCTCACCCGGGCCGTGCGACTCCACCCCGATCTGCACACCGCGCTGCGTGCCCCCCTGCCGACCGGTCTGACGGTCGAGACCGCATGGGCGTTCTCGTTCCTCCGTCACGGCGCGCCCATGCTCCGGGCGGCGGGGTACGGTGTGCGGCTACCCGCCTGGGCCGGTCGCCAGGGGCTGGGGCTCAAGCTCACCACCCGTCCCCTCACCGACGGCCACCGGCTCGCCGACGGGCACGACGGATCCGGGCACGACGGGTCCGGCCCCGTGAAGCACGGATCCCGTGGCACGGGATCCGGCCGTGCGGGATCCGGGTATGCGGGATCCGGTCTCGACGACCGGGTGAGCGTCCGGTTGGACGTCACCATCGGCGACCACACGATCGGTGCCGAGGAGCTGGCCGAGCTCGCCGCGCTCCGCGTCCCCCTGGTACGGGTCAGGGGACGCTGGGTGGAACTGGACGACCTGCAGATCAAGGCCGCGCTGAAGGTGGTCGAGCGGCACGGCGGGGAACGGACCATCGGCGAGGTGATCCGGGAGGTCGTGGAGGGCGGTGACGAGGAGCTGCCGCTGGTCGCCGTGGACGCCCATGGCCTGCTGGGCGACCTGCTCTCCGGCGAGGCCGACCGCCGCCTCACACCCGTCCCCACCCCGCGCACCCTGCGGGGGGAGCTGCGCCCGTACCAGGAACGCGGCCTGTCGTGGCTGAGCTTCCTGTCCGGGCTCGGCCTCGGCGGCATCCTCGCCGACGACATGGGACTGGGCAAGACCGTCTCGACCCTCTCCCTCCTGCTCTCCGAACGCGAGGGCGTCCGGCCGGGCGAGAGCGAACACCCCGGTAGGGGCCAAGGGCCCGGTGGGAACGAACACCCCGGCGAGAGCACCGCCCTCGGGAAGAGCGCACCGCCGAGCGGGAGCGGACGGCCCGGTGGGGACGGGGTGCCCGGGCCGACGCTGCTGGTCTGTCCCATGTCGCTGATCGGCAACTGGCAGAAGGAGGCGTCCCGCTTCGCCCCCTCGCTCCGCGTGTACGTCCACCACGGTGGCGCGCGTCGGCGTGACGAGGAGCTGGCCGCCGCGGTGCGCGAGGCAGACCTGGTCCTCACCACGTACGGCACCGCGCTGCGGGACCTGGGCGCGCTCGCGGCGCTCCGGTGGGAGCGGGTGGTCTGCGACGAGGCGCAGGCGATCAAGAACAGCTCGGCCCGGCAGTCCAGGGCGGTGCGGTCCATTCCCGCCCGTACCCGGCTGGCGCTGACCGGCACACCGGTGGAGAACCACCTCTCGGAGCTCTGGTCCATCATGGAGTTCTGTAATCCCGGGCTGCTCGGCCCTGCCAGGCGGTTCAGGACGCGCTACCAGGAACCGATCGAGACGCGGCGCGACCCCGACGCCGTCTCGGCGCTGAGACGGGCGACCGGCCCGTTCGTGCTCCGGCGGCTCAAGACCGACCGCTCCATCATCACCGACCTGCCGGAGAAGCAGGAGATGAAGGTCTGGTGCACGCTCACCCCGGAGCAGGCCGAGCTGTACCGGGCGGTGGCCGGGGAGATGCTGGGGAGGATCGACGGCTCCAGCGGCATCGAGCGGCGCGGCAACGTCCTGGCCGCCATGACCCGGTTGAAGCAGATCTGCAACCACCCCGTCCAGCTCCTGCGGGACGGGTCCGGGCTGGCGGGCCGCTCGGGCAAGCTGGCCCGGCTGGAGGAACTGGCCGAGGAGATCGTCGAGGAGGGCGACAAGGCGCTGGTCTTCACCCAGTACGCCGAGTTCGGCACCCTTCTCCAGCCCTACCTGGCCGCCCACCTCGACCGGCCGGTGCTCTGGCTGCACGGCGGGCTGTCCAAGAAGCGGCGCGACGCGCTGGTGGAGCGGTTCCAGACCGACGACGAGCCGATGCTGTTCCTGCTCTCGCTGAAGGCGGCCGGAACCGGGCTCAACCTGACCGCCGCGGCCCATGTCGTGCACGTGGACCGGTGGTGGAACCCGGCCGTGGAGGACCAGGCGACCGACCGGGCCTTCCGGATCGGCCAGACCCGGAACGTGCAGGTGAGGAAGTTCATCTGCCTCGACACGCTGGAGGAGCGGATCGACGAGATGATCGAACGCAAGAAGACCCTCGCCCAGAGCGTGGTGGGCACCGGCGAGGACTGGATCGCCGACCTGTCCACCGAACGGTTGCGCGAGCTGTTCCGGCTCGGCCCCCGGGCGGTGAGCTGAGATGGGCACTCCGGGGTCCGGCGAGACGAGCGTTCCCAGGGCGGGTGACGTGCCCGCTCGCGGGTCCGGCGATACGGGCGTCCCCGAGCCGGGTGACGTGCGCGCTCCCGAGACCGGCGATACGGGCGTGCCCGAGCCGGGTGACGTGCGCGCTCCCGAGACCGGCGGTGCGGGCGTGCCCGAGCCGGGTGACGTGTCCTTCGACGAGCGGGTCGGGGACTTCTACTCCCCCGGCGTCCCGCTGAGCCGGGTGCGGCCACGACCGCGCGCCACCGCGGTCCCCGCGGACCTGCTGCTGCGGATCCTGGAACCCCCGGCGGTCAAGGTACGGCACATCCCCCTGGTGGACCTGCTCAGAAAGCCCTACCGGGAACTGGGCGGGGACTGACCGACCCGGAGCAGCGGACGCCGGCGACCGGCCATGGGCCGCCGGCGTCCGGTCGCCGGACAGGCCGGGAACACGGGACGACGAAATTCGTTGCGACGTTCACTCCCACCCCTTCTGTCCCTTGATTTCGTCTGTTTTCACAGCTTTTCTTCAGCGCGGAACCTCGCGATCCGGTCTGCGCATCTTCCAGACCCGCGTAGCATCATCGGGCATGGGGCAGCCGAACACGTCTACGCGTCGCCCGCGGCACACCTCCACGGTGGCGGTGGTCGCGGCACTCGCCGTCTCGTCATCGGGGTGCGGGCTGGCGAGCGGCATGGCCTCCTCGGAGCGGTTGCAGCTGGAACCGATCAGCGTCTCCAGCCCTCGGGTCAGGGACGGCGGCCCCCTGCCGTCCGACTACTCGTGTGACGGTTCGGCCGGTAACCCTCCGCTACGTTGGTCACGCGTTCCTGAGGGTACGGGGTCCGTCGCGATCGTCGTGGACAACAACTCCCGGACAGGTGGCGAGGTGAACTGGGTCGTGTTCGACATCGATCCGCGCACCAACGAGCTTCCGGAGGGTAGCGTGCCCACGGGGGCCGTCGAGGGGAGCACGACGAACGGCAGGGTGGGCTACAACCCACCGTGCGGAGCCCAGGAGAACTATCGTTTCACCGTCTACGCGCTGAAGGACCGGGTCCGTCTCCGCAAGGGGGCGCCGCTCAACGAGACCCTGAAGAGCATCGCGGACAAGACGATCGCCTGGGGACGGCTCACCACGGTTCACGTCGAGTGACCGGCCGAACACCGAAGGTAGTAATGGTTACCAATTCTTCACTTAGGGTGTGACAACGCTCATAGTGGTCCGACACAATCAGATCCAATGTCCGAGCGCAGGTGATGCAGGGGGGCAGGTCGCGTCGATGGCCGCGCGATCTCACCGGCGCCGCTGTAAGGCCATGGCCTTGAGGGTGGTGCAATGATCGCGGTCGTAGTAAGCCTGGTCGCCGTCGTGCTCCTCGTGCTCGTCGTCGTGGCACTGGGAATGCGGTCGATGAACCGCAGGGAGAGCGCACTCCCCGCGGAACGTCTGCGGGAGATGGCGGAGAAGGAGGCGCTGGCGCCGACCACGTCCAGCGACGACTTCGCCACCAGAGAACCGAAGATGAACCATTTCACCCCCGACCTCACCCCGTTCGACGAGCCGAAGCCCCCGCGCCAGCCGCGGCCGCCGAGCTCCCGCGGCAAGCGCGGTCTGAACGAGTTCGGCCAGGTGGACGACTACGACGACGACTACTGGACGCGGCTGCAGGCCGACGAGGGCGGTTTCGGGGGATCCCTGGCCGCCCGGATGGGCGCGAGCCGTCCCGTCGAGCCGGACGACCGCAAGGTCGACGCCGAGGCCACGACCGTGCAGGCGCCCCTGCCGACCAGGCCCGTGTCCCGTGACGCCTCGCAGCGTCCCGCCGCCTCGCCGCCGCGGCCTGCCGCGGAACCGGCCATCGCCTCCGCCTCCCTGCCCTCCGGCCTGTCCGACCTGGTGGCCCCGGTCCAGCCGAATCCGGCCCCCACGGCGGCCTCGCTCGCCGAGCAGAAGACCGTGACCTTCGCGGCGCCGGTCGCGGGCTCCTTCGGTGAGAACCGTCCCTCGCGGGCGAGTTCCCGCCGGGCCGGCAACCGCGCCGCCTCGCAGCAGGCGGCCCAGTCCGCGTCGAGCGCTCCCGCCCGCAGGCCCGACCCGCTGAACGACCCGCTCGTCGGCGGCTCCTACCCTTCCCGTCGCGGCGCGACCGCCCCCGCCGGCGGTGCCGGCTCCCGGGCCGGCGGCCCGGCCTCTCCCGCGGGCACCCGGCCGGGACACGGCGGCCCGCTCGCCCCGATGCCCCCCATGGGTCCCACGACCAGCGGCGGTTTCCCCGTCACCTCCGCGGCCGACCCGCTCGGCGTGTCCTACGGAGGCGCGTCGCAGCCGTCGCAGCACCGCCCGCAGCCGCAGCCCTCCAAGAACGACGTGACGGACAACCCGTGGGCGCAGGCCACCACCCCCTCCTCGGGCGGCTGGCCGGCGGCGAACACCGCCGACATCCTCGACGACGCGGCCCCGCCCTACTCCTCGTACCAGACCCCGGTGTACGGCGCTCCGGCCTCGGGCTCGTACGAGGTGAACTCGGGCTGGGCCACCATCGACGACGACGCCGTCACCGGCCCGAATCCTGCGGTGCCCGCCTCGGCCGGGCCCTCCCGCGGCGGCTACTCGCCGACCCCGGCCCCGTCCCGTCCGGCCGACCCGCGGGGCGGGTCCCGTCCGGCCGAGCCGCGGGGCGGCACGCAGGGGGGGTACGGCTACGAGTCCAGGCCGGCCACTCCCGCCACCCCGGCCGCCTGGCCGGAGCCCGGCACCCCGCCCGGAAGCGACGGCGCGAGCTGGCCGAGCTACGGCGAGCTCTACGGGACGGCGGCCCCCGAGACCACGCCGGGCGGCCGTACCGAGGAGCGGGCCAGGCCCGGTTCGCGGGGTCACCACCGCGTCCAGGAGCCCGACTACCCCGACTACTACCGCTGATTCTCTCCGTCCTGCGTAAAAGGCTCGGGTAAAACCCCGGGGCGAGAGGGTGCGGACCCGTAGGGTCGGCCCCATGGCGACGGACACGAAGAGTGACGAGAAGTTGACGGCGGGTGGTCTCGCCTCCGTGCTGAGGCATGACCTGCCCGCTTCCGTGGTGGTCTTTCTGGTCGCTATGCCCCTCTGCCTGGGCATAGCGGTCGCCTCGGGGGCGCCGCTGGCCGCCGGGCTCATCGCCGGGGTGGTGGGCGGCGTGGTGGCCGGCCTCCTCGGGGGCTCCGTCGTCCAGGTGAGCGGGCCCGCCGCCGGCCTCTCCCTGGTGGTCGCCGACCTCGTCATGAGGTACGGCTGGCGGGCCACCTGCATGATCACCCTGCTCGCCGGGGCCCTGCAGCTGCTGCTGGGCCTCTGCCGGGTCGCGCGTTCCGCGCTGGCCGTCTCCCCCGCCGTGGTCCACGGCATGCTCGCCGGGGTGGGCGTGGTGATCGCCCTCGCCCAGCTGCACGTGGTGCTCGGTGGCAGTCCCCAGCGTTCGGCGGTGGAGAACCTGGTCGAGCTGCCCCACCAGATCATCCACAACCACACGCACGCGGTCTTCGTCGGCGTGCTGACCATCGCGGTCCTCATCGCCTGGACCCGCCTGCCCCAGCGGGTGCGGAGCCTTCCCGCCCCGCTGGCGGCGCTGCTCGTCGCCTCGGTGACCGCCTGGGCGGCCGGCTGGCAGGTCACCCGGATCGACCTGTCCGTCAGCCTGGACTCCTGGGTCGGGCCGGTCTGGCCGAGCGGCGACTGGCACGGGATCGTCGCGGCGGTGCTGCTGGTGGCGTTGCTGGCCGGGGTGGAGTCGCTGCTCTGCTCGGTGGCCGTGGACAAGCTGCACCGGGGCAGGCGCTCGGACCTGGACAGGGAGCTGACCGGCCAGGGCGTGGCCAACATGATCACCGGTGCGCTGGGCGGCCTGCCGGTGGCGGGGGTCATCGTCCGCAGCACCACCAACGTCCGGGCCGGGGCCCGCAGCCGGTGGTCCACGGTCATGCACGGTTTCTGGCTCCTGCTGTTCGCCCTGGGGTTCGGCTGGATGATCGCCCTGATCCCGATGGAGGCGCTGGCCGCGCTGCTGGTCTTCATCGGCGTGCAGATGGTCAACATGGGGCACCTGCGCAACCTGCGCGGCCACAACGAGGTCCCGGTGTACGTGGTCACCATGGGCGGGGTGGTGCTGCTCGGCCTGGCCGAGGGCGTCCTGGTCGGACTGGGGCTGGCCGCGCTGCTCGCGCTGCGCCGGCTCACCCGGGTGACCGTGCGGGCCACGGCCGAGCCGGACGGCCGCTGGCACGTGGTGATCGGCGGGTCGCTGACCTTCCTGGGGGTTCCCACGCTCACCTCGGAGCTGCGGGCCATCCCGGCGGGGGTGACGGTCGACCTGGACCTGAACATCGACTTCATGGACAACGCGGCGTTCGAGGCCATCCACGACTGGCGCCAGGAGTACGAGCGCGGCGGCGGGACCGTGAACATCGACGAGATCCACGACGAGTGGTACGCCATGGCGGCCAGCGGCGTGCGGATGTTCCCTGCCAAGACCCCGCCCCGGGCGCCGGACCGCTGGTGGCTGCCCTGGTCCCACCGCCGGCGCGGACGCCGGGTGGCGCCCTCGCCGCTGACCACCCGGCGCCCGGACCGCGACGACAGTCCCGCCGTACCGGACCTGCTGGCCGGGGCCCGGGAGTTCCACCGGCTCACGGCCCCCTTGGTCCGTCCCCTGCTGCACACGATGGCCCGCACCCAGGAGCCGTCGCATCTCTTCATCACCTGCGCGGACTCGCGCATCGTGCCGAACCTGATCACCGCGAGCGGCCCGGGAGACCTGTTCACGGTCCGCAACGTCGGCAACCTGGTGCCCCGGCTGGGGTCGGAGCCGGAGGACGACTCGGTGGCCGCGGCGATCGAGTACGCCACGGAGGTGCTCAACGTCCGTACCATCACGGTCTGCGGGCATTCGGGGTGCGGGGCGATGGCCGCGTTGCTGAGCGGCGGGGAGAAGGTCACGGGTCAGCCCGCGCTCTCCCGCTGGATGCGCCACGGAAACCACACGCTGGCGCGGTTCATCGCCGGTGACAGCGCGGGCGAGGACCACGGGCCGCTGGACCGTCTCTGCCGGGTCAACGTCATCCAGCAGCTGGAGAACCTGCGCACCTACCCGCAGGTGGACCGGCTGTTCCGCAGCGGGGACCTGGAGCTGGTCGGCCTGTACTTCGACATCGGCACCGCCCGGGTGCACCTGCTGGAGCAGCACCCCCAGGTCGCGAGCGGCCCGGCCTGAACTCCGGGCACGGGCGGCGCGTCCCGTGTCAGGATGATCGGCATGACCGGTCGCGCACTGAGCTTCGGGGAGATCGCGGAAGCGTACGAACGGTTCCGGCCCGGGTATCCCGAGGAGCTCTTCCACACGGTGGCGGCGTACGCGGCCCGGCCGATCCGGACCGCCCTGGAGATCGGCGCCGGGACGGGCAAGGCGACCCGCCTGTTCGCCCGGCCGGGGATCACGGTCACCGCGACCGACCCCGACGAGGCCATGCTCGCCGAGCTGCGCAGGCACCTGCCGGCCGTCAGGACCGTGCGGGCCGCGTTCGAGGACCTGCGGCCGGACGAGAGGCACGGGCTGGTCTACGCGGCGGCGGCGCTGCACTGGACCGACCCGCAGGACCGGTGGTCACGCGTGGCGGCGCTCCTGGAACCGGACGGGGTGTTCGCCTCGTTCGGCGGGCCGATCCAGCCCGCCGATCCGGCCGTGCGGGAGGCCGTTCGCGCGGCGCGGGCACCGTTCCTGGAGAGCGACGACATCCCGTCCCCCGACGGGACGCCTCCGGAGCACGACATGCAGTGGCCGGGTACGGAGCTCCGGCGCTCCGGGCGGTTCACCGACGTCCGGCAGTGCGTGCTCGAACGGCGCCTGACGATGACGGCTCACGACTACGTCGGACATCTCTCGACCGTCTCGGCCTACCTCATGGTGCCGGCCGCGGAGCGGAGGCAGGTGTTCGACCGGATCACGCGGGTCCTGCCCGCGACGGTCGAGATCACCGCCGACGTCACCGTCCATCTCGCGCGCCGGTGCTCCGAGCGGTAGCGGGCGTCACGGGGAGCGGCCCGCTCCCGCCGTGCGCCGGTGGCCCCCGCGGGATCCGCTCTGAGCGGACGGCTTGCGCCCCGGGTGAAAGTCCATGGCCTTCCGGTGGCCCGGCGCCCAGAATCAGGCGCCATGAGAATTCTGATCATCGGTGGCTCGGTCTTCGTGGGACGGGCGATCACCGAGGAGGCGCTGCGGCGCGGACACGAGGTCACCACGTTCAACCGGGGACGCAGCGGTGTCGACCTGCCGGGGGTCGAGGCGATCAGGGGCGACCGCGAGGTGGCCGAGGACCTGGACCGCCTGGTCGAGGGCCGAGAGTGGGACGCCGTCATCGACGTCATCGGCAGGGTCCCCAGACTCGTCGACGAGTCGGTGCGCAGGCTCAACGGCCATGCCGGCGTGTACACGTTCATTTCCAGCATCTCCGCGATCAGCGACTTCCCCGAGAAGCCGTGCGACGAGAACTCACCGATCTACGAGTGCGCGCCGGACGCCGGCCCCGAGGACGGCGACTACGGAACGCTCAAGGCGGGCTGCGAGCGTGCGGCGGAGGCGTTCGAGGGCGACACCCTGATCATCCAGCCGGGTCTCATCCTCGGCCCGTACGAGGACGTGGGCCGCCTGCCCTGGTGGCTGGACCGGATCTCCCGGGGCGGGCGGGTGCTGGCCCCGGGTGACCCGGACCGGGCCATGCAGGTCGTCGACGTCCGGGACCTCGCCACGTTCGTCCTGGACCGGACCGAGGCCGGGAAGACGGACCGCTTCCTGGTCAGCGGGGTGCCGGGCAACACCACCTACGGCGACTGGCTGGCCGAGTGCCGGGCGGCGACCGGTTCGGACGCCGAGTTCGTCTGGGTGGACGACCGCTTCCTGCTCGACCGCGAGGTGGCGCCGTGGACCGAGTTCCCCCTCTGGACCCCGGGCGGTCCCGAGTTCGCCGGGGTGTGGCTGGCGTCCTCGGCCAAGGCCCTCGCGGCCGGGCTGACCTGCCGCCCCGTCGCCGAGACGGTACGCGACACCTGGGCGTGGCTGCGCGAGGTGCCGCCCGCCGAGCGCTCCTTCAAGTGGCACGGCATCGACCCGGAGAAGGAGGCCAGGATCCTGGCGGAGTGGGAATAGCAATCCCCATGGACATTCAGATCACCTTCGACGCGCACGACCCGCGGAAACTCGCCTCCTTCTGGGCCGAGGCCCTCGGATACCGGATCCAGCCGCCTCCCGAGGGGTTCGACAGCTGGGACGCCTGGGCGGACTCCAAGGGCATTCCCTCCGAGCAGCGGTCCGACTGGGCCGCGCTGGTGGATCCGGACGAGGGACGGCCGAGGATCTACTTCCAGCGCGTGCCCGAGGCCAAGACCGTCAAGAACCGCGTCCATCTGGACGTCAACGTGGGCGGCCCGTCCGGCGCGCCGATCGAGGAGCGGCGCCCGCTGGTGCAGGCGGAGGTGAAACGGCTGGTCGGCCTGGGCGCCACCGAGGTCCGTACCGCCGAGGAGAACGGGGAGTACTGGACGCTCATGACCGACCCCGAGGGGAACGAGTTCTGTCTGCAGTAAGGGTGTATTTCTACGCATACATCGGACGGGTGGATGCATAGATTCATGGCTGTCCGGCTCCGTCCCCCGAATGCCGGACAGCGGTCCACGCTCCCAGGGCCGGAGGTGGGGGGCGGGTGACATCCCGCCCCCCACCCGCCCTACCCCCTTTCCCGTGCCGGTCCCGGCCCTTCTCCCGCCGGGCATTGCGTGGCGCCCGCGAGCGATATAGCGTCACGCCCCCTGGCATCCGCATGGATTTGTCCGATAAGGGACAGCGAACAGCGGCGCGCCATGGAGGTTCACCATCCACGGGGGCATATAACTCAGGGCACCAGGTACGCATACGGCACGGAGGTCGAGATGGCTGAGTGGCACGCGTTACGGGAAGATCTGGTCTCTCAGGTCCGCGTACGAGGAATCAGCGACGCCGTGACCGGCGCGCTGCGGACGGTGCCGCGGCATGTCTTCCTGCCGAATCTTCCGGCGGAGACCGTCTACCAGGACGACGCGATCGTGACCAAGCGCGACGAGCAGGGGCGGCCGATCAGCTCCTCCTCCCAGCCCGCGATCATGGCGTTGATGCTCGACCAGCTCGGCGTGGCACCGGGGCAGCGGATCCTGGAGATCGGGACGGGGACGGGGTACAACGCCGCCCTGCTCGCCCACCTGGTGGGGCCCGAGGGGCTGGTGGTGAGCGTCGACATCGACCCGGACCTGGTGGCGCTGGCCGGTGAGCACCTGGCGGCGGCCGGTCATCCCGAGGTGAGGCTGGTGTGCGCCGACGGGGCCGGGGGGTTCCCGCCCGAGGCGCCCTACGACCGGGTGATCGCCACCGTCGGCGTGTGGGACCTGGCCCCGGCCTGGCTGGAGCAGCTCGGGCCGGACGGCCGGCTGGTCGCCCCGCTGGACCTGCGGGGGGTGCAGCGTTCGGTGGCGATGGAGCGCGACGACGGGCACTGGACCAGCCGCTCGGTCCTGCCCTGCGGGTTCATGCGGATGCGCGGCCCCTTCGCGGGACCGGAGACGACCGTGGTGCTGGACCGGGAGTCCGACCTGATGATCTCGCTGCCCGAGGCCGGTGAGATCGGCGACGTGCTGGGGGCGCTCGACGGGCCCGTGGTCGAGCGTTCCACCGAGATCAGCGTGGGCCCCTCCCAGCTCCTCGACGGGCTGAGCCTCTGGCTGGCGGTGCACGAACCCCGCTGGTGCACGATCTCGGAGGTGCGGCCGGGATGGCTGGCCTCGCCCCCGCTCGACCTGACGGGGTTCAGGATGGCCGTAGGGATCGTGGAGCGCGACAACCTGTGCCTGCTGGAGCCGTCACCGGACGGCACGCTGATCGCGCGCGGTCACGGGCCGGACCGGCTGCGGCTGGCCTCCGAGCTGGTCGCCCACGTCCAGGCGTGGGACATGGCGGACCGCCCCATGACGACCGGGCTCCGCATCGACGCCTACCAGGGCGAGGCCCCGCGCGACGGGCTGCTCATCCCCAAGCGCCACACCACCCTGGCCCTGTCCTGGAAGGACGTCTGAGCCTGTCCGCAGGGGACGGGCGACGCGACCGCGTGCCTCCGCCGGGGCGCGCGGCCCCCGGGGCGGGGTGCCCGGCCGGTCTCCGGCGGCCACGAACGGACGTCCGAGTGGTCTTCGAGGTCTCCCGACGGGTCTCCGGGCCGTGACCGCGCGGTCGGGAGAACGGGGAGCACGAATGGAACGCGCCATTCACAGGACAGTTGAAAGTTACATCAAGTCATCAAATAGAACAGGTATTTCTCAAACACCCCGACACCCCGCCCAACTGCTTCTTTCATACTGAACTGGATCCATTCCAAACAGCGTGTTTTTTCGAGGCCGGACACCACATCCGCGGTCACCTACCATGACGGGGAATCTGACGCCCGGTTCACCTGGAGGTAGAAGTGGTCGCGTACATGAAACGTGACGGTGCGAAAGCGGAGGTACGACCCCCGCGGCATCGTACGGGGACGACGGACGGGTCCCTCCGGGAGAAGACAGGGGTGGCCCGATGAAAGTCGAGCGACTGAGCGGCCCGGTCCTCTCGCTCTTCCGCATGGTGACGGGTCTCCTTTTCCTGTTCCACGGCCTGGCATCGATGTTCGGGCTCTTCGGCGGCAACCGCGGCACCGGCCAGGCCGTCGAGTTCGCCGTCTGGCCCGGCTGGTGGGCCGCGCTCATCCAGGTGGTCTGCGGCCTGCTCGTCCTGGCCGGGGTCTTCAGCCGCTCCGCCGCCACGCTCGCGTCCGGCTCGATGGCGTACGCGTACTTCGTGGTGCATCTTCCGCAGGACTTCCTGCCGTTGCGCAACGGCGGCGAGCTCGCGGCCCTGTTCTGCTGGTCGTTCCTGATCATCGCCGTGCTCGGCCCCGGCCCCTGGGCGCTCGACGCCCTGTTCCGCCGTCGCGGTGACGGCGCTCCCGGCGCCCTCACCGATCCGCTTCCGGCCCAGCCGCAGTTCGGGAAGACCTGACACCACCCGCTCCGGGTCCCCTCGGGGACACGAGAACTCCGGGTGCCCACGGGCGCCCGGAGTTCTTCGCTGTCCGGCGGCGTCCGGTGGCGCTCACCGATGACGTCCGGCGACGATCCCGGCCGGGCTCGAAAGACCCCCGGCGCCGCTCCGCGCAAGCCCGGATCATGAAAAATCCGCATTCTTTTCTCGCTGTCCGGCCGCTGCAGGGAAAAGCCCACGTCAGCGCGGTCGGCGTCCCCGGCGCGACCGGCAGGACCTCCCGTCCCGCACCCCGGACGGAACCGCGTTTCCGCAGGTCAGACAGAACATGAACACACCTTTCACGTTTGCCATCCCCGGATCACGTGGGTGAGGATGAGGCATCTCCCGACGAGCCCCCGCAGGGGTCTCTTCGGCATGCCCCCGTATCCCACACCCCGAGGAGGGGACGATGATCCACGCCCGAGGACTGACCCGCCGATTCATGATCAAGAAGGAGAGCGTCGACGCCGTACGCGGCCTCGACATCGACGTGGAGGCGGGCCAGCTGGTGGCCTTCCTCGGCCCGAACGGCGCGGGGAAGTCCACCAGCCTGCGCATGCTCACCTCGCTGCTCCCGCCGACGTCGGGGACCGCGACCGTGGCGGGCTGCGACGTCGTGGCGGACCCGGCCGGGGTCCGCGCCCGGATCGGCTACGTCGGGCAGAAGAACGGCGCGGGCGAGAACTTCCGCGTCCGCGACGAGCTGGTGACCCAGGGACGCTGCTACGGCCTCACCCGGCGGGAGGCCGGCCGCCGGGCCGACGAGGTGCTCGACCGGCTGGAGCTGCGACCGCTGGCCGACCGCAAACCCGGCACCCTCTCGGGAGGCCAGCGCCGCCGCCTCGACATCGCCCTGGGGCTCGTCCACCGGCCCGCCCTGCTGTTCCTGGACGAACCGTCGACCGGCCTGGACCCGCAGAGCCGCGCCAACATCTGGGAGCACATCCTGCGGCTGCGCGAGGACCACGGCACCACCCTCTTCCTGACCACCCACTACCTGGAGGAGGCCGACAGCATGGCCGAACGGGTGGTGATCATCGACCACGGCCGGGTCATCGCCGACGGGACGGCCGAGGGGCTGAAGAGCGACCTGGCCGGTGACCGCGTCACCGTGACCCTGCACGACGCGTCCGGGACCGCGCGGGCCGCCGAGATCGCCGAGCGGATCGCCGGAGCGGGCGCGGTGACCACCGACGGGACGACCGTGTGGCTGCGGGTGCCCCGCGCGGACGCGGCGCTGCCGGAGTACCTGCGCCACCTGGAGGCGTCCGGCGTGAAGGCCGCCACCGCCGAGACCTCCCGGCCCACGCTGGACGACGTCTTCCTCGCGCTGACCGGCCGCAGCCTGCGGGAGTCCGACGAGGCCGCCCCCGGCGTCCCGGCCGGTGGGAACGTTCCCGAGACCGTCGCCTGACCGCGCGCACCGCGGCCCTCCCTCTCCTTGCGGCCGGGCCGCTCCTCCCCCTGTCACCCCCGCTTCCCCCGATCCCGCAGAGAAGGTCCCCATGAGCGTTCCGTTCCTCCGTGACACCGCGACCGTGTTCTCCCGCGAGGTCACCCCCATGTTCCGTGAGCCCCTCGGCCTCCTGTTCACCATGGGGCAGCCGCTGCTGTTCCTGTTCCTGTTCGGCCCGCTGCTCGGACAGACGCAGAGCTTCGCGGGCCAGGGCTCGCACTGGCAGTGGTTCGTGCCCGGCATCCTGATCATGATGTGCCTGTCCGGGCCGATGATGGCCGGGTACATGCTGCTGGTGGAGCTGATCGGCGGCTCGATGGAGCGCATGCTGGTCACCCCGCTGGACCGCACGGCGATGCTGGTCGGCCGGACGCTGAAGGAGTTCGTGGCCCTGCTGGCCCAGGCCGTCCTGATCATCGCCCTGGCGGTGCCGCTGGGTTTCCGCCTGTACCCGGCGGGAGTGCTGGCCGGCCTGGTGATGCTGGTCGTGTTCGGCGTCGGCCTGGGCGCGCTCTCCTTCGTGCTGGCGATCGCGTCCAGGCCGGGAGGAGATCTCTTCTACGGGGTCACCCAGCTCGTGCTGTTCCCGCTGATGCTGCTGTCGGGCGTGCTGCTGCCGATGGACTCCGGCCCGCAGTGGCTGCGGACCGCCGCGGCCCTGAACCCGGTCTCCTACATCGTCGAGGCGGAGCGGTCGCTCTTCTCCGGCCGCTTCGCGGACACCTCGGTGCTGTACGGGACGCTCGCGGCCTGCGCGATCGCCGTGATCGGCCTGGTCATGGGCACCAGGGCGATGCGCCGCGGCATCTGACCTTCCGCCACCGGACCGGCCCGGCTCGCAGGCCGGGCCGGTCCCCCCGCGCCCCGCGTCTCAGACCAGGCTCGCGGGGCCGACGTCCCGTCCGGTACGGGCGGCGCGGCGGCGGACGCCCCGGAGCCAGACCCGGCGGATGAACCCGCTGCCCGCCCGGATGACGAGCCAGTACGCCCCGAACAACCACCGGGAGCGGCGGTCGGTGGCGTACACCCGGGTCTCGGTGCTCAGCACGCCGCCGGCGCAGTGGAAGTTGACCGCCAGCTTCAGGTGACCCGGCGCGTCGAAGGCGTGGAAGACCTCCGGGGTCGTGCCGGGTGCCAGCGGCACCACGGGCCGGTTCCGGGAGACGCGCTCGATCCCGCCCACCAGCAGTTCGTCCTCACCGCGGTACAGAACCGCGAACCCGTTGCCGAGGAACAGGTCCAGCACCGGGGTGTCCGCCGGGAGCCGGGTCCTTCCCAGCCCCGCCGCGGTCATCACCGCCCGGAACAGCGGGACCTCCCCCCAGGTGACCTCGGCGGCGGCGCGTATCACGGCGGGGGCCGGTAGATCGACCGGCAGCCGGTGCCGCTCCCTCCGGTGCCAGCGTGGCAGCGCCTCGTCCAGCGTCATGGGCTCGGGTCGGCTCATCTCGTCCCCCGTGGGATCGTCGTCATCACCCGTACGGCCCGGTTCCCCACCGCCGGACACGAGGATCATCGTCGCATCCGTATGGCCCGCCCTCCCGGGCGGCCCGCGTCCCGGCGGAGCAGGGCCACGACGAGCAGGACGACGCCCGCCATCAGGGCGGCGCTGATCGCGGCGGTCAGGTGGAAGCCCTCGACGAACGCGGCGCGTGCCGCGGCGAGCAGTTCGGCACCGGGACGCGGCGGAAGGCCTGCCGCCACGGCCACCGCGGCGCCGAGGTTGTCGCGGGCCGCCTCGGGGACGGCGTCCGCCGCGAGCCCGGCCCGGTAGGTCGCGGTGATGACGCTGCCGAGGACCGCGATCCCGAGCGCGCCGCCGAGCTGCGGCGCCGTCGAGGAGATCGCCGCCGCGGCGCCGGCCCGGTGCGGAGGCGCGGAGCCGACGACCAGGTCGGTGGCGAGCGCCATCATCGGTCCCAGGCCCGCGGAGACGATCACGGCACCGGACACCAGGACGGCGATCCCCTCCGTTCCCTGGGTGCGGGTGAGCACGAGGTAACCGACGGCGGACACGGCCAGCCCGGCGGCGATCACCGCGAAGGGCCGGATCCTCCGCGCGAGCCGGGGGGCTACGGTGGACCCGACGATGACGCCCACCGCCGAGGGCGCCGTCCACAGACCCGCCTCCAGGGGCGACATGCCGTGCACGAGCTGCAGGTACTGGGCGATGGCGTAGTTGGAGCCCCACAGGACGAAGATGCCGAGCGCCAGCGTGCCGGTCGCGGTGCTCAACGTGCGGTCGGCGAACAGGCCCAGGTCGACGAAGGGGTCGGCCGCGGTCCGCTGCCTGCGGACGAACAGCGCGCCCGCGGCGAGCCCGGCGGCGATCGCGGCCAGGGACGTCGTCGCCGGGCCGTCGGCCGCGATCTGCTTGAGCCCGTACACCACCGGCAGCACCGTGGCCAGCGACAGCACCGCGCCGGCCGGGTCGAGCCGCCTCACGCCGGGGTCGCGGTGCTCGGGCAGCAGCAGCGGCCCGGCGACCAGCAGCAGCAGCATGAAGGGGACGGCCAGCAGGAACGCCGACCCCCACCAGAACCGCTCCAGCAGCCATCCTCCGACCAGCGGGCCGATCGCGGTGCCCGCCGAGACGCTGGCGACGACGACCCCGACGGCCACCGTCCGCTGCCGGGGGTCGGGGAACATGGACGTGGCCAGGGAGAGCGTGGACGGCATCAGGGTGGCGCCCGCGACGCCCATCAGCGCCCGGGCGACGATCAGGCTCCCGGCGTCGGGCGCCCAGGCGGCCAGGACCGAGACGACGCCGTACGCCGCCGCGCCGATCAGCAGCAACCGGCGACGGCCGATCCGGTCGCCCAGGGCGCCCATGGCGATGAGCGACCCGGCCAGCAGGAAGGCGTAGACGTCCACGATCCACAGCGACTGGGTGCTGCTCGCCGCCAGGTCCTCGCCGATGGCGGGCAGCGCGAGGTTCGTGACGGTCAGTTCGAGGGAGGCGAGGAGCGCGGGCAGTGCCAGGACGGCGAGACCGATCCACTCTCGCCGTCCCGCCTGCGCCGCCGGGATGGGGTGCGACATGGCTCCGACCGTAAGACCTCGACCTTGGTCAAGGTCAACACCGATCGAAAACTCGGGACGGGGCGAAGGATTCAACAGGAAAGACCAGGACGAATCACATTTGATTACCTTTGTGGGAGGAATGCCACATGTAAAGGAATCAAATCCTAGGCAGCAATATAATCAGCCAGGTCGTGATTATCTGGCTTGACGGAGGTTTCGGCCGTTGATGATCCGGCTATCCTCTTAGAGCCGTGGTCAGGGTAATGTCACGACAGAAAGTTCGTCCCCCCGTTTGTTGATTCGACAGTATTTGTCGGAATTCCTGCGGGAGGTCGGTCGTGCTGCCTGGGACGTGTGCGCGCAGGAGATTCCTTAAAAGCGCTTTGTCTGGATTCATGGCATGTGCGGTTGGTCTGGGAGTGACGGCGGACGCCTCGGCCGCGATCCTTACCAGGGCAGAGGCTCCGTCGTTCGAGATCACCTGCGGTTCGGGCCGGACCGGTCCGGCCCTGCGGCTGACCCGTGAGGCGCGGCGTGACGGTGCCCGGACGATCGTAACGGTGCACGTGGTCAACACCGGTGAGGCCGACGCGGAAGGGGCGAGGTTCAGCGAGGACCTCTCCGAGGTTCCCGACGGCAAGACCGTGGGTGAGACGCTGGCCACCTCCGGCACGCTGACCTACGAGAAGCCCATGCTGAGGTGGACGGGCGATGTGACGGCCGGTGAGAGCATCACGGTCCGGTACGCGGTCCGGACGACCGTCGGGAGGCTGTACATCCCGACGGTCGAGGCCGACGCGGGACGCACCTGCCGGGACGCCCCGGGTATCCCCGGCGGGGTGACGGCGTCGGCGGACGGGGCCGAGGTCACGGCCGACGCCTCCCCCGACCCGTCCCGTGGCACGACCGACGGGCGGATCGGGGAACGGCGCATGCCGACCGGCACCCCGGCGGACACCGACACCGGGACCGACAGCGGGACCGACACCGGGACCGGGACCGGGACCGGGACCGAGGCGGAGACCGGGACCGAGGCGGAGACCGGGACCGACACCGGCACCGGGCCTGCCCGCCCGGACCGGAAGGCCGACGCGAGAGCGGACGAGAGGCCCGACCAGCAGCGGGCGGGCACGGACGCGGCCCTGCTGGCTCCGCTCCCCTTCGTCCAGCGCTACGTGAACAACTTCCGTGGGGCGATCACCCGGGCGGCGAACTCGGTCGTCACCTGCTACCCCCCCTCGGTGCCCGACTGTGCCGCGCGCCGGACCGGCTCGGGCAACAACAACGTCGACGCCACCTTCATCGACGTGGACGCCGACGCGTCGACGTTCAACTCCAGCACCGCCAACCTCACCCTGTCGGCCGGTGCGCAGGTGGCTTACGCCCGGCTGTACTGGGGCGCGCGCAGCCAGACCTCGTCCAACACGCAGGGCCTGCCGGCCGGCAACCGCCTGGCGCCCGACATCGCCCTGCGCGGACAGGTGTCGTTCAGGACCCCAGGAAGCACCGTCTACCGCACGGTCGTGGCCACGGCCGGCGACATCGGCGACACCCCCGACAACATCACCGCGAACGGAATCGTCTACGGCGCCTCCGCGGACGTCACCTCCCTGGTGACGGCGGCCGGCGCCGGCACCTACACGGTGGCGAACGTCCAGGCCGCCCGCGGCAGCGACAGCCTCGGCGCGTTCGGCGGCTGGTCGCTGGTGGTGGCCTACCGGGACGCGTCCCTGCCGCTGCGCAACATCACGGTGTTCGACGGCTTCATCGAGCAGCAGAACGGCACCCCCGACACCGCCATCACCCTGTCGGGCATCCGCACCCCCACCACCGGCGCCGTGAGCGTCCAGATCGGTGAGATCGCCTACGACGGCGACAACGCGATCACCGGTGACTCCCTCAGCATCGACACCACCAACGGCCCCCTGACCGTCCTCAGCGACGCCCTGCATCCGGCGAACAACTTCTTCAACTCCACCATCGCCACGCTCGGCGGCCAGGTGACCGACCGTAACCCCGCCTACACCAACACGCTCGGCTACGACTCCAACATCGTCGACGCCTCCACCGCGTTCCGCAACAACGACACCTCGGCCCGGTTCGTCTTCAGCACCGCCGGAGACACCTACTGGCCCCAGGCGATCTTCGCCCAGGTCGCCCTGCGGCAGGCGAACATCCAGTCGACGAAGTCCGCCGTGGTGGTGGGCGGGGGCGACCCGGAACCGGGGTCGGTGCTGGAGTACACCGTCACCGCGACCAACACCGGGGACGACACCGCCATCGGCGTGGTGCTCACCGACCCGATTCCGGCCAACACCGTCTACGTCCCGGGGAGCATCTCCGTGGCGACCGGCCCCAACATCGGGCCCAAGACCGACCGCACCGGCGACGACCAGGGGGAGTTCGTCAACAACCAGGTCCGGGTGCGGCTGGGCACCGGGGCGAACGCCGTCAGCGGCGGCAGCCTGGCGCCCGGCCAGTCCACCTCCGTAAGGTTCCGCGTCACGCTCGGGGCCAACTCCCCCGGCACGTCGATCAACAACAGCGCGAACATCGAGTTCTCCAGCTCCGACACGCCTTCCCAGATGGGCGTGACCGCGGGATCCACCTCGACGGTGGTCCCCGTGCAGGTCTCGTCGCTGGCGATCCTGAAGACGGCCTCCCCGAGCACGGTGGCGGCCTCGGGGCGGAGCATCACCTACTCCTATCTCATCACCAACACCGGCAGGACCACCCTCACCGGGGTGAGGGTCATCGAGACCGCCTTCTCCGGTTCGGGGCCGCGGTCCGCGGTCACCTGCCCCACGGCGACGCTGGCGCCGCAGGCCTCGACGACCTGCACGAGCACCTACGTCACCACCCAGGCCGACATCGACGCCGGAGGCATCACCAACACCGCGACCGCCACCGGCACACCCCCCACCGGACCGGCCGTGACCTCCGATCCGTCGACGGTGACGATCACGGCCACGCCGGCTCCCAGCCTGGCACTGCTGAAGACGGCCTCACCGACCACGGCGATGGCGGCGGGGCGGACGGTGGCGTACTCCTACCTGGTCGTCAACACCGGCAACACCACGCTGACCGGCGTCAGAGTGACCACCACCGCCTTCTCCGGAACCGGCACCCACACCGCCATCACCTGCCCGACCACCACCCTCGCCCCGCAGGACACCACGACCTGCACGAGCAGCTACGTCATCACCCAGGCCGACATCGACTCCGGGGCCATCACCAACACCGCCACCGCCACCGGCACACCCCCCACCGGACCCGCCGTGACCTCCGACTCCTCCACCGCCACGGTCGGCATCATCTCCGTTCCCGCACTGGCGTTGCTGAAGACGGCCTCGCCGACCACGGTGACCGCCGCCGGCCGGACCGTGACCTACTCGTACGCGATCGTCAACACCGGCAACACCACGCTGACCGGCGTCAGGGTGATCAGCACCTCCTTCTCGGGTACGGGGCCCCGGTCGGCGGTCACCTGCCCGACCACGACTCTGGCGCCGCAGGCCACCACGACCTGCACGAGCACCTACGTCACCACCCAGGCCGACATCGACGCGGGCTCCATCGTCAACACCGCCACCGCCTCGGGCACGCCGCCCTCGGGACCGGCCGTGACCTCCGACCCCTCCACCGCCACGGTGAGCGTGACCTCCGCCCCCAGCGTGGCACTGCTGAAGACGGCCTCGCCGACCACGGTGACCGCCGCCGGACGGACCGTGACCTACTCGTACGCGGTCATCAACACCGGCAACACCACCCTGACCGGCGTCAGGGTGACCACCACCGCCTTCACCGGCACCGGCACCCACACCGCCATCACCTGCCCGACCACCACCCTCGCCCCGCAGGCCACCACGACCTGCACGAGCACCTACGTCACCACCCAGGCCGACATCGACGCCGGCGCCGTCACCAACACCGCCACCGCCACCGGCACACCGCCCTCGGGACCGGCCGTGACCTCCGACCCCTCCACCGCCACGGTCACCGCCGCGCCGGCTCCCGGCCTGGCGCTGCTCAAGACGGCCTCCCCCACCACGGTGACCTCCGCCGGACGCGTCGTGACCTACTCCTACCTGGTCGTCAACACCGGCAACACCACCCTGACCGACATCATCGTGGCCAGCACGTCCTTCTCGGGGACAGGCACGCGGTCTCTGGTCTCCTGCCCCGTCACCACGCTGGCGCCACAGGAATCGACGACCTGCACGAGCACCTACGTCACCAGGCAGGCCGACATCGACGCCGGGGCCGTCACCAACACCGCGACCGCCACCGGCACACCGCCCTCGGGACCGGCCGTGACCTCCGCCGTCTCCACCGCCACGGTCACCGCCATACCGGCTCCCGGCGTGGCGCTGCTGAAGACGGCCTTCCCCACCACGGTGACCTCCGCCGGACGCGTCGTGACCTACTCCTACCTGGTCGTCAACACCGGCAACCTCACCCTGACCGGCGTGATGGTGACCACCACCGTCTTCACCGGCACCGGCACCCCCACCGCGATCGTCTGCCCGACCACCACCCTCGCCCCGCAGGACACCACCACCTGCACGAACACCTACGTCACCACCCAGGCCGACATCGACGCCGGGACCATCACGAACACCGCGACCGCCACCGGCACACCGTCCACCGGACCCGCCATCACCTCCGCCGCCTCCACCGCCACGGTCACCGCCGTACCGGCTCCCGGCGTGGCACTGCTGAAGACGGCCTTCCCGGTAACCGTGACGCAGGCGGGCCAGACGATCACCTACTCCTACGCGGTCGTCAACACCGGCAACACCACCCTGACCGGGGTAAGGGTGACGACCACCGCCTTCACCGGCACCGGCACCCCCACCGCGATCGTCTGCCCGACCACCACCCTCGCCCCGCAGGACACCACCACCTGCACGAACGCCTACGTCACCACCCAGGCCGACATCGACGCCGGGACCGTCGTCAACACCGCCGTCGCCACCGGCACCCCACCCGCCGGACCCGCGGTGACCTCCGCCGCCTCCACCGCGACGGTCACCGCCATCGCCGCTCCCGGCCTGGCGCTCCTGAAGACGGCGGCGCCGACCACGGTGGTGGCGGCGGGACGGTCCATCAACTACTCCTACCTGATCTTCAACACCGGCAACACCACCCTGACCGGGGTAAGGGTGACGACCACCGCCTTCACCGGCACCGGCACCCCCACCGCGATCGTCTGCCCGACCACCACCCTCGCCCCGCAGGACACCACGACCTGCACGAACGTGTACGCCATCACCCAGGCGGACGTCGACGCCGGGGGCATCACGAACACCGCCGCCGCCACCGGCACACCACCCACCGGACCCGCCGTGACCTCCGGCCCGTCCACCGCGACGGTCACCGCCATCGCCGCTCCCGCCCTGTCCATGCTGAAGACGGCCTTCCCGGTGGCCGCCACGCAGGAGGGCCAGACGATCACCTACTCCTACGCGGTCGTCAACACCGGCAACACCACCCTGACCGGAGTGAGGATCACCGACGTCTCCACCGGCTCGAACACCCCCGCCGCGATCACCTGCCCGGTCACCACGCTGGCGCCGCAGGCCTCGACGACCTGCACCGGGACACGCGTCATCACCCAGGCGGACGTCGACGCCGGGACCGTCGTCAACACCGCCACGGCCACCGGCACCCCGCCGTCGGGACCGGCCGTGACCTCCGATCCCTCCACCGCCACGGTCACCCTCACGGCCGCTCCGGCCCTTGCCCTGCAGAAGACGGCGTCGCCGAACGCGGTGGTGGGGGCCGGGCAGACGGTGACCTACTCCTACCTGGTGCTCAACACCGGCAACACCACCCTGACCGGCGTCACCGTGACGACCACCGCCTTCACCGGCACCGGCACCCCCACCGCCATCACCTGCCCGACCACCACCCTCGCCCCGCGAGCCTCCACGACCTGCACCAACACCTACGTCACCACACAGGCCGACATCAACGCCGGATCCATCGTCAACACCGCCACCGCCACCGGAACCCCACCCACCGGCCCGGCCGTCACCTCCGACCCCTCCACCGCGACGGTCACCGCCACCGCCGCACCCGCCATCGCCGTGCTGAAAACGGCGTCGCCGACCACGGTGGCCGCCGCCGGGCGGACCATCACCTACTCCTACCTGGTGCTCAACACCGGCAACACCACCCTGACCGGCGTGACCGTGACGACCACCGCCTTCACCGGCACCGGCACCCCCACCGCCATCACCTGCCCGACCACCACCCTCGCCCCGCGAGCCTCCACGACCTGCACCAACACCTACGTCACCACACAGGCCGACATCAACGCCGGATCCATCGTCAACACCGCCACCGCCACCGGAACCCCGCCCACCGGGCCCGCTGTGACCTCCGACCCCTCCACCGCGACGGTCACCGCCATCGCCGCTCCCGCCATCGCCATGCTGAAGACGGCCTTCCCGGTGGCCGCCACGCAGGAGGGCCAGACGATCGTCTACTCCTACGCGGTCGTCAACATCGGCAACACCACCCTGACCGGGGTGGCCATCACCGACGTCTCCACCGCCTCCGGTACGCCGGGGGCGATCACCTGCCCGCTGACCACGCTGGCACCGCAGGAGTCGGTGACCTGCAACGGGGCGCACGTCATCACCCAGGCCGACATCGACGCCGGGAGCATCGTCAACACCGCGACCGCCTCGGGCACACCGCCCACCGGGCCCGCCGTGACCTCCGCCACGTCGACCGCGACGGTCACCCTCACGGCGGCCCCCTCGCTCGCGCTGCAGAAGACGGCGTCGCCGAACGCGGTGGTGGGGGCCGGGCAGACGGTGACCTACTCCTACCTGGTGCTCAACACCGGCAACACCACCCTGACCGGGGTGACCGTGACGACCACCGCCTTCACCGGCACCGGCACCCCCACCGCGATCACCTGCCCGACCACCACCCTCGCACCCCAGAACTCGACGACCTGCACCAACACGTACGTCACCACACAGGCCGACATCAACGCCGGATCCATCGTCAACACCGCCACCGTCACCGGAACCCCGCCGTCAGGGCCGGCCGTGACCTCCGATGCCTCCACCGCGACGGTCGTCGCCACCGCCGCCCCGGCCCTGGCCCTGCTGAAAACGGCGTCGCCGACCACGGTGGCCGCCGCCGGGCGGACCATCACCTACTCCTACCTGGTCGTCAACACCGGCAACACCACCCTGACCGGCGTGACCGTGACGACCACCGCCTTCACCGGCACCGGCACCCCCACCGCCATCACCTGCCCGACCACCACCCTCGCCCCGCGAGCCTCCACGACCTGCACCAACACCTACGTCACCACACAGGCCGACATCAACGCCGGATCCATCGTCAACACCGCCACCGCCACCGGAACCCCGCCCACCGGGCCCGCTGTGACCTCCGACCCCTCGACCGCCACGATCACCGTCATCGCCGCTCCCGCCATCGCTCTGCTGAAGACGGCCTTCCCCACGGCCGCGACGCAGGCGGGCGAGACGATCACCTACTCGTACGCGGTCGTCAACACCGGCAACCTCACCCTGACCGGGGTGAGCGTGACGACCACCGCCTTCACCGGCACCGGCACCCCCACCGCGATCGTCTGCCCGGTCACCACGCTCGCCCCGCAGGAAAACACCACCTGCACCAACACCTACGTCACCACCCAGGCCGACATCGACGCCGGGACCATCGTCAACACCGCCGTCGCCTCGGGCACGCCACCCACCGGACCCGCCGTGACCTCCGACCCGTCCACCGCCACGGTCACCGATGAGCTGGCTCCTCGACTGGCCCTGCTGAAGACGGCGTCGCCGACCACGGTGACCGCCGCCGGGCGGACCGTGACCTACTCCTACATGGTCGTCAACACCGGCAACACCACCCTGACCGGGGTGAGCGTGACGACCACCGCCTTCACCGGCACCGGAACCCCCACCGCGATCACCTGCCCGGTCACCGTCCTCGCCCCGCAGGACATGACGACCTGCACGAACACCTACGTGGTCACGCAGGCCGACATCGACGCGGGGAGCATCGTCAACACCGCGACCGCCTCGGGCACGCCGCCCATCGGGCCTGCCGTGACCTCCGACCCGTCGACCGCGACGATCGCCGCTCCCTCCGCTCCCACGCTGGCGCTGCTGAAGACGGGGACGCCGAGCACGGTGACCGCGGCCGGGCAGACGGTGACCTACGCCCACCTGGTCTCCAACACCGGCAACACCACCCTGACCGGCGTGGACGTCACCGAGACCGCCTTCACCGGCACCGGAACCCCCACCGCCATCACCTGCCCCGTCACCACGCTGGCCCCGCAGGCCAGGACGGTCTGCAGCAACACCTACGTCGTCACCCAGGCCGACATCGACGCCGGGACGATCGTCGACACCGCGGTCGCCACCGGCACCCCGCCCACCGGTCCCGCCGTCGCCTCCGCGCCGTCGACCAACACGGTCACCGCCGTCGCCGCTCCGGCCGTGGCGCTGCTGAAGACGGCCTCACCGAACACGGCGACCGCGGCCGGGCAGACCGTGACCTACGCCCATCTGGTCACCAACACCGGCAACACCACCCTGACCGGGGTGACCGCGACCACCACCGCCTTCACCGGCACCGGCACCCCCACCGCGATCACCTGCCCGGTCACCACCCTCGCCCCCCAGGACTCGACCACCTGCACGAGCACGTACGTCATCACCCAGGCCGACGTCGACGCCGGGACCGTCGTCAACACCGCCACCGCCACCGGCACGCCCCCCACCGGACCCGCCGTGACCTCCGATCCCTCCACCGCGACGGTGACCATCACACCCGACCCCAACCTCGCCCTGCTGAAGACCGCCTCGCCGGCCACGCTGACCGCCGCGGGACGGACGATCACCTACTCCTACCTGCTGGTCAACACCGGCAACACCACCCTGACCGGGGTGGACGTCACCGACACCGCCTTCTCCGGCACCGGACCCGCCCCCGTGATCACCTGCCCGGTCACCACGCTGGCCCCGCGGGACCTGACGATCTGCACGGGCACGTACGTCACCACGCAGGCCGACGTCGACGCCGGGACCATCGTCAACACCGCGGTCGCCACCGGGACCCCGCCCACCGGTCCCGCCATCGCCTCCCCGTCGTCGACCGCGACGGTCACGATTCCTCCCGCTCCCACGCTGGCGCTGCTGAAGACGGAGACGCCGACCGCGGTGACCGCGGCCGGGCAGACGGTGACCTACTCCTACCTGGTCGCCAACACCGGCAACACCACCCTGACCAGCGTGGACGTCACCGAGACCGCCTTCACCGGCACCGGAACCCCCACCGCCATCACCTGCCCCGTCACCACGCTGGAGCCGCAGGCCAGGACGGTCTGCAGCAACACCTACGTCGTCACCCAGGCCGACATCGACGCCGGGACCGTCGTCAACACCGCCGTCGCCACCGGCACCTCGCCCGACGGGACGGTCGCGTCCTCCGACCCGTCCACCGCGGCGGTCGCCGTCGTCGCCGCTCCCGCCCTGGCGCTGCTGAAGACGGCGGCACCGGCCACGGCGACCGCCGCCGGGCAGACGGTGACCTACGCCCACCTGGTCACCAACGCCGGGAACACCACCCTGACCGGGGTGGACGTGACCACCACCGCCTTCACCGGCTCGGGCACCGCCCCGGTGATCACCTGCCCGGTCACCACCCTCGCCCCGCAGGACACCACCACCTGCACCGGCACCTACGTCCTCACCCAGGCCGACGTCGACGCCGGGACCGTCGTCAACACCGCCACCGCCACCGGAACCCCGCCCACCGGACCGGCCGTGACCTCCGATCCCTCCACCGCGACGGTGACCATCACGGCCGACCCCAACCTCGCCCTGCTGAAGACCGCCTCGCCGACCACGGTGATCGCCGCCGGGCGGACCGTGACCTACTCCTACCTGCTGGTCAACACCGGCAACACCACCCTGACCGGGGTGGACGTCACCGACACCGCCTTCTCCGGCACCGGACCCACCCCCGTGATCACCTGCCCGGTCACCACGCTCGCTCCCCAGGACACCACCACCTGCACCAGCACCTACGTCGTCACCCAGGCCGACGTCGACGCCGGGGCCGTCGTCAACATCGCCACCGCGACCGCCACGCCTCCCGGAGGCTCCCTCATAGCGGCCCCGCCGTCGACCGCCACGGTCTCCATCACCCCGGCTCCCGACGTGGCGCTGCTGAAGACGGGGACACCGACCACGGTGACCGCGGCCGGGCAGACGGTGAACTACTCCTACCTGGTCTTCAACACCGGCAACACCACCCTGAGCGGGGTGGACGTGACCGACACCGCCTTCTCCGGCACCGGACCCGCCCCGGTGATCACCTGCCCGGCCGTCACCCTGGCGCCGCAGGACACCACCACCTGCACCGGCACCTACGTCACCACGCAGGCCGACATCGACGCCGGGACCGTCGTCAACACCGCCGTCGCCACCGGCACCTCGCCCGGCGGGACGGTCGCGACCTCCGCCCCCTCCACCGCCACGATCACCGCCACCCCGGCTCCCGGCGTGGCGCTGCTGAAGACGGCGTCACCGACCACGGTGGCCGCCGCGGGCCGCACGGTGGTCTACTCCTACCTCGTGGTCAACACCGGCAACGTGACGTTGACCGGCGTGGACGTGACCGGCACGTCCTTCTCAGGCACCGGACCCGCCCCGGTGATCACCTGCCCGGCCGTCACGCTCGCACCCCAGGACACCACCACCTGCACGAGCACCTACGTCACCACGCAGGCCGACATCGACGCCGGATCCATCGTCAACACCGCCCTCGCCACCGGCACCCCGCCCACCGGACCGGCCGTGACCTCCGATCCCTCCACCGCGACGGTCACCGCCACGCCGGCTCCCGGCCTGGCCCTGCTGAAGACCGCGGCACCGGCCACCGTGGCCGCCGCCGGGCGGACAGTGATCTACGCCTACCTGCTGGTCAACACCGGCAACGCGACCCTGACCGGCGTCGACGTGACCGACACCGTCTTCTCCGGCACCGGACCCACCCCGGTCATCACCTGCCCGACCACGACACTCGCACCCCAGGAGGCCGTCGTCTGCAACAGCACGTACGTCATCACCCAGGCCGACATCAACGCCGGGACCATCGTCAACACCGCCCTCGCCGTCGGCACCCCCCCGGAGGGCCCCGCGGTGACCTCCGACCCCTCCACCGTGACGGTCCTGGTGGAGGCGGCTCCCTCCCTGGCGCTGCTGAAGACGGTGTCGCCGAGCACGGTGACCGCGGCGGGACGGACCCTGACGTACTCCTACACGATCGTCAACACCGGCAACGCCACCCTGACCGGCGTGGACGTCAACGACACCGCCTTCTCCGGCACCGGGACACCCCCGGTGGTCACCTGCCCCGTCACCACCCTGGAACCCCAGGACATGACCGTCTGCACCGGCACCTACGTGACCACCCAGGCCGACATCGACGCCGGATCCGTCGTCAACACCGCCGTCGCCTCGGGCACACCGCCCACCGGGCCCGCGGTGGTCTCCGATCCCTCCACCGCGACGGTCGGCGGGGAGGCGGCTCCCGGCCTGGCCCTGCTGAAGACGGTGACGCCGAGCACGGTGACCGCGGCGGGACGGCAGGTGACGTACTCCTACACGATCGTCAACACCGGCAACGCCACCCTGACCGGGGTGGACGTCAACGACACCGCCTTCTCCGGCACCGGCACCCGCCCCGTGATCACCTGTCCGGTCACCACCCTGGCCCCGCAGGACACCACCACGTGCACCAGCACGTACCTGATCACCCAGGCCGACATCGACGCCGGTGGCGTGGTGAACACCGCGGTCGCCACGGGCACCACGCCCACCGGGACCGTCGTGACCTCCGACCCGTCGACCGCGACGGTCATCGAGGTGCCCGCCGCCGCCCTGGCGCTGCTGAAGACGGCCTCCCCGAGCACGTTCACGGCGGCGGGACGGACCGTGACGTACTCCTACACGATCGTCAACACCGGCAACACGACGCTGACCGGCGTGGGCGCGACCGACACCTCCTTCTCCGGCACCGGACCCGCCCCGGTGATCACCTGCCCGGCCACCACCCTGGCGCCGCAGGGCTCCACCATCTGCACCGGCACCTACGTCACCACCCAGGCCGACGTCAACTCCGGGGTGATCGTCAACACCGCCACGGCGTCGGGCACCCCGCCGTCGGGTCCGGTGGTGACCTCGGCCCCGTCCACGGTGACGGTCGCGGCAGAGCCCGCTCCCAGCCTGGCGCTGCTGAAGACCGCGTCACCGAGCACGGTGACGGCGGCGGGACGGGAGGTGGTCTACTCGTACGCGGTCGTCAACACCGGGAACCTGACGCTGACCGGGGTGACCGTGGCGGACGTCACCTTCTCGGGAACCGGGACGCCCGGCGTGATCACCTGCCCGGTCACCACGCTCGCGCCGCAGGAGACGACGACCTGCACGAGCACCTATGTCACCACCCAGGCCGACATCGACGCCGGTGGCGTGGTGAACACCGCGGTGGCCGCGGGCGTCCCGCCGGGGGACACCGTGCTGGCCTCCGCCGCGAGTCTCGCGGAGCCCTCGGTGGCGGCCGCCGTGGTGACCTCCGCTCCGTCGACGGTGGTGGTGACCGCCGAGCCCGCCCCCAGCCTGGCGCTGCTGAAGACGGCGTCGCCCAGAACGGTGGCCAGGCCGGGAGAGGCGGGCACCGTGACGTACTCGTACGTGATCGTCAACACCGGCAACACGACACTGACCGGGGTGAACCTGACCACCACCGCCTTCTCCGGCACCGGCACACCGCCGGTGATCACCTGCCCGACCACGACGCTGGTGCCGCAGGCCATGACGACCTGCACGAGCACCTACGTCGCCACCCAGGACGACGTCGACGCCGGCACGATCGTGAACACCGCGGTGGCGTCGGGCACCCCACCGGTGGGTCCCCCGGTGAGTTCCGAGCCGTCCACCGCGACGGTCGCCGCGGAGCTGTTCGCGACCCTGACGCTGACGAAGTCGGCCTCCCCGTCGGTCGTGTCGCAGGCGGGGCAGCCGGTCACGTACTCGTACACGGTCGTCAACACCGGCAACCGGACGCTGACCCGGGTGAACGTGACCGACACCTTCTTCTCGGGCTCGGGGGGAGCTCCCGCGATCACCTGCCCGGCGGTGACGCTGGCACCGGACGGCTCGACGACCTGCACGAGCACCTACCTGGTCACCCAGGCCGACATCAACGCCGGGTCCATCGTCAACACCGCGGTCGCCGCGGGCACCCCGGTCTCGGGCTCCACGGTGACCTCTCCCCTGTCGACGACGACGGTCGCCGTCGAGGTGGTCACCGGCCTGTCCCTGTCCAAGACGGCGGAGCCGAGCACGATCACGGCCCCCGGGGTCCAGGTGACCTACTCCCACCTGGTCACCAACACCGGGAACTCGACACTGACCGGCGTGGAGGTGCGGAACACCTTCTTCTCGGGCTCCGGCACGCCTCCGGTGATCGCCTGCCCGGTGACGACGCTCGCGCCGCAGGACAGCACCGTCTGCACGAGCACGTACGTCACCACCCAGGACGACGTCAACGCCGGATCCGTCGTCAACACCGCCACCGCCACCGCCACCTCTCCCACGGGTCAGGTACTGATCTCCAACCCGTCCACCGCGACGGTCACGGCCGCGACCGCCCCCGGCCTGGCGCTGCTGAAGACGGCATCACCGTCCACGGTGGCGGCCGCGGGGCGGACGGTGGTGTACTCCTACGACATCGTCAACACCGGCAACTCCACGCTGACCGGCCTGAACGTGACGGACACCTCCTCGGGGTCCGGCGCGCCGACGCAGATCACCTGCCCGGTCACGACGCTCGCGCCGCAGGACACCACCACCTGCACCGGCACGTACGTCACCACGCAGGTCGACATCAACGCCGGATCGATCGTCAACACCGCGATCGCCACGGGCACGCCGCCCTCGGGCCCGGCGGTGGCCTCCGGCCCGTCCACGGTGACGGTCGCGGTCGAGCCGGCCCCCGACCTGGCGCTGCTCAAGACCGCCGACCCGACGGCGCTGCTGGGGCCGAACCAGACGATCACGTACTCGTACCGGGTCCTGAACACCGGTAACGCGACGCTGAGCGGCGTGAGCGTGGCGGACGCCTTCTTCTCGGGGTCGGGGACGCCTCCGCAGATCACCTGCCCGTCGGCGACCCTGGAGCCGCAGGACACGATGACCTGCACGAGCACGTACGTCACCACCCAGGCCGACGTCAACGCCGGATCCATCGTCAACACCGCGGTCGCCACGGGCACCCCGCCCGTCGGTCCCGTCATCACGTCCGAGCCGTCCACCGCGACGGTCAGCGGGGGGCCGGCTCCCAGCCTGGCGTTGCTCAAGACGGTGTCGCCGAGCATCCTGACGGCCGCGGGACGGACCCTGATCTACTCCTACCTGATCGTCAACACCGGCAACACGACGCTGACCCAGGTGGACGTTCGGGACACGTCGTTCTCCGGTACGGGAACGCCCGGCGTGATCACCTGCCCGACGCGGACGCTGCAGCCGCAGGAGTCCACGAGCTGCACGAGCAGCTACGTCTCCACCCAGGAGGACATCGAGGCCGGGACCGTCGTCAACACCGCCCAGGCCTCGGGCGTCTCGGACACCGGGCCCGTGGCCGCCGCCCTCCCCCGGGCGGTCGTGGTGGTGGCCTCGGCCCCGTCCACGGTGGCGGTGACCGTCCTGCCGGTCGTCAGCCTGGCGCTGCTGAAGACGGCCGCGCCGAGCACGCTGACGGCGCCGGGGCAGACGATCACCTACTCGTACCTGATCGTCAACACCGGCAACACGAGGCTGAGCGGGGTGGGCGTGACGACCACCGTCTTCACCGGGACCGGAACGCCCTCGGCGATCGTCTGCCCGGTGACGACGCTGGCGCCGCAGGACTCGACGACCTGCACGAACACCTACGTCACCACCCAGGACGACGTCGACGCCGGCGCGATCGTGAACGCCGCGACGGCCTCGGGCGCCTCGCGGCTGGGCATCGTGGCGACCTCGGACGTCTCGACCGCGACGGTGACCGCAGTGCCCACCCCCGCGCTGACGCTGCTGAAGAGCGCGTCGCCGAGCACGGTCAGGGAGGGGCAGACGATCACCTACTTCTACCTGGTCGTGAACACCGGCAACTCCACTCTGACCGGCGTGAGCGTGACCGACCTCTCCTCGGGGTCGGGGACACCGCCCGTGATCGTCTGCCCGCTGACGAGGCTGGCGCCGCAGGACTCGACGACCTGCACGAGCACCTACGTCGCCACCCGCGCCGACATCGCCTCCGGCGCGATCACCAACACCGCGACGGCCTCGGGCAGCCTGTTCCCGGGCGCGGTGACCAGCTCCAATCCCTCGGCCGCGACGGTCACGACGATCGGCTCGGGGGGTGGCGGCGACGGCGCGACGGGCCGCAAGGCCGAGATCCGCTCCGACTCGAAGACGTGCACCACGGTCGAGTTCCTCGGGGAGCGGCGGGTGTGCTGCGAGCGGAGGCACCCGTCGCGGTGGCATCGCGGCCATGACCGGCAGTGCGGCGGCCGGCTCCTCGACGCCCGCCCGGGCCCGAGGGAGCACGGCCGTGACGCCGTCCCCGCGGGGTCCCGTGCCACGCGGGAGGGCGGCGGGCACGGGTGGGGAAAGAAGCGGCCGAGCGTGAACATTGCCTCAAAAGGCGGTCAGTGACGGACAACGAAGAATGTCGCCCACCGGGAGCGTCCGCACCATCGTGCATGATATGAGATATCACCTCTCACGAAAATCATGAATAAACGATTTCGGCGGTCATCGAATGCGTCGCACCAGGTGATACCGCGATTCCGGAGCGACCGACGGACGTTTCCGGCCCGACGCCCTGGTGCCGCGCCCGCCGACGAACCGAACGACAACGAACCAATCGATATGGCGGGAGCCGGTCGTGAACATGAAATGCACGTCATCTTCGACGGTGAAAGTCTCCGCGCTGATAATGGCCTCCATGCTGGCCGCCGGATGTTTCGCGGACGAGGAGGCCATGCGCGAGGTCGCGGCGGTCTCCGAGGAGAAGCCGGCCGCGGTGCCCACCCCCGAGGAGATCGTCGCGAATCCGCTGCCGACCCAGCTGGCCAACGAGCCCCGCGTCCGGCAGAACGTCGTGCAGACCAAGTGCGCGGCCGTACCGGGCGGCTGGGGTGCCGAGGGAACGGCGAGGAACCCCGGCAGGAAGGCCGTCACCTACAAGATCGTTGTGTACTTCACCACCACCAAGGCGACGACGCTGGACTACGCCCAGGCCCTCGTGACGGTTCCCCCGGGCAAGACGGTCCCCTGGAGCGCGAAGAAGGAGTTCCAGGCGAAGAAGGAGATGCTCTGCCCGATGCCGGGGATCAGCCTCGTGTCCTGACGGCCCGACCCGTCCTGACCCGTCCTGACGCGCCCTGACGACGTGACGCGTCCCGGCGGCCGCCGTGTTCCGGAGGCCACCGGGCCGGATCCCGAGCGTCACGACCGCACATGTCCTTGATTGCGGTCATTCTCACACCGGAAAAGAACGGACGAACCGTCATCGGCGGCCGTTCCCGGGAAAACGCTTCATGTAATGCGATCACACCCTGGGCGGCCATATGAACGGCCGGGTCGCGATTGAGCGACCCGGCCGAGGTTTCGACCGTTGACGACACGGCCATCCCCCCAGGGTCGCGGTCAGGACGACGTGGCAGCAGAACGTTCGGCCCCCCGCCTGATGATTCGGCGTTATTTGTCGGAATTCCTGCGGGAGGTCGGTCGTGCTGTTCCGGATGCGTACGCGCAGAGGATTCCGTGAAAGCGCTTTGTCTGGACTCATGGTGTGCGCGGTCGGCCTGGAGCCGACGGCGCATGCCCTCGCCACCACCGGCGACCCGAAGGACGTCCCCGCGTTCGAGATCACCTGCGGCCCGGGCAGGACCGGACCGTCACTGCGCCTGACCCGGCAGGCATACCGCGACGGCGGCCGGACGATCATCACCGTGCGCGTGGCCAACACCGGCGACACCGATGCCAAGGCGGCACGCTTCGCCGAGGACCTCTCCGCGGTCCCCGGCGCCACCACCGTCGGCGAGACGCTGACGACCGCCGGCACACTGTCCCACGACGAACCTCTGCTCAGATGGACGGGCGACGTGCCCGCCGGGGACGACGTCTCGATCCGCTACGCCGTGCGCACCTCCGGCACGAAGCTGTACATCCCAACGGTCGACACCCACGCCGGGACCACCTGCCGAAACGCCTCCCCTCACCCCGCCACCACCGACGCCCCGGCCGACGAGACCGAGACCAGGGCCGAGACCGGAAGCGGGGCCGAGGTCGATGTCGAGGGCGAGCCGCAGCCCGAGACCGGGACCGAAACCGGACCCGAGACCGAGACCGGAGGCAGGACCGGGACCGGACCCGAGACCGGTAGCGGGGCCGGAACCAAGGCCGAGGTCGAGGCCGGGAGCGGGACCGGGCCGGGCCGCCCGAGCGAGAAAGCCCGCGCGCAGGCCGGCGAGCGGGCGGACGCGGCCGCGGGCACGCGAACGATCCGCCAGGCGTACGTCCGGTCCACCAGGTCCGCCGTGGTGGTGGGCGGGGGCGACCCCGAGCCGGGGTCGGTGCTGGAGTACACCGTCACCGCGACCAACACCGGGGACGACACCGCCATCGGCGTGGTGCTCACCGACCCGATCCCCGCCGACACCGTCTACGTCCCGGGGAGCATCTCCGTGGCGACCGGCCCCAACCTCGGGCCCAAGACCGACCGCACCGGCGACGACCAGGGAGACTTCGCCGGCAATCGGGTCCGGGTGCGGCTGGGCACCGGGGCGAACGCCGTCAGCGGCGGCAGCCTGGCCCCCGGCCGGTCCACGTCCGTGAGATTCCGCGTCACCCTCGGGGCCGACTCCCCGGGCACGGCGATCGACAACAGCGCGAGCGTCGAGTTCTCCGGCTCCGGCGCACCCTCCCGGGTGAGCGTGCCCGTTGAGGACGTCCCGGCGGCCGCCGTGGAGCCGATCTCGTCGGTGGCGATGCTGAAGACGGTCTCACCGGGCACGGTGACGGCCGCGGGGCAGACCGTCACCTACTCCTATTTCATTACCAACACCGGCAGGACGCCTCTCTCCGACGTGAGGATCATCGAGACCGCCTTCTCCGGTACGGGGCCGCATTCCGCGGTCGTCTGTCCCACGGGAATGCTGGTGGCGCAGGAATCGGCGACCTGTACGAGCACCTACGTCACCACGCAGGCCGACATCGACGCCGGGGCCATCGCCGACACCGCGATCGCCTCGGGCACGCCGCCCACCGGACCGGACGTCACCTCCGCCCCCTCCACCGCCACGGTGAGCGTCGCCTCCGCGCCCAGCCTGGCACTGCTGAAGACGGCCTCGCCGACCACGGTGGTGGCGGCGGGACAGACGGTGACGTACTCCCACCTGATCGTCAACACCGGCAACACCACGCTGACCGGGGTGACGGTGACGGGTACGTTCTTCTCGGGTTCGGGAACACCACCGGTGACCACCTGCCCCACGGCGACGCTGGCACCGCAGGGCTCGACGACCTGCACGGGCACCTACGTGTTGACCCAGGCCGACATCGACGCCGGGACCGTCGTCAACACCGCCGTCGCCTCGGGCACACCTCCCACCGGTGCCGCCATCACCTCCGATCCCTCGACCGCGACGGTGACCGCCACGCCGGCTCCCGGCCTGGCGCTGCTGAAGACCGCCTCACCGATCACCGTGACCACGGCCGGGCGGACCGTGACCTACTCGTACGCGATCGTCAACACCGGCAACACCACGCTGACCGGCGTCAGGGTCGCCACCGTCGCCTTCACCGGCACCGGAACCCCCACCCCGATCACCTGCCCGGCCACCACCCTGGCGCCGCAGGCCACCACCGTCTGCACCAGCACCTACGTGCTCACCCAGGCCGACATCGACGCCGGGACGATCACCAACACCGCCGTCGCCACCGGCACACCCCCCACCGGACCCGCCGTCACCTCCGCCCCCTCCACCGCCACGGTCACCGCCACCCCGGCTCCCGGCCTGGCACTGCTGAAGACCGCCTCACCGATCACCGTGACCGCCGCCGGGCGGACCGTGACCTACTCGTACGCGATCGTCAACACCGGCAACCTCACCCTGACCGGCGTCAGGGTCACCACCGTCGCCTTCACCGGCACCGGGACCCCCACCCCGATCACCTGCCCGGCCACCACCCTCGCCCCGCAAACCTCCACCACCTGCACCAGCACCTACGTGCTCACCCAGGCCGACATCGACGCCGGGACGATCACCAACACCGCCGTCGCCACCGGCACACCCCCCACCGGACCCGCCGTCACCTCCGCCCCCTCGACCGCCACGGTGGGCGTCGTCTCCAGCCCCGGTCTCGCCCTGCTGAAGACGGCCTCACCGGCCACGGTGACGGCCGCCGGGCCGACCGTGACCTACTCCTACCTGGCCGTCAACACCGGCAACCTCACCCTGACCGGCGTCAGGGTCACCACCGTCGCCTTCTCCGGCACCGGAACCCCCACCCCGATCACCTGCCCGGCCACCACGCTCGCCCCGCAGGCCTCCACCGTCTGCACGAGCACCTACGTCGTCACCCAGGCCGACATCGACGCCGGGACGATCACCAACACCGCCGTCGCCACCGGCACACCCCCCACCGGGCCCGCCGTGACCTCCACCCCGTCGACCGCGACGGTCACCGCCACACCGGCTTCCGGCCTGGCACTGCTGAAGACCGCCTCACCGATCACCGTGACCGCCGCCGGGCGGACCGTGACCTACTCGTACGCGATCGTCAACACCGGCAACCTCACCCTGACCGGCGTCAGGGTCACCACCGTCGCCTTCACCGGCACCGGGACCCCCACCCCGATCACCTGCCCGGCCACCACCCTCGCCCCGCAAACCTCCACCACCTGCACCAGCACCTACGTCGTCACCCAGGCCGACATCGACGCCGGATCCATCGTCAACACCGCCGTCGCCACCGCCACATCACCCTCCGGTTCGGCGGTGACCTCCGCCCCCTCCACCGCCACGGTCAGCGCCTTTTCCGCTCCGAGCCTCGCCGTGCTGAAGACGGCCTTCCCGGTGACCGTGACGCAGGTGGGCCAGACGATCGCCTACTCCTACGCGGTCGTCAACACCGGCAACACCACGCTGACCGGCGTGGGCGTGACCACCACCGCCTTCACCGGCACCGGCACCCCCACCGCGATCACCTGCCCGGCCACCACCCTCGCCCCGCAGGCCACCACCGTCTGCACCAGCACCTACGTCACCACCCAGGCCGACATCGACGCCGGAGCCGTCGTCAACACCGCCGTCGCCACCGGCACACCCCCCACCGGGCCCGCCGTCACCTCCACCCCGTCGATCGCCACGGTCACCGCCACACCGGCTCCCGGCCTGGCACTGCTGAAGACCGCCTCACCGACCACGGTGGCCACGGCAGGGCGGGTCGTGACCTACTCCTACCTGGTCCTCAACACCGGCAACACCACCCTGACCGGCGTGGACGTGACCACCACCGCCTTCACCGGCACCGGAACCCCCACCCCGATCACCTGCCCGGCCACCACCCTCGCCCCGCAGGCCACCACCACCTGCACCGCCACCTACGTCACCACCCAGGCCGACATCGACGCCGGAGCCGTCGTCAACACCGCCGTCGCCACCGGCACACCCCCCACCGGACCCGGCGTCAGTTCCCCCGCCTCCACCGCGACGGTCATCACCCTCGCCGCCCCCGGCCTGGCGGTGTTGAAAACGGCCTTCCCGGTGGCCGCCACGCAGGAGGGCCAGACGATCACCTACTCCTACGCGGTCGTCAACACCGGCAACACCACGCTGAGCGGAGTTTTCGTCACCGACGTCTCCACCGCCTCCGGCACCCCCGGCCCGATCACCTGCCCGGTCACCACGCTCGCCCCGCGAGCCTCCACCGTCTGCACGAGCACCTACGTCGTCACCCAGGCGGACGTCGACGCGGGATCCATCGTCAACACCGCCGTCGCCACCGGCACACCCCCCACCGGACCGGCCGTCGCCTCCGACCCGTCGACGGCGACGGTCATCCTGGCCGCGACCCCCGCGCTGGCGCTGCTCAAGACGGCGTCGCCGACCACGGTGGCCGCAGCCGGCAAGGTCGTGACCTACTCCTACCTGGTCGCCAACACCGGCAACATGACGCTGACCGGCGTAGGCGTGACCACCACCGCCTTCACCGGGACGGGAACCCCCACCCCGATCACCTGCCCCGTCACGGTCCTCGCCCCCCAGGACTCGACGACCTGCACGAACACGTACGTCACCACCCAGGCCGACGTCAACGCCGGAGGCATCGCCAACACCGCCGTCGCCTCGGGCACACCCCCCGCGGGACCGGCCGTCACCTCGGCCGCCTCCACCGCCACGGTCACCGCCACCTCCGCCCCGACCCTGGCGCTGCTGAAGGCCGCCTCACCGAGCACGGTGAGCACGGCCGGGCAGACCGTGACCTACTCCTACCTGATCACCAACACCGGCAACATGACGCTGACCGGCGTGGACGTGACCACCACCGCCTTCACCGGGACGGGAACCCCCACCCCGACCACCTGCCCCGTCACCACGCTCACCCCCGGGGAGAGCACCGTCTGCACGAGCACCTACGTCGTCACCCAGGCCGACATCAACGCCGGAGGCATCGTCAACACCGCCGTCGCCACCGGTACGCCCCCCGTCGGGCCGGCCGTGGCCTCGTCCCCGTCGACCGCGACGGTCACCGCCCCATCGGCCCCCGCCCTGGCGCTGCTGAAGACCGCCTCACCGACTACGGTGGCCGCAGCCGGGTGGGTGGTGACCTACTCCTACCTGGTCGCCAACACCGGCAACATGACGCTGACCGGCGTAGGCGTGACCACCACCGCCTTCACCGGGACGGGAACCCCCACCCCGATCACCTGCCCCGTCACGGTCCTCGCCCCCCAGGACTCGACGACCTGCACGAACACGTACGTCACCACCCAGGCCGACGTCAACGCCGGAGGCATCGCCAACACCGCCGTCGCCACCGGCACGCCCCCTGTCGGGCCGGCCGTGACCTCGTCCCCGTCGACCGCGACGGTCACCGCCCCATCGGCCCCCGCCCTGGCGCTGCTGAAAACGGCCTCGCCGAGCACGGTGACCGCGGCCGGGCAGACCGTGACCTACTCCTACCTGATCACCAACACCGGCAACATGACGCTGACCGGGGTGGACGTCACCACCACCGCCTTCACCGGAACCGGCACCCCCACCCCGACCACCTGCCCCGTCACGGTCCTCACCCCGCAGACCTCCACCGTCTGCACCGGCACCTACATCGTCACCCAGGCCGACATCAACGCCGGAGGCATCACCAACACCGCCGTCGCCACCGGTACGCCGCCCACCGGACCGGCCGTCACCTCCGACCCGTCCACCGCCACGGTCACCGCCACCGTCGCCCCCACCCTGGCCCTGCTCAAGACCGCCTCACCGACCACGGTGACCACGGCGGGCCGGGTCGTGACCTACTCGTATCTCGTGGCCAACACCGGCAACACCACCCTGACCGGCGTGGACGTCACCACCACCGCCTTCACCGGAACCGGCACCCCCACCCCGACCACCTGCCCGGCCACCACGCTCACCCCCGGGGAGAACACCGTCTGCACGAGCACCTACGTCGTCACCCAGGCCGACATCAACGCCGGATCCATCACCAACACCGCCGTCGCCGGCGCCACACCACCCACCGGGCCCGCCGTCAGCTCTCCGTCGTCGACCGCCACGGTCACCGCCCCGTCCGCCCCCACCCTGGCACTGCTCAAGACCGCCTCGCCGACCACCGTGGCCGCCGCCGGGCAGACCGTGACCTACTCCTATCTCGTGGCCAACACCGGCAACACCACCCTGACCGGCGTGGACGTCACCACCACCGCCTTCACCGGAACCGGCACCCCCACCCCGACCACCTGCCCGGCCACCACGCTCACCCCCGGGGAGAACACCGTCTGCACGAGCACCTACGTCGTCACCCAGGCCGACATCAACGCCGGAGGCATCACCAACACCGCCGTCGCCACCGGTACGCCGCCCACCGGACCGGCCGTCACCTCCGACCCGTCCACCGCCACGGTCACCGCCACCGCCGCCCCGGCCATCGCCCTGCTGAAGACGGCCTTCCCCGCGGCCGCGGCCGAAGTGGATCAGACGATCACCTATTCGTACACGGTCGCCAACACCGGCAACACCACCCTGACCGGCCTCGACGTGAACGACACCGCCTTCTCGGGCACCGGTACCGCTCCCGTGATCGTCTGCCCGGTGACCACCCTGGCGCCACAGGACCTGACCACCTGCACCGGTACGTACCTCACCACCCAGGCGGACGTCGACGCCGGGGCCATCGTCAACACCGCCGTCGCCTCGGGCACGCCGCCCACCGGACCGGCCGTCACCTCCGCCCCGTCCACCGCCACGGTCACCGGAGAGCCGGCCCCCGGCCTCGCGCTGCTGAAAACGGCCTCGCCGAGCACGGTGACCGCGGCCGGGCAGACCGTGACCTACTCCTATCTGGTGGCCAACACCGGCGACAGCACCCTGACCGGGGTGACCGTGACGACCACCGCCTTCACCGGCACCGGCACCCCCACCGCGATCACCTGCCCGGTCACCGTCCTCGTCCCCGGGGGGAACACCACCTGCACCGGCACCTACGCCGTCACCCAGGCCGACATCGACGCGGGGAGCATCGTCAACACCGCGACCGTCTCGGGCACGCCGCCCATCGGGCCGGCCGTGACCTCCGGCCCGTCGACCGCGACGGTCACCGCTCCTGCCGCGCCTGCCCTGGCGCTGCTCAAGACCGCCTCGCCGAACACGGTGACCGCGGCCGGGCAGAGCGTGACCTACGAACATCTGGTCACCAACACCGGCAACACCACCCTGACCGGCGTGGGCGTCACCGACGCCGCTTTCTCGGGCACCGGCACGCCCACCGCGATCACCTGCCCGGTCGCCACCCTGGCACCCCAGGACACCACCGTCTGCACCGGCACGTACCTCACCACCCAGGCCGACATCGACAACGGCGCGATCACCAACACCGCCGTCGCCACCGGCACACCGCCCACCGGACCGGCCGTCGCCTCCGCGCCGTCGGCCACCACGGTCACCGCCGTCACGGCCCCGACCCTGGCGCTGCTCAAGACCGCCTCGCCGACCACGGTGGCCGCCGCCGGGCAGAGCGTGACCTACTCCTACCTGGTGGCCAACACCGGCAACACCACCCTGACCGGGGTGGACGTCACCACCACCGCCTTCACCGGGACGGGAACCCCCACCCCGATCACCTGCCCGGTCACCGTCCTCACCCCCGGGGAGAGCACCGTCTGCACCGCCACCTACACCGTCACCCAGGCCGACATCGACGCCGGCGCGATCACCAACACCGCCGTCGCCACCGGCACACCGCCCACCGGACCGGCCGTCACCTCCGACCCGTCCACCGCCACGGTCACCACCCCGTCCGCCCCCACCCTGACCCTGCTGAAGACGGCCTTCCCCACGACCGCGACCGAGGAAGGCCAGACGATCACCTATTCGTACACGGTCGCCAACACCGGCAACACCACCCTGACCGGCCTCGACGTCACCACCACCTCCTTCTCCGGGACCGGCACCCCCACCGCGATCACCTGCCCGGTCACCACGCTCCCCCCCGGGGACAGCACGACCTGCACCAACGTCTACGTGGCCACGCAGGCGGACATCGACGCCGGGGCCATCGTCAACACCGCCGTCGCCACCGGCACGCCGCCCACCGGACCGGCCGTCACCTCCGACCCGTCCACCGCCACGGTCACCGCCCCGTCCGCCCCCACCCTGGCGTTGCTGAAGACCGCCTCGCCGAACACGGTGACCGCCGCCGGGCAGAGCGTGACCTACTCCTACCTGATCACCAACACCGGCAACACCACCCTGACCGGACTCGGCGCCACCGACACCGCCTTCACCGGAACCGGCACCGCCCCCGCGATCACCTGCCCCGTCACCACGCTCGCCCCGCAGACCTCGGCGACCTGCACCGGCACGTACATCGTCACCCAGGCCGACGTCAACGCCGGGACCATCGTCAACACCGCCGTCGCCACCGGCACGCCACCTGCCGGACCGGCCGTCACCTCCGACCCGTCCACCGCCACGGTCACCGCCCCATCCGCTCCCACCCTGGCGTTGCTGAAGACCGCCTCCCCGGACACGGCGACGGCCGCCGGGCAGAGCGTGACCTACTCCTACCTGATCACCAACACCGGAAACATGACGCTGACCGGCGTGGACGTCACCACCACCGCCTTCACCGGAACCGGCACCGCCCCCGCGATCACCTGCCCGGCCACCACGCTCGCCCCCCAGGACACCACCGTCTGCACCGGCACCTACGTCGTCCCGCAGGCCGACATCGACGCCGGGGCCATCGTCAACACCGCCGTCGCCACGGCCACACCGCCCACCGGACCGGCCGTGACCTCGTCCCCGTCGACCGCGACGGTCACCACCGCCGCCGCCCCCGCCCTGGCGCTGCTCAAGACCGCCTCGCCGACCACGGTGGCCGCCGCCGGGCAGAGCGTGACCTACTCCTACCTGGTGGCCAACACCGGCAACACCACCCTGACCGGGGTGGACGTCACCACCACCGCCTTCACCGGGACGGGAACCCCCACCCCGATCACCTGCCCGGTCACCGTCCTCACCCCCGGGGAGAGCACCGTCTGCACCGCCACCTACACCGTCACCCAGGCCGACATCGACGCCGGCGCGATCACCAACACCGCCGTCGCCACCGGCACACCGCCCACCGGACCGGCCGTCACCTCCGACCCGTCCACCGCCACGGTCACCGCCCCGTCCGCCCCCACCCTGGCCCTGCTGAAGACCGCCTCGCCGAACACGGTGACCGCCGCCGGGCAGAGCGTGACCTACTCCTACCTGATCACCAACACCGGCAACACCACCCTGACCGGACTCGGCGCCACCGACACCGCCTTCACCGGAACCGGCACCGCCCCCGCGATCACCTGCCCCGTCACCACGCTCGCCCCGCAGACCTCGGCGACCTGCACCGGCACGTACATCGTCACCCAGGCCGACATCAACGCCGGAAGCGTCGTCAACACCGCCGTCGCCACGGGCACGCCACCTGCCGGACCGGCCGTCACCTCTCCGCCGTCGACCAACACGATCACCGCCACCGCCGCCCCGACCCTGGCGCTGCTCAAGACCGCCTCGCCGACCACCGTGGCCGCCGCCGGGCAGAGCGTGACCTACTCCTACCTGATCACCAACACCGGCAACACCACCCTGACCGGACTCGACGTCAGCACCACCGCCTTCACCGGAACCGGCACGCCCCCGCAGGTCACCTGCCCGGCCACCACGCTCACCCCCCAGGACACCACCGTCTGCACCGGCACCTACGTCGTCACCCAGGCCGACGTCGACGCCGGGTCCGTCGTCAACACCGCCGTCGCCACCGGCACACCCCCCACCGGACCGGCCGTGACCTCGCCCCCCTCCACCGCCACGGTCACCGTTACCGCCGCCCCGGCCCTGATCCTCCTGAAAACGGCCTTCCCCACGGCCGCGACCGAGGCGGGCCAGACGATCACCTACTCGTACGCGATCGCCAACACCGGTAACACCACCCTCACCGGCGTGGGGGTGACGACCACCACCTTCTCCGGCACCGGGACCCCCACCGCGATCACCTGCCCCGTCACCGCCCTCGTCCCGCAGGACTCGACGACCTGCACGAGCACCTATGTCACCACCCAGGCCGACATCGACGCCGGAAGCGTCGTCAACACCGCCGTCGCCACCGGCACACCACCCACCGGGCCCGCCGTAACCTCGGAACCCTCCACCGCCACGGTGACCGCCACCCCGGCTCCCGGCCTGGCACTGCTCAAGACCGCCTCACCGACCGCCGTGACCACGGCCGGGCAGAGGGTGACCTACTCCTATCTGGTGGCCAACACCGGCAACACCGTCCTGACGGACATGAGCATGGCCACCACCGCCTTCTCCGGCACCGGGACCCCCACCGCGATCACCTGCCCCGGCACGGCCCTCGCGCCCGGGGAGAGCATGTCCTGCGCCAACACCTACGTTGTCACCCAGGCCGACATCGACGGCGGAGCCGTCGTCAGTACCGCCACCGTCACCGGCACACCGCCCGGAGGCCCCGCCATGCCCCCCGTCCCCTCCACCGGCACCGTCGCCGTCGAGGCGGCTCCCGCCCTGGCCCTGCTGAAGACGGCCTCCCCCACCTCCGCGACCGAGGCGGGCCAGACGATCACCTACTCGTACGTGATCGTCAACACCGGCAACGCCACCCTGACCGGAGTGACCGTGACCGGCACGTTCTTCTCGGGGTCGGGCACACCCCCGCGGGTCACCTGTCCGGTCACCGCGCTCGCTCCCCAGGACACGACGACCTGCGCGAGCACCTACACGACCACCCAGGCCGACATCGACGCCGGAGTCATCACCAACACCGCGACCGCCTCGGGCACGGCGCCCACCGGTCTCGTCGTGACCTCCGCCCCCTCCACCGCGACGGTCGGCAAGGAGCCGACCCCCGGCCTGGCGCTGCTGAAGACGGCGTCGCCGACCACGGTGACGGCCGCGGGACAGCGGATCACCTACTCCCACACGATCGTCAACACCGGGGACACCGACCTGACCGGTGTGGGCGTCGCCGACACCGCCTTCTCCGGCACCGGCACGCCCCCGCAGGTCACCTGCCCCGCCACCACCCTCGCCCCCCAGGCCACGACGGTCTGCACCGGCACGTACATCGCCACGCAGGCCGACATCGACGCCGGTGGCATGGTGAACACCGCCACCGCCTCGGGCACGTCGTCCACCGGTCTCGTCGTGACCTCCGCCCCCTCCACCGCGACGGTCGTCGAGGTATCCGCCCCCGGCCTGGCGCTGCTGAAGACGGCGTCGCCGACCACGGTGACGGCCGCGGGGCGGACGGTGCTCTACTCCTACGACGTCGTCAACACCGGCAACTCCACGCTGACCGGCATCAGCGTGACCGACACCTCCTCGGGGTCCGGCCCGCCGACGCAGGTCACCTGCCCGGTGACGATGCTCGCGCCGCAGGACACCACGACCTGCACCGGCACCTACGTCATCACCCAGGCCGACATCAACACCGGGTCCATCGTCAACACCGCGACCGCCTCGGGCACGCCCCCGTCCGGCCCCGCGGTCACCTCCGCCCCCTCCACGGTGGCGATCATCGCCGAACCGGCCCCCGAGCTGGCGCTGCTCAAGACCGCCGACCCGACGGCGCTGCTCGGGCCGAACCAGACGATCACCTACTCGTACAGGATCATCAACACCGGCAACGCCACGCTCAGCGGCGTGAACGTGACCGACATCCTCTTCTCGGGCTCGGGCACGCCCTCGCGGATCACCTGCCCGTCGGCCACCCTGGCGCCACAGAACTCGATGACCTGCACGAGCACCTACGTCACCACCCAGGCCGACGTCGACGCCGGGTCGATCGTCAACAGCGCCGTCGCCTCGGGCACGCCGCCCATGGGACCGGTGGTGACCTCCGTCCCCTCCACCGCGACGGTCAGCAAGGAGCCGATTCCCAGCCTGGCGCTGCTGACGACGGCGTCACCGAGCACGCTGACGGCCGCGGAACGAACCCTCACCTACTCCTACCTGATCGTCAACACCGGCAACACGACGCTGAACGGGGTGAGCATGACGACCACCTCGTTCTCCGGTACGGGAACGCCCGGCGCGATCACCTGCCCGACGTGGACCCTGGCGCCGCAGGAGGCCACGACCTGCACCAGCACCTACGTCACCACCCAGGCCGACATCGACGCCGGGACCATCCTCAACACGGCCCAGGCGTCCGGGGTGTCGGGCACCGCTCCCGCGGCGGCCGTCACCCCGCCCCTGGCGGCCGTGGTGGTCGCCTCGGCCCCGTCCACGGTGGCGGTGGCCATCGCACCGGCTCCCAGCCTGGCGCTGCTGAAGACGGCGTCACCGAGCACGCTGACGGGTGTGGGACGAACCCTGACCTACTCCTACCTGATCGTCAACACCGGCAACACGACGCTGAACGGGGTGAGCGTGACGACCACCGTCTTCACCGGATCCGGAACGCCCTCGGCGATCACCTGCCCGGTGACGACACTCGTGCCGCAGGACACCACGACCTGCACGAGCACCTATGTCACCACCCAGGCCGACGTCGACGTCGGCGCGATCGTGAACACCGCGACGGCCTCGGGCACCTCCCGGCTGGGCATCGTGGCGACCTCGGACGTCTCGACCGCGACCGTCAGCACCGTGGCGACCCCCGCCCTGACGCTGCTGAAGAGCGCCGAGCCGAGCACCGTCGGGCAAGGGCAGACGATCACCTATTTCTACCTGGTCGTCAACACCGGCAACACGACGCTGAGCGACGTGCGGGTGAGCGACATCTCCTCGGCATCGGGGGCACCACCACAGGTCACCTGCCCGCGGACGAGCCTGGCGCCGCAGGAGTCCACGACCTGCACGAGTACCCACGTCGCCACCCGCGCCGACATCGCCTCCGGGGCGATCGTGAACATCGCGACCGCCTCGGGCAGCCTCTTCCCCGGCGCGGTCACCGGCTCCAACCCCTCGGCCGCGACCGTCACGACGACCGGTTCACGGGCCGGCGGCGACGGCGACGCCACCGGCCGCAAGGCCGAGATCCGCTCCGGCTCGTCGACGTGCACCACGGTCGAGTTCCTCGGGCAGCGGCGGGTCTGCTGCGAACGGAGGAACCCCTCGCGGTGGCACCGGGCCCACGACCGCGGGTGCGGCACCGGCCTGCTCCAGATGTCCCGGCGGTCCCCGCTCCCCGGCGACCGGGCCCGTCCCGACCGCCGGACCCGTTCCGACGAGCGCCGTGCCACGACATAGGGTGCGGTGATGCGGACCCGCCCTCTCGCCGACCGAGTCGTGACCGGCTTCGACGACGGGACGCGGCCGTTCCCGGACGCCCTGGTCGCGGCCGGCGTCGTCGGGGTGTTCTGGGTGCCGCCCGCGCTCGGGGCCGCGGACCCGCCGCGCCTGGTGGCCGGGCTGGTGCTGGCCTCGGTCGCGGGCGCGGCGATGATCTTCCGGCGGCGCCTGCCGGTCCCGGCGACGGCCGCGGCCGGGATCGCCACCGTCGCGGGAGCGGCCCTGGGAGTGTGCCAGGACCCCATGCTCGCCACGGCGTGGTGCCTGTACTCCCTCGCGATCGCCCGCGCCTCCCGCACCCGCGCGTTCGTCCTCGTCCTGGCCGGAGCCGTCGCGGCGCTGACGGCGGTGACGGGTGTCCCCGAGGAGGGGGTGAGCGGCGCCGGGCAGCGGCTGCTCCTCTCCGTGGCCGCGCTGAGCGTCGCCTGGCTGCTCGGTGCCACCGTCGCCGGGCGGATCGCGGCGGCCCGGGAGGCGGAGCGGGCTCGCGTGCAGCTGGAGGTGGCGCGCGAGGTGCACGACGTGGTCGGCCACGCGCTCGGGGTGATCGGCGCGGAGGCGGGCGTGACCCGGGCCCTGCCGGACGCGGGCGAGCAGGAGCTGCGCGACTCGCTGGCCGGCATCGAGGCGCACGCCAGGAGCGCGCTCGAGGAGGTACAGGCTCTCGTACGGATGCTGCGTTCGGCTCCCGTTCCCCCGGTCGGGCGCGAGGACGCGGGCGGTCGTGACGCGGTCCCGGTCCCGGACGCGGAATCGCGGGAGGCGGGTGCGACCTCGTGGGAGGCGCACCCGGGAGCACGGGGGGCGGCCACGGGAGCGCGGGAGACGGTCGCCGGGATCGCGCAGCTGCCCTCGGTGGTCGCCGCGACGCGCGGCGCCGGGGTGGGCGTCGACGCGCGGATCGACGTGAACGGGCACGTCGACCCCGCCGTCGGCGCGGTGGTCCTCCGGATCGTCCAGGAGGGGCTGAGCAACGTGGTCCGGCACGCGGGCGGCGCGGGATGCGCGGTGGACGTCCGCCGGGACGGTGACGTGATCGTCGCGAGCGTCCGCGACCACGGCCCGGGGGCCCGGCAGGACGGGGGCTCCGGGTCCGGGCTGCCGGGGATGCGGGAGCGGGCCCGTCTGGTAAACGGCACCGTGACCTGGCGCAACCACCCGGACGGCGGGTTCGAGGTCGTCGCCCGCCTGCCCGCCGGGAGTGCCCCGTGACCGGGCCGGCGGGCGGGCCCGGGACGCAGGGCGAGGTGATCGGCGTCCTGCTCGCCGACGACGACGAGCGCTTCCGCGGCGTGTACCGCAAGCTGTTCGACCGGACCGAGGGGTTCCGGGTCGCCGGCGAGGCGGCCGACGGGGCCGAGGCGGCCAGGCTCGCCGGGGCGCTGAGACCGGCGGTGGCGCTGCTCGACGTGCAGATGCCGGGCACCGACGGGCTGGAGGCGGCGCGTCGCATCCTGCGGGACACGAGCACCCGGGTGATCATGCTGACGACCTTCGATCTCGACGAGTACGTGTACGAGGCGCTGACGCTCGGGGCGTCGGGGTTCCTGCTGAAGAACGCCTCCCCTCCGGAGGTGCTCCAGGCGGTCCGTACCGTACGGGCGGGCAACGCCGTCCTCGCCCCGGAGGTCACCGCGAGGCTCCTGCGGCGGTTCGCGCCGCACCGGCCCGAGCGCGGGCACGCGTTCGCCGGCCAGGTGCTCTCCGAGCGGGAGGTGCAGGTCGTCCGGTTCGTCGCGCGCGGGTACACGAACCAGCAGATCGCCGACGAGCTGTTCCTGAGCGTGGAGACGGTCCGCACGTACCTGCGGCGCATGTTCGCCAAGCTCGGCGTGAACGACCGCACGCACCTGGCCGTGCTCGCCTACGAGGCGGGGCTGCTGCACGAGCCGCGGAGCGGGTGACCGCACACCGCCGGGAGCGGTCCCGCCGGTGCCGGTCCGGCAGGTGTCTACTTTCGGGTGACGCGGGCCGGGGTCCTCGCGCCGCAGGCTGAAGCCGTCCATCCGACGAGACGGCGAAACGGCGAGGCAGGCGATGATCGAGGTTGTTCGGCTCAGCAAGCGGTACGGGGACAAGGTGGCCGTCGACGACGTCGGCTTCACCGCGCGTCCCGGCCGGGTCACCGGTTTTCTCGGCCCGAACGGAGCCGGCAAGTCCAGCACGCTGCGCATCCTGCTGGGCCTGGACGCGGCGACGAGCGGCACCGCGTCGATCAACGGGAAGCGGTACCGCGACCTGGAGTACCCGCTGCGCACCGTCGGGGCGCTGCTCGACGGGGCGGGCCCGGTGCCCGAGCGCCGGGCCGTCGACCACCTCGCCTGGGTCGCCCGGTCCAACGGGATACCCCGGCGCAGGGTCGACGAGGTGCTCGACGTCGTGGGCCTGGCCGACGTCGCCCGGCAGCGGGTGAGGAAGTACTCGCTGGGGATGGGGCAGCGGCTCGGCATCGCCGTGGCGCTGCTCGGCGACCCGGAGATCCTCGTCCTCGACGAACCCGCGAACGGGCTGGACCCGGAGGGGATCCGCTGGATCCGCACCCTCCTGCGCGACCACGCCGCGTCCGGCCGCACCGTGCTGCTGTCCAGCCACCTGATGGCGGAGATGGCCGGCACCGCCGACGACGTGGTCGTCATCGACCACGGCCGCGTCGTCGCCCAGGGCCCCGTCGCCGAGGTGACCGCGGGGCACCCGTCGCTGGAGGCGGCGTTCTTCGCGCTCACCGGCGACCGCCCGGGACCGGGACGGTGAGCGCCGTGCCGCGCACGTCCCCCGCGCCCACCGGCCGGCCGTCCCGGAGCGGGACGGCGGGCGCCGTGCTGCACGCGACCCGGGCGGAACTGTCCAAGATCCTCACCCTGCCGGGCGTGTGGATCGTCACCGGGATCATCCTCGCCCTCGACGTGCTGGTCATGTCCGCCTCGGCCGGGCTCTACGCCGAGGCGGTGGCGAACATCACCCCCGGCGGCATCATCGAGATCTTCATCGGCGACCCCCGGCCGGCGACCGAGGCGATCCTCGACATGCTCGTCGCGGCCTCCCTGCAGATCGGCGTGTTCCTGCCGATCCCCGCCGCGGTGATCGCCGGGCAGGAGTTCCGCTCGCACCAGCTCGGGCTGACCGTGCTCGCGGTCCCGCGCAGGGGCCGGCTGCTGGCCGCGAAGATCCTCGCGACCACCGCGTACCTGCTCGCCGTGGCGGTCCTGATCGCGGGGATCAGCACCGCGTTCACGTACGCCGCCGTCAAGGACTGGAACCCGGGTCTGCTCCTGACCGGCGACGCGTTCCTCGGCCAGGGGAGGTTCGTCGTCTTCGCGGTGCTGTTCTCGCTGACGGGTTTCGCGATCACCGTCATCGCCCGGAGCACCCTGATCGGCATCGTCGTCACCGTCGTCCTGCTCGCCCTCACCATGATGCGATCACCGGATCGGACCGGGCCGGGCCTGGACGCGTTCCTCCCGGCCGGTGCCGGGCGGAACCTGCTGCTGGACGCCGGGGCGAACCATCTCAGCGCCGGGCCGGTACACGGCCTGCTCGTGCTCGTCGGCTGGGTTCTGGTGACCACGCTCATCGCCGGGATCACGCTCGGCAGGAGGGACGCGCGATGAGCACCGGGAGGACCGTCAGGACCGACGGGCCCGGCGATCCCGGAAGACCCGGCGGGTCCGCCGGGTTCGGAAGGCCCGGTGCGCTCCTCCGGCCCGGAGAGGCTTCGCGGACCACCCGCGCCCCACGGTTCGGCGACGTGCTGGCCTCGGAGCTCCTCAAGATCCGTACCCTTCCCGCCACCTGGATCGCCCTGGCCCTCGCGTCGGCCGCGAACCTCGTCCTCTCCGTCCTGGCCACCACGGACGCCGTGCGGATCGCCGGTCAGGACGGGCCGGTCGCGATCGAGCGGCTGGGCACGCTCATGCTGTCCCCGGCCTACGTCCTCGTCGCGATCGCCGTCCACACCGCGGGCGGCGAGTACCGCACCGGGCAGATCCGCGTCAGCCTGGCCGCCGTCCCCGGCCGGAACCGGCTCCAGGCCGCCCGGCTCGCCGCGACCACGGTGGCCGTCCTGCTCGCGACGGTCCCCGCGATCCTTCCGGCCCACCTCGTCCGGTACGTCCCGCAGGTCACCGGCGGGCACCTCGGGGCCGGTGCCGCGGCCCGTGACCTCGCGGCGCTCCTGGGCGTCCACCTCCTGCTCGGCCTGATCGCCCATGGCCTCGCCGTCGTCACGAGGAGCGTCGTCATCCCGCTGACCGTGCTCGTCGTCACGCCGGTCCTCATCTCGCCACTGCTGCGGGCAGGCCTGCCGGAGCTGGTGAGGCTCCTCCCTCACGAGGCGGCCCTCGATCTCCTCGGCACGGCGGACGACCCGGGCACCTCCCTCGGCCGGACCGGTGGTCTGCTCGTCCTCACCGCCTGGGCGCTCCTGCTCACCGCGACCTCCTGGACGGCCTTCTCCCGGCGGGACGTCTGAGGGTCCCTACCCGGAGCCGGAATCTCCCGTACCGGCGTCACCCGCCGGCCGGGAGGACCCACACCCGCAGGGGCCCGATCGGCCGGCAGCCGTTGTGGATCGCGGCGCGCAGCGCGCCGTCCCGCTCGTACCCCACCACCGGCCGGTCGGGGGCGATCCGGGCCGCCGCGTCCAGCAGGCCGCCCCACACCTCGTCGGGGTCCCGCTCACCGCAGAACACGTTGGAGACCCCGACGGCCCGCCCGGACAGGTTCACCATCGCGCCCGCGACGACGCACCCGCGGATGCGACCGGCGACGACCCTGCACTCCGGGCTCTCCAGCAGGCTCGGCAGGAAGACGTCGGCGGCCTCGTCCGCACAGGCGGACCTCCAGGCGTCGAGTTCCTCCGCGGAGGTGACCTCCTCCCAGCTCAGGGGGCCTCCGGCGGGCCGGTCACGTCCCGCCGGACGATGGATCCAGGTCGCCTCGAACAGCGGCTCGTACCCGGCCGGGCCGAGGTCGAGGGCCGCGAAGCTGTCCTTCACCCCGGTCCCCGGCACGGGAGCGCCGAGGGCCCGGACGACGTCCTGCGCGCTCGTCCGCGGCGACAGTGTGACCAGGCTCGGGTAGTACGCCAGGCGGTGACGCCGGTTCACCCAGAACCCGGGGCCGAACTCACCGGGCAGGCCGTGACCGCGGCACACGAGGTCGCACCATTCCGCGTTGTTCCGGGCGGCCACGGCCACCGGCCCCTCCGACATGGAACCTCCTCGTCACGCCCTCACGGTGCCCGCCCGGCCGGCCAGCCGTCACACGACCTGCGCCGCGGCGCCCCACGATACGGCCGGACCCGGAGGTTCCACATCATGTCCGCCCGGTCGGCACGTACCACCCCGGCCGGTAGCATCGGGCGGAAGATCTTTCCCGTACGAGCCCGTTGGACGTATCGAATGAACGCGCACACTCACGGTTCCGAGGGCCGCGGCGACGACCCGCGGGGTTCGGCCTGGGACGTCCTCGCTAAGCCCTACCACGGTGAGGTCGGGGCGGCTCCCCCGTGGATCGTCCAGTACCTGGACGGCTCCAACGTGCCGGGTGACCGCATACGCCTGGGCGACCCGGCGACCAGGACGTACGTCATCCTGAGCAAGTTCATGGACAGGTACGTCTGCGCGGAGATCTTCGAGGCGCGCGGGCTCTCCGACGTCCAGCGGGAGCGGCTTCACGCGCTGGGCTGGAGACTGGAGGCCACCGGGACCTCGCAGATCCGTCCCACCTGGACCGTCGGCTGGACCTGGTACGAGAGGGACGTGGAGTTCCTCCTGGGTCGCGCCGAGGCCGTCATCGGCGCGTTGCGCGACGTGCTCGCCGTGCCGCCGGAGCGGCTGCGCTGCTGGACGTGGGGCGAGGACGGCCCCCTCGACGCCCCGTTCCGTTTCAGGGATCGCGACGAGCGGCCCACGGCCACCGGCGCTCCCGCCCTGTGCACCGACTGGGAGGACCTGCGACGGCGCCTGGACTGGGTGCTGCAGACCCTCCCCACCGACAGCGCCGTGATCCTGACCGACAGAGATCGCGGCGGGGTGCAGTTCATGAGCGATCGTCTCGGCTTCATGGACACCGGCGCGCTCGACTACCGGCCGGTGTCGGGGGAGCTCCCGGATCGGGACGCCCCCGGCAACGACCGCGAGCGGCGGCTGTTCGAGCTCGGCTGGACGCCCGAGACGGCCGGCGCGAGATCGGTCAACTGGACGATCGGCAGGCCGGTCGTCTGGGCGGACATCGGGCCGCTGGCCACGCAGGCGGTCGAGGCACTGCAGGCGCTCGGTTTCCACGACCCCTCGGAGCTGGCCGTCAAGACCTTCCGCCACGGCATGGGCGACGAGCACGTGAAGCACGTCGCCGAGGAGCTGGGCATCCGTCCCGAGAAGACCTGACCCGCGGCGGAAGACCTGACCCGCGGCGCCCCCTCACCGGTGGCACCTCCTCGCCGGTGGCGTCCTCACCGGCGGCGTCGCGGACGGCGGCTTCCGGGCCCGGCGTCCCGGACGGCGATCCTCCCCATGAAGGGACCGGATCCGCACCAATCCGGAAACGACTGCCCGGGGATATGAAAGGCCCGGGAAGGACCCTTCACAGGGACCTATCCCGCCCGTCCGGAAACCCGCCGCATTCATGTCCCTAAAACCACCGATATTTTCATCTGTTTGCCCATGTCATGCATTTCCAGGATGATCTGCGTATATTGCGGGACATATCAAGGGGCGACGATGAAGGCATTGCTGGTTCTCCTGAGCGTCGCCGTCGTGGGCGCGCTGGTCGCCGTTCTCCTGGTGTTGCGAACTCCGGCGGACGACGGCGCGGAGGTGAACCGCGTGGCCTCGGCCTCCACCGCCACGCCCCCGGTCTCCCCCTCCGCCGCCCCTGTCCCCCCGGCGGCCCGGAAAAGCGTGCTGCTGGACGTCGAGGGCGCCGTCATCGAGGAGTTCTCGGGCGACTGCGCGAACAGCGGGCACCCCTACCTCTGCCGGTACGTCGGGCGAGAACTCGCCGCCGTGGACCCGGGACTGCCCGCCCGAAGCGGCCTGACGATCCGCACGACGATCGACCAGCGGCTCCAGCGGGCGGCCCAGCGGGCCGTCGATGCCCGCGTCCACCGCGACGACCCCCAGGTCGCCGCCCAGGTCATGATCGTCCCAGGGAAGGGCGCGATCAGGGCCATGGTGACCAGCAGCGGGAACGGCGACGTGCCGGGCTTCCAGCAGGGCACGACGGCGATGCCGTACACCCTGGCCGCGGCCTTCGCCGCCGGTCTGCGCTTCGACGACGGCCTCCTCGTCTCGGACGAGTACCGGGCCCCGAGCCTCTCGTCGTTCAGGAACTGCGCGGATCAGCAGGTCGCCGATCCGGCCCACTCCATCGTCAACCGGGAGAGGAAGGGGGAGCGCTTCGTCACCCTGCGGTCGGGCACCGCGGAGGCGGTGAACACCTTCTTCATGCGCCTGGAGGAGAGGGTCGGCCTGTGCGAGACCGTCCGGACGGCCGAACGGCTCGGGCTCCGGCGTACCGACGGCCGTCCGCTGCGGGAGTTCGAGACGTTCACGCTCGGCATCAACGAGACGGACCCCGTCTCGGTGGCGAACTCCTACGCGACCCTCGCCGCCCGCGGCCGCTTCTGCGAGCCGACGGTGATCACGGAGATCCGCGACGCCTCGGGGACGCCACGTTCCTTCCCGCCGCGGTGCCGGGAGGTCCTGGACCCGGCGGTCGCCGACGCGGTCACCGCGGTGCTGTCGGACGCCCTGGCGGGGAGCGTGCCGCAGGGCGTCGGCCGTGAGGCGGCAGGCATGCCGGGCACGTCCGACGGCTACATCGCGGCCTGGTACGCCGGCTACACCCCCGCCCTGGCCTCGGCCGTCAGCCTCGGCGACCCGCGCGGCGCGTTCAAGCACGCGCTGCTGGACGTCACCGTCGGCGGTCGGCACTACGAGCGGGTGGACGGCGCGTCGATTCCCGGCCCGATCTGGAGGGAGACGATGACCGAGGCGTTACGGGGCACACCGGAGACCGGCTTCACCCGGCCGGACGAAGGCCGCTTCGGCGCATGCCGCGAAGCCTGCCCCGGCTGACCGCCACGGGCGGCGACCCGGCCGCCTCACGCGGAGCGGCCGGGCACTCCCGCACCGGTCCGGGATCCGGGGCCGGTCACCCGACGAGCCGGACCTCGCCGGGGACGGTCGTTCACGTCGTCGGTGTCAGCCGACGCTGGCGATGACGGCGAAGCGCGCGCCGTGGGGGTCGGAGAGCACGGCGAAACGTCCGACGTCCTCGATGTCCACGGCGGGTGCGACAAGGCCGCCGCCGAGCTCCCGCACCCGGGCGACGGACGCGTCACAGTCGGCCACCTCGAAGTAGGACAGCCAGTGCGGTCTGTCCCCCTCCTGGAGCGCCATGACGCCTCCCAGGTCCTGGCTGTCGTCACCGGCGGTCGACAGCAGCAGGTACGGCATGTCGCCGAACGCGATGTCCTGGACCTTCCAGCCGAAGACGGCCTGGTAGAAGGGACGGACGACGTTCAGCTCAGGGACGTACAGCTCCAGCCAGGCCAGGGAGCCGTTCTCGGTGACGAGGTCCAGACCCTTGGTGGTGCCCGGCTGCCAGACGGCGAACTCCGCACCGCCGGGATCGGTGAACGCGGCCATCCTGCCCTTGTCGAAGACGTCGTCCGGCGCGATGCGCACGGTCCCGCCCGCCTGCTCGACCGCCTTGGCCGTGGCGTCGGCGTCGGCGGTGTGGAAGTACGGCGTCCACGCCGGAACCGCCCCCTCCTGGGTGAGCGGCCCGACGGCGGCGACGACCTTGCCGTCGAGCTCGAAGAAGCCGTAGCCGCCCGCCTGCGGACCGGCCGACCGGAAGTTCCAGCCGAGCAGGGAACCGTAGAAGGCGGCTGCGGCCTCGACGTCGGGCGTGCCCAGGTCGATCCAGTTGGGGGCGCCGGGGACATAACGGGTGGTGAGCATGGGCCTCTTCCTTGATGGGGGCACGGGCCGGTGACCCGTCCTGCGGGTTTCCGGGGTTCCGGGGTTCCGTGCGCGGGGGCGGAATCGTCGAACCGATCGCCCGCCAGCCTGACAGACCCCACCGACAGTTCCTCGATCACCCGCACCCGGGCCCGGGCCCGCACCGGCCGTCGAACCGCGGCACGCGGCACGCGGCACGCGGCACGCGGCACGCGGAAAAGAAGCGGATAAGAAGCGGGAAAGAAGCCGCCTGCGGGAGTGCCGGGACGCTCACCCCGCGGCGTCGCCCCCTCCGCGCACCCGTCGCACGAGGTCGTCGGCGGCCTCCGGCCACCGGGGGTGGCCGAAGGCGAAGCCCGCCTCGAGCAGGCGGCCGGGGACGACCCGGCGGCTCTTCAGCAGGAGTTCGGTGTCCGAGCGCAGCGCGAACGCGCCGATCTCGGCCATCCACCTCGTCACGGGCAGGCCGATGCGGGCACCCCACGCGGCGCGCAGCACGCGCATGAACGCACGCTGCGGCAGGGGCTCGGGGGCGGCGAGGTTCACCGGCCCGGCGAGGTCGTCCCGGCCGGCCAGGAACTCGACGACGCGGACGAGGTCGCGGTCGTGGATCCAGGACATGTACTGCGCGCCGCCCGCGACCGGGCCGCCGAGGCCGAGCCGAGCCATCCGCGACAGGACGTCGAAGACACCGCCGCGGTCGGGACTCATCACCATGGCGGTGCGCAGCGCGACCTTGCGCGTGTGCGGGGTGTCGGCCCGTTCCTGTTCCCGCTCCCACGCCTTCGCGATCTCGACGCTGTAGGCCCAGTAGCGCGGGACGCCGGGTTCGGTGCCGCCGAGCACGCCGGTCGCCTCGTCGTTGGGGGCGTCGAATCGATGGGCGTAGACGGTGGCGGTGCTCATCTGCAGCCAGACCCGGGGCGGCCGGGCGGCGGCCGCGATCGCCTCGCCCACGACCCGGGTGGAGTGCACGCGCGAGTCCATCATGGCCCTCAGGTTGGCGGGGGTGTAGCGGCAGTCGACGCTGCGACCGGCCGGGTTGACCACGACGTCGCTGCCGTCGATCTCCTCCGCCCACGGCCCGAGGTTCTCCTCGTCCCAGCGGACCTCACGCTCCCGCGCCGGCCGCCTGGTCAGCACCACGACGCCGTGCCCGGGGACCTCGCCCTCACCGGACCTCATCGCCCACCACTGTCCACCCCGGCCGCCCGCCGGACATCGGCGATACCGGCCCGGTGCGCCCTTCCGGGAGCGTACCGGGCCGGTCCTCACCCTTTCGTCGTCCTCATCGTCGAGAACGAACCGGCCGTGCCGGCCGGACGGCGGAGGAGGGCTTCGTCATCCCGCCCGGCCGCCTCTAGCGGAGTGAACCGTGACGCGTGATCACGTACTCGTACGGCCAGCCGCCGGGGTGGGCCACGTTTCCGACCGCCCAGGTGGCCGTGGTGCCGGGAACACTCACGAGGTTCCGGATGTAGGGCGAGTGATCGAACATCCGGGGTGCGGCCACGGTCGTCCACCGGCCGTTCACATAACGGAGGAACGTGGAGTCCTCCCTGTTGTAGCTGCTCACCCAGAGGCGTCCTGATGCGTCCCCGGTGATGCCGTAGAGCGCTCCCGCGCTGATCGGAGACGTGACCGATCGCCACCTGACGCCGTTCCAGTGCAGGAGAAGCGGCTTGGGGGTGAGGCTTTCACGGTCTATCGAGCCCACCGCCCACACGTCGTTCGCCGAGACCCTGTGAACGCCCCAGAGTTCGCCTCCGGGGATGGAGGGGGTAGGGGTCTCACGCCAGGAGGCGCCGTCCCAGCGCATGATGAGCGGTCTGTCGTTGGTGCGGCCCACGGCCCAGGCGTCGGACCTCCCCTCGGCGGTCACGGCCATCAGGCGTGCGGACCCGGGGCCGGTGTCGGTACCGGTGAACACCGCCTTGAACTCCTGGCCGTCCCATTCGGCGATGAAGGGGCGGCCGGTCGAGCCCCCGACCATCCAGGCGTGGTCCCGCCCCGTGGCGGCGACGTCGTTCAGGCCCACGTACTGGTCGTCGGGGAAGGGAATGAAGGTACGCCAGGCGTTGCCGTCCCAGCGTGCGGCGTAGGAGAAGTAGCCCTCGGTCTTTCCGAGGACCCAGACGTTGTCCTCGCTCGACGCGCTGACGGCCTCCAGGTTCCAGGGCCTGTCGGGGAGTGTCTGCTCCGTCCACCTCGCCCCGTCCCAGCTCAGCAACGCGTACGGCCGCTCGGGAGTTGGGCCGCTGTATGTCGCCCCCTGATGACCGACGGCCCAGGCGTGGTTCGCGTCGAGGGCGGCGACGTCCACAAGACTGCTGTTCATCGGTAGTTCCGGACCGGATGTCACCTGCCACCCGGAGGCGGTGGGAGCGGGGGTGGGCGTCGGTGTCGCGCTCGGGGCGGGCGACCACGTCGGACTCGCTTCTCGCGCCGGCTGGAATGCCGGGGCGAGGACGGACTCGACGGGAGGCCCGGGGGACGTGTCGGCCGAAGCGGCGGGGAGGGTCCCGATCAATGCCAGGACCATGCCGCTCAAGGGGAGCGCGACGAGAAGACGTGATGGTCGGAGGGGGCTCACCATGAATCCTCATTTCTCGTGATCTCTGTGCATCACATGATCGTCATAACCTCCCGGCGGGTCACGAGCCGGAGAGACTGCGTAAGAGGTCCGTAAGAACACGTCACCTCCACGGCACACGCCTCGCCCGTGCCGGTGCGGCGACAGCGCGCTCGGCGCCTTCCCGTGCACGGCCGCGTTGCCCGGCAGCTCCCGGACGACCATGGTCACCTCCTCCGCCACGGCGGGGACGCTCCGGGCGACGCGGGCCTCCCGTGCCGTTGGACACCTTCATCGGCGGCATCAAGCGCGACGCGTTCAGCCCGCCCCGATGACGCGGTACTCGCCAGGCGCGGACCGCTCGCGCTTGTGTCGTGCCGACCGTGGCGCACCACGACGGGTCGGATGTACTTCGTCGACTTCCCCAGGAACGTGCCCGGCACCCTGGAGTTCTGGGCCGGGTCGCTGCGGCAGGCCATGCTCGACCCGGACGCCGTCGCGCGCGTCTCGTCACCGGTGCGCGTTCACCGGGCCCCCGGCGGCCGTCACCGCCACGGCCGCGACGGCGAGTCCCGCGGAAACGGTACGGAGCCTCATTCTCATCATCCCCTTCGAAATGGATCTCTTTCGGCAGGAGAAACTCTGGCAGCCGCGGAATCCGGGAAGCAGAGCAATGACTACTCATTCCTGAGTGGGCCATTCCTCATACCGGCCGTGACCGGCGGGGCGGGCGTTCACGACGGGCCGACCGGAGAGCCGTCACATTCCGTCGGAAGGCGCCCACCGGCTCGAAGCCGTCCGGTCGGCGTCAGCGCAATTCAGACGGCGGTCTCTCCGTAGTTCATCCGGGTTTGCCGCACCGATACCGGATCGCCTTACTCCGTCCGCCACCGTGGGTTCGAGGTTGAGTAAACACCGCGGGCGCTGTTAGCTTCACCCGGTGGACGACATGCCTGTACGGACGGAGACGATCGAGGACTTCGCGGCGACGTTGCGCGAACTTCGCAAATCCGTCGGAAACCCACCTTTCCGGGAAATGTCCGGCAGGTCGGGGGCGATCTCGCACACGACATTGCACGAGGCCACGAAGGGCAACCGGCTCCCGAGCTGGGAGACCACCGTCGAGTTCGTCAGGGCCTGCGGCGCGGACCCGGCCGCGTACCGCGAACGCTGGGAGAGGGCGAACCTCGCGGTCAGATCGGCGGGCACCGGAGATCCTCCGGTCCGCGCGGACACCCCGGCGGCCGCTCCCGGTGAGCCCGCAGCCGCCGCTCCGGGCGCCGCTCCAGGTGCCGCTCCGGACGTCGAGGAAGGTCGTACCGCGCACACCGCCATGGGGTCGCAGACGCCACGGCTCGCCGGTGAGCCCCCGGCACCCGCGCCCCCACCGCCCACACCGCCACCACCACCCGGTGAGGGTCCGGGCGACGTCCTGCCGGCCCCTCCCGCGCCGGGCGGCCGGGGGCGGTTCCGGACGGCCCACCTGGCCGCGGCCGCGCTCGCGGCGGCGGTCGTCGGCATGGGGGCGGCGGCCCTGATCACGGCCGCCGTCGATCGCGACCCCGGGACCGGCGGGCACGGCCCGAGCCCGTCCCCGGGCCCGTCGAAGACCTCGTTGTCGGCGGCCGACTGCCCGGTACGCGCGGCCAACCCGCCGTGGGGCCCGCCCGCGCACAAGGGGGACTCGGCGGTGTTCATCGGGGACATCACGCTCCCCGACTGCACGCGCGTCGGCCCCGGCCAGACCAGGACCAAGGTGTGGCGGCTCAAGAACGCCGGGACCGTGCCGTGGAAGGGGTACTCGCTGCACCGCCTCGACCCGCAGCAGCCCGACCAGTGCCGGACCGCCTCGGATGTTCCGATCAAGGACACGCGTCCCGGGAAGACGGTCGACGTCCGGACCGACGTCACCGCGCCGGGGAACCGGGGCTTCTGCTACGTGCGGTTCAAGATGATGGACGGTGCGGGGCGGGTCGCGTTCCCCGGAGGCCGGCCGCTCAACTTCCAGGTCGTCGTCGAGTGACGCCTGTTCCCCGCCGTGCGTCACACGACGGGGAACCGGGGGCGGACGGTCCGCGGGGGGCAAGGGATCAGGGGATCAGGGGGTCAGGCCGCGGGGACCGAGGGATCGAGGGGCCAGGCCGAGGGGGTCAGCGGGTCAGGGCGATCCCCCTGTAGTAGGCCCGAAGGATCCTGGAGAAGCTCCACCCCGCCCTGGCCTTGTCGCGAGAGCCGTTCTGCGACATCCAGTCGCCGGTGACCCAGTGGCGGCACGACGTCGTCGTTGAGCAGTACTGGGCCTTGAAGATCTTCCCGCCGCGCGTCATCCGGGTGCCCCACGTCGCGTCCACCGCGGCGTTCGTCGCCGCCGTCGCCGAGCCCGGCCTGTACACCTGGCTGGCCGTGGTGTCGGCGACGTCGTAGCACCGGCCGTTCGGCGTCTTGCTCGCCGACCTCAGCGCCCAGTACCAGCCGAAGTTCTTGACGGCGATCGCCCCGGCCTTCAGGGACTCCCTCGGCCAGTACGACGGCCACTCGTTCGGCAGGACGTTCTTGATGTAGGTCTTGAACGCCACCCGCTCCACGCGGTCGAGGGAGGTGCGGTAGACGAGGATCGTCGTGGGCGGCCTGCGGTGCGTGCCGTCGGTCTTGCACCCGGTCGGCGGTGCGGAGCTCAGGAGCCGGTGGGAGGCGTTCTGGTTCTTCAGGCCCGGTTTGAGGTTGCCCCGGGCCCCGGCTGCGAAGTCCTGATGGACGCTGCCGCCGTAGTTGCTGTTGAAATGGACACGGACGGTCGCGGAGGTGCGGTTCCACACCGAGGCGGCGGCGTTCTTGACGCACTTGCCCTTGCCGTTGCCCGGTCCCTTGTAGTCGAAGCAGGAAGGCTGCCTGGTGCCGTAGTCACCGACCGATCCGGAGAAGTCGGAGACCGATCCCTGGTTGTTGCTGTTGAAGTAGTAGCAGAACTCACCGGCCTCGCACACGCCGTTACGACCGGCCGCCGAGGCGGGCGGGACGGCGCTCAGCACCGTCCCGCCGAGCACCATCGCGACGGCCGCCGCGGCGAGCCGCGGGACCGGCCGTGCGGTTCGTGGGGACATGGTCGCCCTCCTTCTCATCATGGGCCGCGGTGTGTCAGCGGAGGTTGTAGCCCTGGGAGATCCAGAACGAGGCCGGGTTCGGGTTGAGCAGCGTGTAGTCGCCGACGCTCCTGGTGGCGCGCTTGTGCCATCCGGGACGCATCTCGACGTGGGTGTGGGCGGCCCCGCTGGACGACACCCCGCGCCACGCCTCGGTCCCGATGAGCTGGCCGCGCGCGATCTGCTGGCCCACGCGCAGGGACGACTGCGGAGCGACGTGCAGGTAGATGATCGTCTTCTTCAGGGAGGCGTGGTAGACGGCGATCGTGGAGAGCCCCGAGCGGCCGTTGCGTCCGCGCGCGACGTTGATGACCTGACCGCTCACCAGGGCGTGGACGGGCGCGCCGACCCTGCGGGTGAAGTCGATGCCCTCATGCTTGCCGGGCGTGTTCCGGTAACCGTCGAAGCCACAGCTGATGCGGCCTCCACCGGCCTTGTACAGCGCGTACGTCATGTTGACGCGCGTCGAGGTCGGCGGCGGTGCGGAGCTCAGGAGCCGGTGGGAGGCGTTCTGGTTCTTCAGGCCCGGTTTGAGGTTGCCCCGGGCCCCGGCTGCGAAGTCCTGATGGACGCTGCCGCCGTAGTTGCTGTTGAAATGGACACGGACGGTCGCGGAGGTGCGGTTCCACACCGAGGCGGCGGCGTTCTTGACGCACTTGCCCTTGCCGTTGCCCGGTCCCTTGTAGTCGAAGCAGGAAGGCTGCCTGGTGCCGTAGTCACCGACCGATCCGGAGAAGTCGGAGACCGATCCCTGGTTGTTGCTGTTGAAGTAGTAGCAGAACTCACCGGCCTCGCACACGCCGTTACGACCGGCCGCCGAGGCGGGCGGGACGGCGCTCAGCACCGTCCCGCCGAGCACCATCGCGACGGCCGCCGCGGTGAGGATCCTGTTGCGCGTTCTCATGGTGTTCTCCCTGTGTCCGTGCGGTCCGGGCCTCGGAGGATCGGCGACGCCGAACCCTCCTCCCGGGTGCGGATGGTCACCTCGGGGGCGTCGTCCGGGCCACGGCCGGCGAGCCCGTTCGGGCCCGGGTGACGGTCACCGGTCCGGCTCCGTGGCGGGGTCCACGGTTCCGGATCGCACCCCCTGTCCACAAGAAGATCGTGTTGTCAGCCTGTTCGACGGGGTCCCGTACAGGCGTACACGCCGCCTGACAGGCGATCCGACGGCGAGCGGGACGCACGGACCGGGACATGCCGGGACCGTCGACCGGCCCCTGCCGGTACACGTCCCGCCCCGCGTCCGGTGGCCGGCCGGACGGGACGGCTACCCGATGACGACCACCCGCGCCCATTCGGGCGGTGCGTCCGGCACGTGGTCGGGATCGTCCTCGTCCCACGACCCGGACAGGTCACTCCGGCGGAACAGTCCCACCACCGTCCGGCAGGGGGGCCGCTCGTCCGGCCAGGGGGTCTGGCCGCCGGTCAGGACCACGATGACGTCGGGCCGCGGCCTCGTCCGCAGTGCCCCGGTGAAACCCGTCCGCAGGTCCGTCCCGCCACCGCCCACCAGGGAGATCCCCTCGGCGCGGCACAGCGGGCCCACGGCCCGGACCGCCGCGTCGCACGACAGCACGCCGACCAGGTCGCGCCGGCCGCCCACGGCCCGGACGATCGCGGTGACCTCCAGAAGCGCGCTCCCCGGTTCGGCGTCGCTGACCGACCCCGAGGTGTCGATGATCACCGAGACCCGCGGCGGTCTGCGCCGCAGGCTCGGCAGGACGACGCCGGGCAGGCAGGCGGACCGACGCGACGGCCGGCCGTAGAGGTGGTCCTCTCCCGCGCCCGGCCCCGAGGCCGCCGCGCGAATCGCCGAGCCGAGCAGTTCCCGCCACGGCTGTGGCGGGTGGAACGCCTCCTCCGCCCACCGCCGCCACCCCTTCGGGGTGTTCCCGGGGCGGGCGTTGATGCCCTCCGCCACCCGGAACCGGACCGCGTCCCGGAAGGCGATCCGGGTCGAGCCGTGGCAGCGATGCCCGCGGCCAGGTCCCGCCGAGGCCGCGTACCACGACGTCGTGGTCGTGAACCCACCGCAGGTGGACGAACCGGTTGGCCAGGGGCGCGCTCAGCTCCCAGCCGTCGGCCGCTGAGGAGCGCGGGTTGGTGGCCGCCACGATCCGGATCCCGGGCGGGAGCCACAGCGCGCCGTTCCGTCCGCCGCCGAAGCGGACCGGGCAAGGCAGGTGATCCCGCAGAGCCTTTAACGTGCCGCGCGGCCGGGAGGACTCGAACCCCTGATCTTCCGATCCGCAGGGAAGGGCACCGGGCTTGTCGGGAGCGTCCTGCCATGCTCAGACGGTGGAGGCCGGACCCTTCCGGTGACCACCTCGGTCAGACGAACATCCAGCAGTAGAGCAGCTGGTCGTGCTCCTTCGCTCGGCGAGCCAGCCCGACAAGATCCCTGACCAGGGACAGCAGGTACTCCCTGTCGTCCGAGGAGTGGAAAGAGAACTCCTCGATCTTCGTCCAGCGTTCCGCCGCCGCGGGCAGGGACGAGTCGTCCGCGCCGGCGAGGATGTCGCGCGCGTTCACCGGCAACTCGTAGATTGCCGCCCCGCCCAGGTAGGGGGAGTCCTCGGGCAGGGCATCCCATTCCTCGTCGGTCTGCGGGGCCGGATCGGGATACGAGGGGTACAGGGGAACCGCATCGACCAGGCCGAGAAAGAAGTCGACATCGCCGATGAACGCCACGAGCCGGCCCAGGATCACCTGAGGGTCGATCCATTTGGTCTCCACGGCGTCGAAACCGGCGACTCCGTACTCAGGATCGTCGATCACACGGGAAAGGTCCGGTTGGACCATCGCCGCCGCACGATCCGCGGCCCGATAGTACTCACAGAAGACGCTCATGCGAGCGATCCTGGCCCGGCGCGCACAACAGGGCAATTACTCGGACATACCTGCCGAATACCAGACCACCGAGGCAACCTCGCCGAGGCGACGTCAACAGATTCACCACCTCGACCCTGAACGCTCGATGGAAAAGCGCGATGGTCGCGCGGCCACCGAAGTGAGCACGATGAGCAGGCCGGCTCTCAGGACGCTGCCGAGGCGTACCCCTGGGACATCGGTATTTGGTGGCTTGGGCGTGAGCCGTCGTTCTTCCGGGTTTGTCGTCGTCGGCGGCTACGCTGCCCCGCATGAACCGAACGGCCGCGATCGAGACCTGGCGTCGCCTGCTGGACCCCGCCAAGTCCTGGGTACTGTTCGCCCATGGAACCTGCGTGATCCTGATGGAACCGGTCGAGGATCTCGCACAGCAGGCGACCTCCCTCCTGAGGGAGTACGGCCCCGTCCGCGTGGGCACATCGGCTGGAGACTTCACCACCGTCGACCTGGACGACGCACCCGGCTGGGCCGTGACCGGCCATCACCCGGACATCCTCACCTATGTCGATCCCGGTGAGCTGGAGAACCACGACGACCTCACGGTCGGCCTCTTCGGCCGCGGCAAGCGCGAGCGGGACGGCCACGACCTGACCGTCGTCCACATCGAGGACAAACGCGCCTCCTGAGCCGGCGCAGGTCCGAGGTCGTCCGCCGGTGTCCACGGTCCTGGGACGCGCGTCGGCCCAGGACGCCCGCCCGCGTACGAACACCGGATCCGCCCCGGGCCGCCGACCCCATCAGGGCCGCCCCGCCGTGCCCCTCCGCCCCGTACCTCGATGACGGTGCAGGACATGGCCAAGCAGGTACTGGAGATCTCCGACAGCGAGGGGCGGGAGCTGCTCGAGGAGTGGGCCACCGTGGAGAACGCCACGTTCACGGCCTACGCGAGCAGGTACCTCACCACCTTCATGCGCCCGTGCTCGAAGACGCACTGCTGAGGCCGTAGCGGAATCCGAGCACCCTGAATCCGGGCGTGCGGGCCGGCGGGACTCCCGTCGGCCCGCACGCGCTTCGTGAACGGAGCCGTTGATGGCGGAGATCATCTCCCCCTTCTGCTGAGAAGGCAGACGTTCAGGACCGCGCTGTCCACGCTGTCCGCGCAGTCCCTCGATTTCCAGTCGCTCGTGGGCCGGCCCGCGCGGTACGACGACGACTGCATACCGTGCGTCCTGATCCTCACGCGTGCCGACGACCGTGAGGCCGACCACATCTCCCTGCGCCTGGCGGCGGCGGGGATACCCATGCTGAGAAGTTCAAGCCGACCGCCGGCCCCTGGTCGCGCTCGGCAAGCGGCCTCCCGGTGACGCCGGCTGGCCCCACCCGCGCCTGATCGACGCCCTGTGGAGACGGCGCTCGACGCGTGCCTACCTCGGCAAGCCCGTCGATCTCGACGACCTGGCGACCATCCTGACGGTCGCCGGCGGCGTCGTCGCCTTCCGCGACGAGGAACTCGAGGCGCTCGTCGGCTGCGACCCCATGTCCGAGATCGTGCTCGGCGTCACCGCGCTCGGCCATCCCCGCGGCGCGACACCGTCGATCCCCGACGACACGGCTCCGTGACCGGCGGGCTCCGGGAAAAGGCCGTGCGGGGTGAGCCGCGGAACACGGCCGCGTCCGGGCCTCCCCGGGGCCGGCCGGTCCGGGGAGGTCCGGGCACGGGCCTGATCCCGCGACTGCTGCGATCCGCCTGGACGACGCTCGTCGCGCACGCCCTGTCCGCGGTGGGCACCGGCATGACCATGCCCTTCCTGATCGTCTATCTCCACGACGTACGCGGGATCGCCGTCGGGACGGCCGGGCTGGCGGTGTCCATGGTGGGCGTCGGCGCCCTGGCGGCCACCATGGCCGCGGGGGTGGCGATCGACCGTTTCGGAGCGCGTGCCGCCCTGATCGGCGGCTGGTCGGTCGCCGCGGCCGGGACGGCGTTCATCGCCGTCGCGGGCGCACCGTGGCAGGCCTTCACCGCCGCGGTCCTGGCCGGGATGGGTGGAGCCGTCGCGTCCCCGGCACAGGACTCCCTGCTGGCGCGGTTGGTACCCCGGGCCCGTGCCTCGGTCTTCGCGGTGCGGTACGCGATCACCAATGCGTGCACCACCGTCGGGGGTCTCCTGGCGGCCGTCCTCGTCTCGGGTGGACGGCCGGCGTCCTTCGTCCTGCTCTACTGCCTGGACGCGGGCACCTACGTCCTCGCCGCCGCGCTCGTAGCGTGCGTCGCCGTACCGTCGCTCAGAGGGGTGTCCCGTTCCCGCCCGGCGCCACGCCGGCGTCTCGGCGAGGGGTACCGCGAGGTGACCGGGGATCACCTGTTCCGGAGGATCTGGTTCCTGACCGTGCTCCTGGTCGTGGCCGGCTACACTCCCCTGTTCTCGGTGTTCCCGGTGTACGCCACCGAGTCGGCCCGGCTCGGCCCGCACGTCGTGAGCATCGCCTTCGTCGCCAACGCCCTGACCGTGGCCCTCGTTCAGCTGGTCGCGCTCCGGCTGCTTCGCGGATGTCGCCGGACCAGTGTGATCATCGCCGCGTGCGGCTGGTGGGCCGCCTCCTCATGCCTGGCACTCGCCGTCGGCGGGCTCGGCACCGGCCTGGCGATCGCCGTCTGCGTGCTCGCGGCAGTGACAGTCGGGATCGGCGAGACCGTGCTCTCCCCGGCCCTTCTGCCCCTGGTCAACGATCTGGCCCCGGAAGGCCTGTCGGGCCGCTACAACGCCGCGATGTCCCTCGCCTTCACCGCCGGGTTCACCGCCGGGCCCGCGCTGGCCGGATCGATGCTCCGGTACGGTCTGGGCGCTCACCTGATCACCGGACTGATCGTCATGTCCGGCATGGCCGCGTTCCTCGCTCACCGGCTGGCCCTGCGGCTGCCCGCGTCCGCGAACCTGGTGGCGCGGACTCCGCTCGCGAACGCCGCCACCGGTGACGCTGTGAGCACGGCGGGGCATGCCTGAGTCAGGGTGGCAGCGGGACGGCGGGGGTTGAGGGGCCTCGTCCACCGAGGTGGACGGCGCCGGGCGAGGCGGGACCGGCCGGTGGCCTGCGGTGAAGGTGTGTTCCATCCCGGCGAACGTGGACCACGCCTTCTGTCGCCGTACTTCGCTGCCGGGCAGTTGAGCATCGCAACCCACCCCCCCATCTGAGTACGGAGCCGATCCACAACGACCTGGTGCAGCCGCTCCCAGACTCCGGCCCGCGGCCAGATCAGGAACCGGCGATGCGCGGTCGACTTCGACGCTCCGAAACACGGCGGCAGCTCCCGCCAGGAGCATCCACTGACCAGCACGTAGACGATCGCAGCGAACACCACCTCATCAGCGACACCGACGATCCCGCCGCCCTGTGGGCGCACCCTGGACGCCGGTAGCAACGGCCGCGCGATCTCCCACAATCCCTCTAGGATCCAGTCCCATTGCCCGCTGCCCATGGTGGATTCAACGACTCACCACCATGCAGGACACGCTGTAAGTCATGAGGCTAACGATCAGCCTTGTACTCCGGCAGGGGTACAAGGACCCCCGCCGAGCGGACGACGACGACGCGGAGCCGATTGCCGAGGATAAGGCCGTCACGGCTGTTGACCCGAGGAGGCGTCGTGCAGATGGTCGACACTGCCGAGGTCCCGGCGAAGGAGCGATTCGTCGTCTGGCGCGAGGTGAGCTCGAAACGGTGGGTGCCACTCGATGCCCGCTGTGAACCGCATCTGGAGAGCGCCTTCCGGGCCCAGGCCAGTTTTAGCGAGCTCGGCCCCGTGCAGGTGGTCTTGCTGACCGCGACGCCAATGTCGATTCACCGCACGCCCAAGCTGATTCGTCAATCCGATCCCGAGACGTTCTTGGTGACCTGCACCGTACGCGGTCGCGTGTGGGGCGAGCAGAACGGCCGGCACGCGGATCTCCACGTTGGCGATCTGTCCCTCCGCGACAGCTCACATCCTTACCTGACCCGGCTGGCGCCGAGCGAGCGGGAAGCTCAGACGGTATGCCTGCAGTTTCCGCGATCGTTGCTGCCATTCCCACAACGGGACCTGCGGGATCTGCTCGCGCTCCGCATCCCAGGCGATCGGGGCATCGGCGCGCTGTCCTCACAGTTCCTGTTGCAACTGGCCCGGCACCTGCAAGAGTTCAGCCCGGCCGATACTGCACGACTGTCCACATTGACGTTGGACGTGCTGACCGCGGCGCTGGCCCATGCGCTGGACGCCGACAGCGCAATGCCTCCGCATACCAGGCGGCGCGCGCGGATGGTCGAAATCCACGCCTTCATCCTGCAGAACCTGGGTGATGCGCACCTGACTCCGGATGCGATCGCCGCAGTGCACCACATCTCGCTGCGCTATCTGCACAAGCTGTTCCACGCCGAAGGGCACACCGTGGCCGGCTGGATCCGCGCGCGCCGCCTGCAGCAGTGCAGGCGTGACCTGGCCGACCCCCGGCTGGTCGCCCACACGATCACCGCGATCGCAGCCCGGTGGGGGTTCACCAGCCCCGCGCACTTCAGCCAGGCCTTCCGCAGCACCTACGGCCTGTCGCCGCGCCAGTTCCGCCGGCAGTGCGCAACAGTGCGCGCTGACTAAAGAAGGGTGCACCCTCCAGAAAGACGCGGCCTGGCCATACCTTGCATCCTCTTGGTGAGAGGAAGGTCGACCAAAGCGAGAGCGCCGAATGCTCGTCGACACAACTGCGAACCAAAGAAGGAGAGGTGCGTCACATGCGTGCCGCAGTCAACGCATGGCGATACCCGACGAAGCGAATCGTATCGCCGATGGCAGTCCTTGCAGCCGTCTTCTCAGTCCTTTCGATCGGAGCCATGCCGGCGGCAGCGGCGTCGGCCCGTAGTGCCGCCCTCGATCCGGGGTTTTACGTTGAGTCAGGTGATGCGCGTTATGGTAACGCGTTCCATCCCTTCACCGCGGCAGGTGCCGCAGCCGCGCAACGGGATGTTGCCAACTGCTCTGGCGCCTTCTGCACCATCCAGATCGACAGACATTTGGGGTACCCAAGGTACGAGGTATCCTGGCTGTGGGGCAACGGTTGCGTCCGATGGCGTCTACACCAGATTACTGGCATCTTCCACACTAAAAACGGCGGAAGGCACACGGCATTTCTCGAGAACTCGTCAAGGGTAACAATCGCTCAATACTCGAGTGGCAGACATGCCATTCAGAATTGGGATCCGGTCTATTTCATACAAACCTGTAACTAGGTCTTGACCGGCGGGGAAGTGCGCGAGCCGCTGCTGCTCGCTACAGGCTGTGTTCCTACCTCGCCCCTGACACGCATCACACTAAACCGGAAGCGCCAGCCTCACAGAACAGCACGGCGATTGAATCGGTGGATGCTGCCGCAGGCGGCCACGAACGGCCAGTCGCGAACACCTGCAGGGTGGAACGGACGGCAGGAGTTTGATGCGAACACGGATGCCGTTCAGCTGTCGTGTCCCGGCTCTTCGAAGTTAAGCGGAACGGCACGGTTTCGGCTCCTCGGGCGGTTGCGCATCGTGACCGGAGGCGTTGGCTGGTCGGGTTGCGGAAGCCGTAGGTGCAGCGCGCTTCGAGTTTGATGACCCGGTTGCTGCCCTCGCTCTCGGCGTTGGTGATCCCGGTGAGCAGGAACTCCTCGATCTCGTTATACCAGGCGGCGATGCTCTCGGCGAGGATGATGAGTTCGGGCAGGTAGGCGTGGTCGGCGCACCAGGCGTGCAACCGTAGCCTCCGCAGTCCGGACCAGCATGGCCTGGGCAAATTGAAGGCGCGCCGATCTCCCCTTGCACTGGGGAGATCGGCGCGTCAAACAAGTTGATTACCGGGCGGCATGCGCCGACAGATCCTGCAGTTACTCACCGAGTCGGTCACCGCCTACTGGCGAGCCGCTCTCCACGGTTCATGACGGCTGATCGGAAGAGGAGAAGCGATGATGCGGATCAGGAGAATGCTCGCGGCGATGATGGCGACGATATCACTCGGCGGTGGAGTCTTGCCGCCCGCCATCGCGGATACCCAGTCACCGTCGACGGATCAGGCGGTGGTACTGCCGGAACCGACGCTGGTCGAGAACAGCGGGCTGAAGCCCCCGCCGCCCCTGAAATCGTCGGACGGAACCCGATTGGCGGGCGACTGGTACGGGCCTTACACGTTCCGGAACTTCCACAGCGGCAAGTGCCTCGATGTCCTGGGCGCTTCGCTGCAGAACGGCGCGCCGATTGTTCAGTACAACTGCGTTGCGAATGGAATGTCACAGATGTGGTGGTTCTGGACCGCAATTAACGACGCCTTCACGCAACTCGTCCACATGCAGAATCACTACAGCAGAAAGTGCCTGGACGTCTATAGCTTCGACCGGGGAGGGGGACTCATCCAGGATCCGTGCGTCGGCACTGATCGGCAGATCTGGATGAGAACATCCAACGCACAGACCATCTACACGAACTACCGGACCGGATTCAGGATGGAGGTCCAGGGCGCGTCGAAGGCCAATTTCGCGCGCATCGTCCAGTGGACCGACCATGGTCAGGCGCATCAGCACTGGCTTCAGTACGACGGCTACTGATGAAACGGGTCCGTGAATTCCGGTTCTCATCCTCATGGGAGACACCTTGTTGCGCCTGAAATCCCGTACTGTCGTTTCCGCCGTCTCGGCCCTGTTGCTCGCCCAGTTGTTCACACAGCCTCCGGCGGCTGCCGAGCCGACCCCACCACCGGCCGATGTCGATCTCGCAGTGCCGACCACGAAGCCTGCAGCGCCGGAGAGCATCGCCTTGGACAAACGCCGCGAGGTGCTGGGCGGCGGCTGGGAGACCTCCGGTGATCGTGCCGTCACCACCAGCGGGGACGCCACAGGGTTCCACGTGCTGGTCGCGGACGCCGAGGACGGCTACCGATGGCGTACCGCGGCGTCGCTGTCGGAGCCAGGGTTCGAGACCGACTCCTGGATCGGCAACATCTGCGTAACCGCCTCCGGCAAGCGCGCCGTCGTCGTCTACGCGCCGAGGACGTTCACCAACGAACCCGTGCTGGCGGAGCGCGGCGCGTTCACCGCGATCGTCGATCTGGCCGGCGGGCCGGTGCGCAAGTTGCCCGTGCAGACCAGCCTCGCCTACTTCAACCCGGGCTGCGGCCCCGGCGAGTCGGCCATTCTCACCCAGAGCGGCACCGAGGACCTGGGCACCACGCGGCTGCTGCGGCTCAACACGGCGGACGGCACGCTCGCCGAACCGATCGACGTGCCGGGCCAGCTGACCTCGGCGGTCCCGACCTCGTCCGGCATCGTGGCCGCCGACTCAGGGAGTCTGGTCCGCGTCGACGACACAGGCAGGCGGACCGTGGTGGCCGCGGCGAAGGGCGTGCCGTACCGGCTGGCGGCGGACGCGGCCGGGGGCGTGGTGTACGGCGAGACGGAAGGCGACACCGCCGCGGCCGTGCGCAGGGTCGCACTGAGCCGGAAAGGCCGGGGCATGGTCACCACCCTGGCCACCGGGTCACGGATGGAGTTGAGCGTCCGGTCGGCTCGCGGCGGGCAGGTGGTCGTGACCGGGACCGGGAAGACTGCGCGGGCAGGCTCGACGCCGGCCGGTGTGACGCTCGCCGACGTGCCCGCCGGCGCGCAGGTGTCGTCGTCCGGTGGTCTGGCGGTGACGTCGGTGCTGCGCACGCGTACCAAGGATCCGCGGGTGGCGCCCGCCGACCCGACCTCCCCGCAGGGGGTGGACATCACCGCGACCGCGCTGTCGACGAACAAGACGTTCACTTTGGCGGTCACGCCGACGGCCGGTGCCGGACAGGGCGCGGAGCCAAGCCCGGCGCTGGGCGTGAGAACCACCGCGGCGGCCAACCCCAACGACCCGGCCGACGGCGATCAGCGCTACTGCTCAGTGGCCCGCAACGACCCGCGCAACCAGGCCATGCAGCCCAAGCCTCGCCAGGTGGAGTGGGCCATCAACCAGGCGGTACGCGGGGCCTTGACCGTGCGGCGCCCGGCTAACTGGAAGAACCTGGGCATGCCCGCCTACACGCCGCAGGGACTGTTCCCGCCCCGGCAGATGGAGGGCGGCGGGCACGTGCCCGCGCAGGTCATGCTGGGGATCAGCGCCCAGGAATCCAACATGTGGCAGGCGTCCCGCTTCGCCGTGCCCGGCGTGACCGCGAACCCGCTGATCGGCAACTACTTCGGCATCGACTACTACAACAACAACGCCAGTGACGACTGGACGATCCGGTGGGACAAGGCCGACTGCGGCTACGGTGTCATGCAGATTACCGACGGCATGCGCCTGGCAGGCAAGGAGAAACCCGGCGAGGTCGCGCTGCACTACGACCAGCAGCGAGCGATCGCGCTGGACTTCACCGTCAATATCGCCCGTGGCCTGCAAATCCTTCAGGACAAGTGGAACCAGACCCGCCGCGCCGGGATGGTGATCAACGACGCTACCCCGGACCGGATCGAGAACTGGTTCTTCGCCGTGTGGGCCTACAACTCGGGCTTCCATCCGAACAAGAACGATGGGCAGCCGTGGGGGGTGGGCTGGCTCAACAACCCGGCCAACCCGAACTACCCGGCCGACCGTCGCCCGTTCATGGAGACCTCATATGCCGACGCCGCGCATCCGCAGGACTGGCCGTACCCGGAAAAGGTGATGGGCTTCGCCGGCCACCCGATCGAGCTCATCGAAACCCCCGGCAACCTGGTACACGGGTTCCGGGCCGCCTGGTGGCTGACCGACCAGGATCGGTACGACGTCAAACCGCCGGTGACCCAGTTCTGTGATGCCGGCAACCACTGCCGTCCTGGCGAATCCCACCTGCCGAACGACCCCGATGTGATCGGCGAGCCCGCCGGCCCGTGCGCGCACAAGAACAGCGCCGGGCAGTACGACCTGAAATGCTGGTACCACGAGCCGAACACCTGGAAACCGAACTGCGAGCAGACCTGCGGCAACGAGTTACTGCGCTTCGACCCCGGCTACCCTTACCAGGAGGACGCCACCAGCTACCCGCCCAACTGCGGGTTCACCGGAATGCCGGCCAACGCGTTGATCGTGGACAACGTGGCGAATTCCGTTCCGTCCGTCAGACCCTGTTCCATGGGGTTCTCGAACGCCGGCTCCTTCCGATTCGCCTTCCAACCGGACAACCTGGGCAACTATCCGGGGAAGATCGATGTGCACCAGCTGGGTACCGGGTTCGCCGGGCACGTCTGGATGAGCAACACCCATCAGGAAACCGACCGCAAGGCCGTCGGAACCTGGACACTCGACCGTGCAGTCGGGCCCTGGGCCCGCGTCCTGATCCACCTCCCGGTCTCCGGTGCCCGCACCCAGCAGGCCCGCTACGAAATCGATGTGGACGGCAACGGCACCTACCAAAAACATCGTTACCTGCCGCAGCAGATCGGCCGCAACGGATGGGTGTCACTCGGCGTCTACAACTTCAAGGGCACACCCAGCATCCGGCTGAGCAACAACACCGCCGACGGCAAGGGCACCGTGCGCGTCGCCTGGGACGCCATCGCCGTGCAACCGCTTCCCGGCAAACCCCAGCACGTCGTCGCCGCGCTCGGCGACTCCTACAGCTCCGGCGAGGGAGCCGGCAACTACAGCCCTGAATCCGACGCCGACCACGGCACCCCATACTGGAACGCCTGCCGCCGTAGCCGCGACGCCTACCCGCGAAAGCTGGTTCTGCCCGGCGACACTGCTAGCTTGGGCTCACTGGCCGACCAGTTCGACGCCAACCACGAACTCGGTTTCGTCGCCTGCTCCGGCGCCGAAACCGGCAACGCGCGGGGCACCAGTATCCCCGAATCCTGGAACTTCCCTGCCAAGTACGATGAGGGCGAAGGTCAGTTCCACGAGTTCGCGCAGGTCGACTCCGGCGTGCTCGACGAGCACACCACCCTGGTCACTCTCACTCTCGGCGGCAACGACGAGAGCGCCTTCTCGGGCGCTATTACCAAATGCATTCATCCGATTACCATTTGTGCGAACGACGACTCGTTCCTACCCACCTACAAGGCGATCACCGACCGGACGGCCGAGAGGCTCAAAGATTCGATCAGGGAGATCCGCCAGAAGGCACGGAACGCCACCATCGTGCTGCTGGGCTATCCACAACTCATCAGCACGAACTACACCTGCATCGGCACCGTGGACTTCACCCCTGGTGAGGCGGACGCCATGGCCGAACTCGGTGACTATCTCGGCAGAAAGCAAAGCTCGCTAATCGAATCCCTGCGTGCAGAAGGCATGAACAATGTTTGGACGTTCAGCCCCAGCAGCACCTTCCAGAATCACCGCGTCTGCGACCCCCAGAACTGGATTTACGCGCTCCGGGACGGCCCCAACGGTGACGGCGACTTCCACGAGGGCGACAAGGCGTCCGTGTTCTGCATCAAGGACCACGTCCTCTGTCTGAGTCGAGAATCGTTCCATCCGAACCCGGCGGGGACGTCCGCGTACGCCCAGGTGCTGCGGAACGCGCTGTCCCAGATTGGCTATCAAGGATCAACAGCCGGCAACACCTGATGGAGAATCCACCGATGGATGGGGCCTTCACAGCCCTCTCTTCTGAGTGGGATGATCTCATGCGCCACGCCCACGGAGTACGTTGCTCACATGCGTGCTGACCTCGGAACTGTACGGTTTTCGGTGTAACTCCTGATCAAGGAGATACACCTGATGAGTACTGTGATTCAGGCATCCGCAGACACGGACCTGGAGGAAGCCGC
>NZ_JBVJIA010000025.1:0-136841 GCF_055586505.1 Streptosporangium sp. NPDC050148 | reverse complement strand
CTCCAGCGCCTGCCACTCGGCGTCCGTCAGCTCATAGCGTCGCACCACGTCTTACATACTGCACGATTCCCAACCACTTTGACGACACGCCCTAGGACTCCCGAAGACCCAGGACCTTGCGAAGACCAGAACCCTCCGAAGACCCAGGACCTCCCTGATGCCCAGGACCCCGTGAAGACCCGGGACCCCCTGAGCCCTGACGGCTCACGAACGAGCGGCTCCCTGGACGGCGAGCCTGATGTCGGCGACGAAGGTGTCGATGTGCTCGGGGGTGGTGTCGAAGGCGGTCACCCAGCGGACCACGTTCTCGGCGGCGTCCCAGACGTGGAAGAGGTGGCGCTGCATCAGCTCCGCGATGACCTTCTCCGGGAGGATCGGGAAGACGGCGTTGGACTGCACGGGGTAGCGGAGCGAGACGCCGGGAAGATCCGCGATCCCCTCGGCCAGCCGGTGGGCCATGGCGTTGGCGTGAGCGGCGTTGTCGCGCCAGAGCTCGTCGGTGAGGAGAGCGGTGAGCTGGACGGAGACGAAACGCATCTTGGAGGCCAGCTGCATGCCCTGCTTGCGGAGGAACGGCGCCGAGGCGTCCAGCTCCGGCCGGAGGATCACGAGCGCCTCGGCTCCCATGGCGCCGTTCTTGGTGCCCCCGAAGCTGAGGAGGTCCACGCCCACGTCCGCGGTGAGGGAGCGGAGCGAGCAGCCCAGCTCCGCCGCCGCATTGGCCAACCTGGCGCCGTCCATGTGAAGGAAGAGGCCGTGCTCGTGCGCGAACTCGGCGAGCCGCTCGATCTCCTCCGGGGTGTAGCAGGTGCCGCACTCGGTCACCTGTGAGATGGAGATGACGCGGGGCTGGGAGTGCTGGGTGTTGCCCACCGCCGCCAGCTCGCCCCGGAGGTCATCGGGGGAGATCTTGCCGTCCGTCGTGGGGACGGGGATCAGCTTGCAGCCCAGCACGCGCTCGGGGGCGCCGCCCTCGTTGGTGTTGATGTGGGCGGTGGCGGGGCAGAGCACCGCGTCGTACGGGCGGAGGGCGAGCCCGAGGCCCACGACGTTGGCACCGGTGCCGTTGAACATCGGGTAGGTGGTCGCCTGAGGGCCGAACGCGCCGCGGAAGGCCTCTTCCATCGCGGCGGTCCAGGGGTCCCCGCCGTACGCGGGAGCGTCCCCGGCGTTCGCGTCGAAGATGGCGGAGAGAACCGCGGGGTGCACGCCCGTGTGGTTGTCGCTGGCGAAGCTCTTGGGGAATGAGGTGGAGGTCTGCACACGGCCAGCGTAGGGGGAGACCGGATCGCCATGCCTCGCGCGTCCAGATGTCACCCCCTACGCCGTGACCGAAGGCCCTGCTTTCCACCCCCGGCCGTCGCCCTCCCCGGCAAGGCCCAGTAAGGCCCGGCAAGAGCCATGGCCCGGCGAGGCCCGAACCGACCGGAACCCTAGCTGACCGGAGCCCGAATCGACCGGAACCGGAACCGACCGGAAACCGGGCCGGTTCCACGTGACACGACCGGCCGGTTCCACGTGACAGGGTCATCGGCGACCGGCCGAGGGACGGACGGGCAGGCGATCAGGCGCCGCGGGCCGCGGCCTGCTCCAGCAGGACCCGGCAGAGGGTCCCCAGGTCGTCCCCGGCCGCCTCGGCGGCCATGGGCAGCAGGGAGGTCTCGGTCATACCGGGGGCGACGTTGACCTCCAGGAAGTGCGGCAGCCCGTCGGCGTCGACGATCAGGTCGGTGCGGGAGACGTCCCGGAGACCGAGGGCGGTGTGCGCGGTCACGGCCATCTCCGCACAGGCCGCCGACGCCTCGGGCGAGAGGCGGGCCGGGGCGAAGAACTCCGTGTGCCCGGCGGTGTAGCGGGCCGCGTAGTCGTACACCCCCTCGTTGGGGACGATCTCCACCGGGGGCAGGGCCACGGGCCCGTCCCCGAGGTCGACCACGGAGACGGCGACCTCGACCCCCTCGATGCAGCGCTCGATCAGCGCGGTGTCGCCGTACGCGAAGCAGCCCACCATGGCCGCGGGAAGCTCCTCGGCGGAGCGGACGACCGAGGCGCCGAGCGCCGACCCGCCACGGGACGGCTTGACGAAGAGCGGCAGGCCGAGCCGGTCCACGATGCGGGCCAGCACGGCGGAGGCGCCGAGGTCGTGGAAGGTCTCCTTGGGCAGGGTCACCGACGCCGGGGTCCGCAGCCCGACGGAGCGTACGACCGTCTTGGCGGTGGGCTTGTCGTAGGCGACCCGGCAGGCGTCGGGACCGGCGCCCACGTACGGGATGGAGAGGAGTTCCAGCACCGAGCGGATGGCGCCGTCCTCCCCCGCGCCGCCGTGCAGGGTCACGAAGACCGCGTCCGGCGGGTCGGCGAGCACGGCGGGCACCAGCGACGCGTCCGTGTCCCTGGTCTCCACGGAGATGCCCGCCCCCCGGAGCACCTCGCTCACCCGGCGGCCGGAGCGCAGCGAGACCTCCCGCTCGTAGGAGAGGCCGCCCGCCAGGACGAGCACGTGGCCCAGATCACTCATCAGTTACCTCCAGCGTCCAGACCCCGGCCTCGGGCCGGGGAGAAACGCGGCGCGGTGCCGCACGGATCGGTGACGTCTCCGGTGGCGACGACGACCGGACCGTCAGGTGTGAACGGTGGTCCCCCTCGTCACCGGGCCGGCGGCGAGGGGGACCACCGCGCACCGGCGCAGAAGGTCACCGTACGGCACCGGCGGGGAGAGCTCGTGCCGCCGGTGCCCACAGGCGCGAGGCGTCCCCGGCGACCGTCACCGGCACCCGGTGAGGAACGCCCGCCGGGCACGAGGGCGCGGGCGTGCCGCAGGGACCGGCACGACCGCGCGACGCGGAGGCGGACGTGGTCACCGGCGCCAGGAACCACCCGGACGTGGTCACCGGCGCCGGGACGAGCACCGGGACATGGTCACCGGCGCCCGGACGAGTACCGGAGGCGGGAACGGACGGGATCGCCCGGACCGCGACGGCGAGCGGGCCCGGCCGGCCCCGGGGTCAGGCGAGGTCGGGTGCGGGGGTGTCGACCCCGGCCCGTTCCGGGGAAGACCCGGTGCCGAACGTGTCGCGCAGGCGGAGCTCCTGCTCGATCACCCCGGCCAGGCGGCGGACGCCCTCGCGGATGCGGTCCGGCTCCGGATAGCAGTAGGAGAGCCGCATGTGCCGCGCCCCGCTGCCGTCGGAGAAGAACCCGGTCCCCGGCACGAAGGCCACCCGCTCGGCGACGGCCCGGGGCAGGAGGGCCTTGGAGTCCAGCCCCTCCGGCAGGGTCGCCCAGACGAAGAACCCGCCCGCCGGACGGGTCCAGGTGACGCCCGCGGGCATCTGGGCCTCCAGCGAGGAGAGCATGGTGTCGCGTCGCTCGCGGTACAGCTCCCTGAACGTCTTGATCTGCTCGCGCCAGGGCTGCGTGGCCAGGTACTGGCCGACGGCGAGCTGGGTGAAGGAGGAGTGCGACAGCACCGCGGACTCCATCGCCAGCACCAGCTTCTCCCGGATGGCGTGCGGGGCGAGCGCCCAGCCGACCCGGAAGCCCGGGGCCAGCGTCTTGGAGAACGAGCCGAGGTAGACCACGCCGTCGGCGTTGTCGGCGCGCAGCGTCCGCATGGGCTCGCCGTCGAAGCCGAGCATGCCGTACGGGTTGTCCTCGACGATCAGCACGTCGGCCCGCTGGCAGATCTCCAGGACCTGCTGCCGGCGCTCGGCGCTGAGGGTGACCCCGGCGGGGTTCTGGAAGGTGGGGATCGTGTAGAGGAACTTGATCCGGTTGCCGGCGCTCTTCAGCGCGTAGACGGTCTGGGCCAGCGACTCGGGGACGATCCCCTCGGAGTCCATGGCGATGTGGATGACCTTGGCCTGGTAGGCGGCGAAGGTGCCGAGCGCCCCGACGTAGGAGGGCCCCTCGGCGAGCACCACGTCACCCGGGTCGATGAAGATGCGCGTGATCAGATCCAGGGCCTGCTGGGAGCCGACGGTCACCACGACGTCGTCGGAGTTGGCCTCGATGCCCTCCATCCGCATGACGTCGCAGATCTGCTCGCGCAGGTGCGGGTCGCCCTGGCCGGAGCCGTACTGCAGCGCGACCGGGCCGCGCCGGGCGATCAGGTCGGCGACCAGCTCCCCGACGACGTCCAGGGGCAGGGCGGTGACGTAGGGCATTCCGCCGGCGAGCGAGACCACCTCGGGCCTCGACGCGACGGAGAAGAGAGCTCGGATCTCGGAGGCGACCATCCCGGTTGCGCGGGCCGCGTAGCGGTCGACGTAGGAGTCGATGCGCGACCCCTGGGCGGGGGCGATGGCCTGACCGTGATCTTTGTTCTGGGGCACGGTCCACCTCCTAGGTTGTTGGAGCACAAAAGGGCTCATGCTTGAGAAACCAGGTTACGTCAGGGGTTGTAGTCGTCTGCGTGTGGGGACTGGACCTCCTGAAACCAGGACCCGCACTGGGCTACGATGCCAGCTGAGGACGCCGTTTTCGCGCGTTTTTCGCCATGGCTTGCACTCGTCTCGCCAGGATTGGGGCCAACAGGTGTCGCGTCGGCTGGCAAACGTCACCCTCGACAATCTCGACGACCTGCCGCGCCGCTGCCGCCGGTGCGTCTTCTGGGAACTGGATCCGGTCAACGCCGAACGCGCCGTGAAGGCGGGGGACCCCGGGCTGGAGAAGGAGGCCTGGATCTCCTCCACCCTGCTGGAGTGGGGAAGCTGCGGGAAGATCGTCTACGTGGACGGGGTGGCGGCCGGCTTCGTGCTGTACGCGCCGCCGCACTACGTGCCCCGCGCGGTGGCCTTCCCGACCTCGCCGGTCAGCGCGGACGCGGTGCTGCTGATGACCGCGCACATCATCCCGGAGTTCTCCGGCGGCGGCCTGGGCCGGATGCTGGTCCAGGGCGTGGCCAAGGACCTGACCCGGCGCGGCGTACGGGCGATCGAGGCGTTCGGCGACCTGAAGTGGGAGCAGCCGGGCGCGTGCCTGATGCCCGCCGACTACCTGCTGTCCGTGGGGTTCAAGACGGTACGGCCGCATCTGCGCTTCCCGCGCCTGCGGCTGGAGCTCAAGAACGCCGTCTCGTGGCGTGAGGACGTCGAGGTGGCACTGGAGAGGCTGCTGGGGTCCATGAGCCCGGAGAGGGCCCTGCGACCCGTCTGAGAGCCCTCTGGGCCCCGTCCCGGGTCCCGTCCGGGTGCTGAAGGACGCTGCTCGATCCGCGACGACGTCCGGCCTTCCGCGGGAGGGCCCGGTGGGCCGTGTTCGTCGGGGCCACGAGGGGCCACGAGAGGCCCGGACATGGGAAGGCCCCCCGCGTGGGACGGGGGGCCTTCCTGTGGGTGGGTGTGCCGCTCGGAAGCGGGTGATACGGCGGTGGCCGTGGGGAGCCGCCTGCCGCAGGGGGCCTAGATGATGCCCTCGAGCTCGCGAAGCAGCATGGCCTTCGGCTTGGCGCCGATGATCTGCTTCACGACCTCTCCGTTCTTATAGACGTTCAGGGTGGGAATCTGGAGTACGCCGTAATTGCTCGCCGTTGTCGGGTTCTCGTCGACGTTCAGCTTGACGACGGTCAGCTTCTCGGCCTGCTCCCCGGCGATCTCCTCGAGGATCGGCGCGACCTGCCGGCACGGGCCGCACCACTCGGCCCAGAAGTCGACGATGACGGGCTTGTCGCTCTTGAGGACGTCGGCGTCGAAGCTGGCGTCGGTCACGTTCTTGATGCTGCCCAAGGCTCCTGCTCTCCCTTGCTCCCGGTACTACTGCACTACCTGTAACTACGTGGGGCCGCTCACTACGTGGGGCCGTCGAACCGGCCGGTGCCGCGGACCGGTGTCAGGCGTGGCCGCGCTCGGCCAGCCAGCGCTCGGAGTCGAGCGACGCGGCACAGCCGGTGCCCGCGGCGGTGATCGCCTGACGGTAGATGTGGTCGACGACGTCGCCCGCGGCGAAGACGCCGTCCAGGTTGGTACGGGTCGTGGGGGCCTCGACCTTGACGTAGCCCTCGTCGTCCAGCTCCACCTGGCCCTTGAAGAGCTCGTTGCGGGGGTCGTGGCCGATCGCGATGAACAGGCCGGTGGCGGCCAGGTCGGTCTCCGCGCCGGTCTTGAGGTTGCGCACCCGCACCCCGCTCACCTTGTTCTCGCCCAGCACGTCCACCACCTCGCTGTCCCAGAGGAAGCGGATCTTCTCGTTCGCGAACGCGCGGTCCTGCATGATCTTGCTGGCGCGCAGCTCGTCACGACGGTGCACGACGGTGACCGAGGAGGCGAAGCGGGTGAGGAAGATGGCCTCCTCCATGGCGGTGTCGCCGCCGCCCACGACCACGATGTCCTGGCCGCGGAAGAAGAAGCCGTCACAGGTGGCACACCAGGAGACGCCGTGGCCGGACAGCCGCTTCTCGTTCGGCACCCCCAGCTCCCGGTAGCCGGAGCCGGTGGCCAGGATGACGGACCTGGCGAGGTAGGTGTCGGTGGCGGTCTTGACGACCTTGGGGTCGGCGGTCAGGTCGACCTCGACGACGTCGTCGGCGATCAGCTCGGCACCGAACCGGTCGGCCTGCTTGCGCAGCCCGTCCATCAGGTCGGGCCCCATGATGCCGTCGGGGAAGCCGGGGAAGTTCTCCACCTCGGTGGTGTTCATCAGGGCGCCGCCCGCGGTGACCGACCCCTCGAAGACCAGGGGCTTCAGCTCGGCACGCGCGGAGTACACCGCCGCCGTGTAGCCGGCGGGACCCGATCCGATGATGATCACATTCCGGACGTCCATCAGTACTCGCGCCTCTCCCTGTGTCGTTGCCACCGGCGTCAACAGATCCTAGGCGCCGGTGATTCCCGCCCGGTGCGCCGGACGGGCCGGTCGGTGAAAACCGGCGGGGCCCGGTACGGATCGAATCCGTACCGGGCCCCGCGTGAAACCTCGGTCCGGGCGGTGGATCATCCGCCGCCGGGGACCTCGCGCCACCTCGTGCGCCCCTGTGTGCCGGTGTCAGGCCGCTGTGGCGCCGGTCACCTCCAGCGGGCGAGACCGGGCTTCCTCACCACGTCGCACTGCGGTCCCACCACGTGGACGCTCACCCTGTTCCTGGCCTTGTCCTTCCAGAACAGCAGGATGTTGGCCTCCTGGCCGTTGTAGAGGGCCTGGTCCACGGCGAAGGGCGACGTGCCGACCTTGGCGGAGACCTGCTTGACGCACCTGTCGATCCCGGACTTGCCCCCGGTCCCGAGGATGGTCGCCGGGCCGATGTAGTCGAGCAGCGAACCCCGCAGTTCGGCGTCGGTGTAGTTGTAGTTGCTCTCGGTCAGCGTGTACCCGCCCCTGTCCGCCGCGACGGGCGGGGGCACCGCAGGTCCGGTGGGGTCGGACGCGGTGAGCGTCCCGGTCGCCAGCGCGGTCGCGCCGATCACCGCGGCCGCGGCGCCCGCCGCCACCGCGGGCATCGCCCAGCGGCGTGGCCGGCTCGCGCGCCGCCTGGCCGGGACCACGGGGGTCACGGTGCCGTCGTCGCCGACGACTCCCAGCCGCACGGGCTCGGGTGCCGCCTCCTGCTGGGCGGCGGGAACGCTCTCCCAGGGCGCCGGTTCGGACGAGGTCGTCGTCTCCCACGGCGCGTCGCGCATGATGTCGTCCCAGGCCGGTGCCTCCACCAGCCCCACTCCACCTCCACGGAAGCTCTCTGCCTCGGCGGCCAGCGCGCGGTCGATCCTCAGCGCGACTCCCATCGGCATCGCCGGTGTGGGCGTCGCCGCGAGCATCTCGCGGACCGCCGCCAGGTCGGCCAGGCTTTCGCCACACGGATCGCAGATCGCGAGATGCTCGCGTACCCGCATGGCCGTGGTGTCGTCGAGGAGCCCCTCGGCCAGTTCGGCCAAGATCTCCAAGTCGTAGTGCGTATCAGCCGTCACGAAGTTCTGCTCCCTTCGCGGATGAGACGCGGGTCAGGTCCGATCGGTTCCGCAAATGGGAAAGAATCGGGGCGAGCTTCGCCCGGCCGCGCGCGCATCGGCTCTTCACCGTGCCGCTCGGCACCTCCAGGACCTGGGCCGCGTCTTCGACCGAGTAACCCATCATGTCCACGAGCACCAGCGCGGCGCGCTGGTCGGAGGGCAGCAGCTTCAGGGCCGCCGACACCTCCATGGACACCTCGCGCTCGGACGTCTGGTCGAGCACGGGGGTCTCGCGCTCCGCGGCCTCGACGAGCTCGTCGTCGGCCACCGGGCGCACCGATTTCCTGCGCATGCGGTCCAGGCAGGCGTTGACCACGATCCGGTGCAGCCACGTGGTCACCGCCGCCTCGCCGCGGAAGGTCCCGGCCTTGCGATAGGCCGAGACGAAGGCGTCCTGAACGGCATCGGCCGCTTCGTCGGGGTCGCCCAGCGTGCGCAGGGCGACGGCCCACATGCGGTCCCGATGTCGCTTGACGATCTCGCTGAAGGCGTGCGGATCACCGGCGATGTGCCGGGTGAGCAGCTCGGCGTCGGGCACGGGGGCCTTTGCCGTCTGCTCATCCGCCGCCGGCGGGGTGTCTGGTGGGGAATTCACAAGGAGAGTCCTGCTGCCGATCCGGGGAGAACACCACTACGGGATAGATGGTGCCATGGATTCATCGAAGATCTGCAAGAAGACGGTTAAAACAGATCGAATCAGCTGATGTCACTTGGTCGCGAGAACCTTCGCCTCCACCACCTGGCCGCGGTACCCCTCGGCGGACGAGGGCATCTCGGTGAACCAGACGAGCACGTAGCGGCCCTTCTTCGGGGCCGGGGCGGTGAACGTCTTCTTGCCCGAGAGCCCGCTGAACTTCTCGACCACGCTCAGGGAGCCCAGCTCGGCCGAGTCGCCGATCCGCAGCTCCGCGGCGCCGCCCGAGGTGTCGCCGAAGTCGACCGAGACCTGCTTGACCGGGACGCTCTTCCCCAGGTCCAGGAGCAGGCCGACGCCCTTCTTGAGCCGCCCGAAGTCGGCGGAGTCGTAGGTCTCGGAGTGCCAGTCGGTGGACTCCTTCCCGTCGACCGCGCCCGAGGTCCACCTGCTGCCCTCCTCCCGGTCGCCCAGCGGGTCGAAGCCGATGACCGCAGAGGGCTTCACCTCCCGGGTGGCGGCGGCCGTGGTCGGCGTGGGCGTGGTGCTGCGCTCACCGGGGGACGGGGTGCCCGCGTTGCCGATGCTGCGGCCCAGCGTCCAGGCGCCCAGCCCGACGGCCACCATCACCAGCAGCACGACCACGGTCATGGCGACCTTGTTGAGCATCCCGCCACCGGCGGGGCGGGAGCCCTGGTGGTGCTGCGGCCGGTGATGGTGCTGCGGGGGCGGCGCGTGGTGGCGGGGCGCCTCGGTCTCGACGCCCTCGGAGCGGGAGGCCGCCACCGGCAGCGAGGTCATGGGCATCGGGGCCGGCATCGGCATCGGGCTGGGCCTGGCCACCGAGGCCAGGGCCTCGGCGAAGTCGGCCGGTGTGGTCAGCGGCTCCAGCGAGCGCCGGGTCTCCGGCAGGATCGCCCGGCAGACGATGGCGTCGAGGTAGCCGGGAACGCCCGCGGTGACCTGGCGGGGCGTGCAGAAGTGCCCGTCGCCCATGGGCGCCACGGGAAGCCCGCCGCCGTCGCGCTCGTCCCCGGGCCAGTGGCCGGTGAGCCCGGCGTACAGCAGCCGGCCCAGGCCCTCGGTGTCGGAGCGGGCCGGATCGTCGCTGGTCACGTCGTTCAGGACCGCGTCCACCCCGAGGCCCAGCAGCTTGACCGTGCCGCCCGCCGTCCACACCAGCTGCTCGGGGGTCAGGCACAGGTGGGCGAGGTTCGCCTCGTGCGCGTGGGCCATGGCCTCGGCGGCCTCGGCGACCATCGCGGCGGCCCGCTCCGGGTCGAGCGGGCCACCGGCGATCATGTCGCCGAAGGTCTCACCGCTCACCCACTCGCTGACCACGTAGGAGTGGCCGTCGTCCTCGGTCGCGTCGAAGACCTGGGTCAGGCGGGGGTCGGTCAGCCGGCTGGCCACCCGGGCCGCCGTGACGACCTCGTTCAGGCGGGGGAAGTCGGCGTCGAAGGTGTGGACGGCGACGGGCCGGGCGAGCACCTCGTCGATGGCCTTCCACAGCGTGGCCCCGCCCGCCTCGTGGACGCGGTCCTCAAGGCGGAAACGCTCGGCAAGCTTGGTGCCGGGCTCGACCGTGGGTGAGCTCATACCTGCCCCGCATCCGAGAGCACGACGGCACCACGCCAGGTCGGCACGTCACGACACATCACGCGATGCTGGGTGGATCCGCCCACGCCCTCCTGCTTCCATTAGCCGCATGTCACCACACGCGTCGCACCATGGTAGTCCCGCACCGGTTCCGCCCGTGTTCGCCTTGTCAGACGTTTGAGACAAGCCTTTGGCTTACCGGCCTACCCGTCCTGCCACCATTCCAACGATCGAACTCACTTCGGGGATGCGCATCCGGTGGGCGATCGCCAAGTAAAGAACCATACCGAGTCCGCCGCCCACCGCCAGCATGATGGCGGAGCTGAGCGCGTTCAGTCCGGTGAGTTCCCTGGTGAGCCAGAGCACGCCGAGCGCGAGACCGGCCGCCGGGAGCGCGGCCAGGTACATCCGGGACAGCCCGGCGGCCACTTCGCGCCCTCCCAGCCCCCCGACCCGGCGGGCGGCCAGCGTCCAGGCGACCGCGGTGCCCACCACGTAGGCGACGGTGAACGCCGCCGCCAGGCCCATCACCACGTAGCGGGCGGGCAGGACGTGGTACGCCACCAGGCTGAGCGAGGCGTTCACCGCCACGTTCCCCAGGGCCAGGAAGGCCGGGGTACGGGTGTCGCCGAAGGCGTAGAAGACCCGCAGCAGCAGCTGGAACAGGGAGAACGGGACCAGCGCCAGGCCGAAGATCTGCAGCACGTTGCCGATGTGGACCGCCGAGTCGACGGTCATGTTCCCCCACGAGAAGATCAACACGGTCACCGCGGGGCCCAGCACCATCAGCAGCAGCCCGGCCGGGACCAGCAGCACCGCCACCAGCCGCACCCCCGAGGCGAACTCCCCGGCGATCTCCGCAGGTCTTCCCTCGCTCACCGACCTGCTCATCCTGGGCAGCATGGCGGTGATCACCGAGACCGCGATGATCCCGTACGGCAGCTGGAAGAACTGGTAGGCGTAGGCGTAGGCCGAGTTGCCCGCGCCGGGCGCCCGCTCGCCCGCGCCCGTGGCGAGCCTGGTGGTGACCAGGAAACCGAGCTGGCTGATGCCGACGTAGGCGAACGTCCAGACCGCGGTCCGGCCCATCTCGCCGAGCCCGGCCTCGCGCAGGTCGAACCGGGGCCGGAAGCGGAAGCCGACCCGGTGCAGCGAGACGACCAGCACCAGGCACTGCGCCACGATGCCGGCGGTGGTGCCCAGCCCGAGCAGCAGCAGGTCGCCGTCGCTCACCGTGTCCACGTCGGTGCCCGCGTCGCCGAGCTTCACGTAGTAGAAGATCGCCACGCCGATCATCACGATGTTGTTGAGCACCGGCGCCCACATCGGCGCGGCGAACCTGTCGCGGGTGTTGAGGATCGCGCCCGCGATCGCGCCGATCCCGAAGAAGGCGATCTGCGGCAGGATGTAGTGCGCCAGGGTGACCGCGACCTCGATCTTCCTGGCGTTCCAGCCGGTGCTGTAGAGGCCGATCAGCGGGCCGGCCAGCGCCGTCGCGACCAGCGCCAGCACGGTCAGCGCGAGGACGCCCAGCGTCATCAGGCGCTGCTCGTAGGCCCGGCCGCCGTCGGGGTCGCTGCGCTGCCGCCGGACGATCATCGGGATCACGACGCTGCTCAGGACCCCGCCGATGAGCAGGTCGAACAGGACGAGCGGGATCGTGTACGCCACGTTGTAGGCGTCGCCCAGCGCGAAGGTGCCGATGGCCGCGGCGAGCACCGCCGTCCTGACGAAACCGGTGACGCGCGAGACCATCGTCCCCGCGGCCATGATCGCGCTCGCGCGCAGGACCCTGCTCATGCGCTCTCCTCCGCCGGGGGGCTCAGGACTGTTCGGGGGGCTGTCGGGGGATCGTTCGGGACCGCTCGGGGCCGTTCAGGACTCAGGACCGCTCACGACTCCGTGCCGGCCGGCTCGCGCTCGCGCTCCGCCGGCGCTGCGACCGGGGGACGGCGGCCTCCCCGCCGGCGCAGGACGCGCAGCACCACGGCGGCCAGCATCACCACCAGGGCCGCCCCGACGATGACCAGCGCGACCGCGGTGTAGCCGGTGGTGCGCACGGTCAACTCGATCGGCTCGCCGTACGCGCGGCCGTCGTCGGTGGTGAGCTGGACCCTCACGGTGGTCTGGCCGCTGGCCGTGGTCGAGGTCATCGGGATCCGGACGGTCTGGTTCTGGCCGCCCTGGATCACCATCCGGTCCTCGTACGGCTCGATCCGAAGCAGTTCGGGCTGGGCGGAGGTCACCCGCAGGCGGACCACCACCCGGCCGGCGTCGCCGCGGCCCAGCTGGTTGCGCACGCTGATCGGCACGTCGCCGTCGCGTCCGGCCAGGGTGCGCAGCCGCGACTGCTCGCTGCCGGTGATGGTGACCATGGCGATCCGGCCGTCGACCGCCTCCCCGACCTGCTCGACGTACGGCGCCGCGGCGTTGGTCCGGCCGCGCCAGGCCGAGGAGACCAGCCGCAGCATCGCGAGGTCGAAGGCGTCGAGGTCCACCGCGGTCGTGACGGCGGCGGTCAGGTCGGCGCGGGCGCCGACCTTCTTGACGGCGGTCATGTACGACCTGGGCAGCTCCTGGCGCCGGTCCTGCTCGGTGTAGGTCAGCCCGGCACGGGGGACGGGGACGCCCTTGGCGGGCTTGACCGCGTCCAGCGTGACCGGCGCCAGCCAGGGCAGGGCGGCGGCGGTCTTCAGCAGGCCGGTCACGTACCCGGGTTCGGGGTCCCAGCGGCGGTGCGGTACGGCGATCACGGTCCTGGTCGTGGTCACCGGCTCCGAGGCGATCATCGCCGTCTCCGCGATGAAGCGCCGGCGTCCGGCCAGGGCCGCGCCGGGGGTGGAGGTGTCCGCGCCGACGGTCTCGCTCAGGGGCTCGTCGGCGACCAGCGCGGTGACCGGGCCGGTGACGCCGTTCAGGGTCGCCGAGGCGTCCGGGGTGACGGCCGGGGCGGTGCCGGGCGGGGTGCCCGGGGGCGACGCCGGCGGCAGGTTCGGCGCGTTCAGCAGCACGGTGCCGACCCCGCCGGTGGCCAGCAGGTCCAGCCCGTCGTGGTCGACCATCCCGTCGACCGGCCAGTTCACGTTGGTGATCACGTCGCGGCCGAGGGTCTCCTTGGAGACGATCCGGGCCGCCTCGATCCCGGTCGCGGTGAGGTCGTCGACGCCGTTGTGGGCGAGCGCGAGCACGTCGGGGTCGCCGTACGGGGTGGCCACCACCGGGTGGTCGGCGACGGCGTCGCGGAAGCCGGACAGCCACCGGGCGGCCTCCGGGTTCGCCGGGCGCTGCTGGGTGCGGTCCTTGGTCCGCGCCGAGTGCGGCTTTCCCAGGGCGCGCGCGTCGTCGAGCAGGGCGGGGTCGACCACCCAGGTCAGCCCCTTGGCCTTCGCGGTGTCCTGGGCGATCGTGAGCAGGTCGCCCAGGCGTTTGCCGGGGGCCATGGCCGCGGGCAGGCCCTCGTCGGCGAAGACGGTGTCGCCGCTGCGGCGTGGCCGGTCGACGACGGGCAGCACCACGGCGAGCCGGGTGCGGGGGACCCGGACGTCGCGCGGCATGTAGGTCACGGTGGTGCGCAGGGCGGCGACCTGCTGCTGGAGGGCGTCGATCACCTCGACCACGACCGGGTAGACGCCGAAACGGGTGAGGCTGAGCCGCGCCGGGGTGATGGCGAACTCCCACGGCAGCTTCCCCGCGGGCGCGATCGGGGCCTGGATGTAGCTCTGGCAGCAGTACGCCCCCAGCGGGGGACTCTGCCCCGACTGGTAGGCGGTCAGCTCGTCGCGCCGCAGGAACGGCTGGGACGAGTAGCGCAGCTGGATGCGCAGCCCGGTCAGCGGCTCGCTGCCCGAGTTGACCAGAGATCCGGAGATCTTGATCTCGGTGGTCGGGTCACGCGGGACGTCCGGGCCGATCGCCTCCAGCACGACCTGCAGCCCCGCGCGGTTCACCGAGGCCGTCCGGGCGTTCGCCGTGCCCGGGACGACCACGGCCGCGGGCATGAGCAGCGTGGCGAGCAGGACGAGCAGCGCGGCCTTGTGGATCACGTTCCGGCCAGAGGTCGAGTACGGCGCACGACCGCAATGCTATGGCCTAACCGGCGAGGGGAAAGGTCGCCGACTCCCTCCGGGAAGCAGGCCGGGTCAGGTCGACGACCCTGCCCGCGACCAGTCTGAGCAGGTGATCGGCCCGGATCGACAGCGCCGTACGACGCTCTCCGGTGGGTACGTACACGGGCGTGGCGACACCGGTCAGCCGCTCGTCGACCAGCACGGTCAGGGCAGGGGGGAGCAGCAGCGGGCAGACCAGGCCGGCGGCGTAGTCGGTGGCGGAGTTGACGGTGAAGGCCGAGGCCGGGCGGACCCGCCGGGCGTTCAGCAGGCCGCCGATCACGCCGGGGCGAGGGGGCGTGCCGACCGAGCCGACGACCGCCACGGGCTCCCGGTCGGTCCGCGTGGTGACCTCGAAGACCGTGACCCCCACGCAGAGCTCCGGATCGGCCGCCAGCACCTCCGGCAGTTCGTCCGAACATGTCATCGCGCGAGGAAGGCGTACGATCTCATGATGGATCTGGTGGGCGAGGAGCCAGCGGTGGATCGTGAGCGCATCCTTCATGTGTGTGCTCCTTGCCTCGACGCACGGCCCCCGAGGTTCTCCTGACCGACCGTAACCTGATGATCGCACCAGGTGTATCTCCGCAGGGGAACATGTTCCGTAACCGAAGGACCTACCCGGCTTGTCCCTTTCAAATCTGACCCAGAGCCAGCGCCACGGCATGAGCGAGCTGTTCCGGAAGATCGCTCCTGTGACGGATGAGCTCGGCGAGCTCTTCGCCGCCCGGGGCTACCGGATCGCCCTCGTCGGAGGCTCGGTACGCGACGTCTTCCTGGGCAGGATCGGCAACGATCTCGACCTGACCACGGACGCCAGGCCCGAGACGGTCCTGGAGCTCGTCCGCGACTGGGCCGACTCCGTCTGGACGATCGGCATCGACTTCGGCACGGTCGGCGTCCGCAAGGGCGGCTGGCTGCTGGAGATCACCACCTACCGCAGCGAGTCCTACGACCCCAGGTCGCGCAAACCCGAGGTGGCCTACGGCGACACGCTCGAGGGCGACCTGGCCCGGCGCGACTTCGCGGTCAACGCGATGGCGCTGCGCCTGCCGTCGCGCGAGTTCGTCGACCCCTACGGCGGCCTGGACGACCTGCACGCCCGCGTGCTGCGCACCCCCGGCCCCCCGGAGCGCTCGTTCGGCGACGACCCGCTGCGGATGCTGCGCGCCGCCCGGTTCGCCAGCCAGCTCGGCTTCACGGTGGACGCGGCGGCGCTGGCCGCGATGGGCACCATGGCCGACCGGATCGACATCGTCTCGGCCGAGCGCATCCGCGACGAGCTGGACAAGCTGCTCTGCGGCGACCACCCGCGCGAGGGGCTCAGGCTCCTGGTCGACACCGGCCTGGCCGCGCACGTGCTGCCCGAGCTGCCCGGTCTGCGCCTGGAGATCGACGAGCACCACCGGCACAAGGACGTCTACGAGCACTCGCTGATCGTGCTGGAGCAGGCGATCGACCTGGAGGAGAACGGTCCCGACCGGATCCTGCGCTGGGCCGCGCTGCTGCACGACGTGGGCAAGCCCAAGACCCGGCGGCACGAGCCGGGCGGGCGGGTCTCCTTCCACCACCACGAGGTGGTCGGCGCCCAGCTGTCCAGGAAGCGGATGACCGAGCTGAAGTTCCCCAAGGACGTGGTGGCCGACGTCTCCCGCCTGGTGGAGCTGCACCTGCGCTTCCACGGGTACGGCTCGGGCGAGTGGACCGACTCGGCGGTGCGCCGCTACGTGCGCGACGCCGGGCACCTGCTGGAGCGGCTGCACAAGCTCACCCGGGCCGACTGCACCACCCGCAACCGGCGCAAGGCCCAGGCGCTGTCGGCGACCTACGACCAGCTGGAGGAGCGGATCGCCCGGCTGGCCGAGGAGGAGGAGCTCGGCAAGATCCGTCCCGAGCTCGACGGCAACGAGATCCAGCGGGTCCTCGGCCTGCCGCCGGGCCCGGCCGTGGGCCGCGCCTACCGGTTCCTGCTGGAGATGCGCCTGGACCGTGGCGTCATCGGCAGGCAGGCCGCCGAGGAGGCCCTGCGCGAGTGGGCCCGGGAGAACGGGGTGACCTCCTGACCGGCGTGCCCGGGTGACCGGGGTGCCCGGGCCGGTCGTCTCACGACGGCGATGACGGCAGCGGCTCGGGCGCCCGGGACGGCGTGACGATCCGGTAGAGCACCGCGCCGCCGACGTAGCCCGCGGCGATGATCAGCAGCACCGTCAGGGACCTGCCGTCCGGCGGGAGCAGCGCCGCCGCCAGCGCGGCGGCCAGCACGTAGCTGCCGTTGAAGAGCATGTCGTAGATGGAGAAGGCCCGGCCGAGGTAGGCGTCCCGCAGGTCCCGCTGGACGGCGGTGTCGGCGCAGATCTTCACGCTCTGCCCGGCGATGCCCAGCACGAAGCCCGCCACCGCGAACCCCCACCGCTGGAACGGCACGCCGAGCGCCAGCGTCAGCACCCCGGCGGTGACCAGCATGGCCGGGACCCACCGCTCGATGCCGAACCGCTCGGTGGCCCACGGCGTGACCAGGATGGCCATGAAGTAGCCGACCCCCGAGGTGGCGACCACCAGGGAGGCCGCGGCCAGCGCGTCCTCGGCGTTCTCGGCGAAGTAGTACCGCGACAGCAGCACGAGCATGGCCGTGCACATGCCGTACATGAACCGGTGGGTGGCCATCGCGCCCATCGCCGCGGCGGCCGCCCGGTGGCTCACGATGTGCCGGGCGCCGTCGGCCAGGCCGGACAGCACGTGGCGCACGGCCTCGCGGGTCTGCGGCCGGTCGGGGTCGTAGGCGGGGCCGAGCAGCCGCCTGCCCATGGTCAGGGCGATGAGCGCGGTGACCGCGGAGACGATCCCCGAGGCGATCAGCAGCACCACCGTGCCCCGGTCGCCGGCGCCGAAGAGCCCGCGCAGCAGGAAGCCCGCGCCCACCCCCACGAAGGTGAGCACGGTGCCGGAGGTCGGGGTGACCGCGTTGGCCACCATCAGCCGGTCGGCGGGCACCACGTGCGGGAGCGAGGCCCCCAGCGCGGCCAGGAAGAACCGGTTCGCCCCGAGCACGCCGAGCGCGGCGGCGTAGAAGACCCCGTCCGGCGCGTTCGCGGCGACCAGGATCGCCGCTCCCAGCAGCAGCACGCCGCGCACCAGCGGGGCGACGACCAGGATCTGCCGCCGTGACCAGCGGTCGATGAACACGCCGACGAAGGGCCCCAGGATCGAGTACGGCAGCAGCAGCACGGCCAGGCCCGCGGCGATCTCCCCCGCGCTCGTGCTGTTCTCCGGGCTGAAGAAGGCGAACCCGATCACCGCGAACTGGAAGATCCCGTCGGAGAACTGCGAGACCAGGCGGGTCGCGTACAGCTTCCGGAAGTCCCTGCCTTGCAGGACCACGCGTAGATCGGATGCGAAGGACACGCGCTCAGCCTATGTGCGGTCCCTCAGGGCCGGTATCGGGAACATCCCTGAATGTACGGAGAACATTCGCGACCTTTCCCCAGGTATCCACGTGCGGGCTCGGTGGGCCGACATGGTCACGTACCCTCGTTCGAGTGACGCCTGATGAACACGTCGTGCTCGTCGACACCGACGGAAACGCGATCGGCACGGCGGCCAAGGCCACGGTGCACGGTCCGGACACTCCTCTCCATCTGGCCTTCTCCAGCTACGTGTTCGACGAGCGGGGCCGGGTGCTGCTCTCCCGCCGCGCCGCGCACAAGATCACCTGGCCCGGGGCGTGGACCAACAGCTGCTGCGGCCACCCGCTGCCCGGCGAGCCGCTGTCCGAGGCGGTGACCCGCAGGCTCTCCTACGAGCTGGGCCTGGAGGGCGGCCGCCTCGACCTGCTCCTGCCGCGCTTCTCCTACCGCGCGGTCATGGAGAACGGCATCGTCGAGCGGGAGCTCTGCCCGGTCTACCGGGTGCTCGCCGACGCCGAGGCGGTGCCCAACCCCGACGAGGTCGGGGAGGTGCGCTGGATGCCGTGGAAGGAGTTCACCGACGGGGTGCTCGGCGGGCACCTGGTGATCTCCCCCTGGTGCCGGGAGCAGGTCGCCCAGCTCGCCGAGCTCGGCGCCGACCCGCTCACCTGGCGGTCCGCCGACCCCGCCGACCTGCCGCCCGCCGCCCGCTGACGCGGCAGGCCCCCGGTCCGCACGCGGACCGGGGGCCTGCCGGAGTCCGTCACCCCGTTCCGGGGCGGGACGTCTCGCCGGAGGTCAGCGCTCGACCTCGCCGCGGATGAACCTCTCCACGTACTCGCGGGCCTCGTCGTCGGAGTACTGCTCCGGCGGGGACTTCATGAAGTACGAGGAGGCCGACAGGATCGGGCCGGCGATCCCCCGGTCGAGGGCGATCTTGGCGGCGCGGACCGCGTCGATGATGATGCCGGCGGAGTTGGGGGAGTCCCAGACCTCCAGCTTGTACTCCAGGTTGAGCGGGGTGTCGCCGAAGGAGCGGCCCTCCAGGCGCACGTAGGCCCACTTGCGGTCGTCCAGCCACGGCACGTGGTCGGACGGGCCGATGTGCACGTCGGCCTTGCGCATCTCATGGGGGATCTGCGAGGTGACCGACTGCGTCTTGGAGATCTTCTTGGACTGCAGGCGCTTGCGCTCCAGCATGTTCATGAAGTCCATGTTCCCGCCGAAGTTCAGCTGGTACGTGCGCAGCAGCTCGACCCCGCGGTCCTCGAACAGCTTGGCCATCACGCGGTGCGTGATGGTCGCGCCGACCTGCGACTTGATGTCGTCGCCGACGATCGGCACCCCGGCGTCGACGAACTTCTGGGCCCAGACGGGGTCGGAGGCGATGAACACCGGCAGCGCGTTGACGAAGGCGACCTTGGCGTCGAGGGCGCACTGGGCGTAGAAGCGGTCGGCATCCTCCGAGCCCACCGGCAGGTAGGAGACCAGGACGTCCACCCGGGCGTCCCGCAGGACCTGCACGACGTCGACCGGGGCGTCGTCGGACTCCTCGACCATCTCCCGGTAGTACTCGCCCAGGCCGTCGAAGGTGTGGCCGCGCTGCACCGTGACGCCCAGCGGCGGCACGTCGCAGATCTTGATGGTGTTGTTCTCCGAGGCCACGATCGCCTCGGACAGGTCACGCCCGACCTTCTTGGCGTCGACGTCGAACGCCGCGACGAACTCCACGTCGCCGACGTGGTAGTCGCCGAACTTCACGTGCATCAGGCCCGGCACCCTGGCGCCGGGGTCGGCGTCCCGGTAGTAGTGCACGCCCTGCACGAGCGACGCGGCACAGTTGCCTACCCCGACAATGGCTACGCGCACCGAACCCATGGCACTCGCTCCCCTTGTTCTGTGTGGTGATCTAGTTCTCTTCGGGGACGGCATGCCGCCCCGTCGTGCCCGTCCCGGGCGCGGGCGCCCGGAACGACTCTTCGGGCGCCGGAGGCCGTTCGGCCTCCGGCGGTGAGGCCCGCCGCTCGGTGGCGATCAGTTCGTTCAACCAGCGCACTTCGCGTTCGACCGACTCCAGGCCGTGACGCTGAAGTTCGAGGGTGTAGCTGTCCAGCCGCTCGCGCGTGCGGGCCAGGGCCGTGCGCACGCCGTCCAGCCGCTCCTCCAGCCGGCTGCGGCGGCCCTCCAGGATGCGCAGCCGGACCTCCGCCTCGGTGTGCCTGAAGAAGGCGAAGTGAACGCCGAAGCTCTCGTCCTCCCAGGCCGACGGGCCCGCCTGGGTGAGCAGCTCCTGCAGGCGCTCCTTGCCCTCGGCGGTCAGCCGATAGACGATCTTCGACCGGCGCCCGGAGAGCACGGTGGGCGCCTCGCCGGACGCGGACGCCGCGGGGGCGTCGCCGTCCTCGATGATCAGCCCGTCGTTCAGGAGCTGGCGCAGGCACGGGTAGAGCGAGCCGTAGGAGAACGCCCGGAACATGCCGAGCAGGGCGTTGAGCCGTTTGCGCAGCTCGTAGCCGTGTAGCGGGGTCTCGTGCAGCGACCCGAGCACGGCCAGCTCCAGCACGCCGCCTCGTCCGCCGGCCACTGAAACCACCACCTCTCGCGTCGATGTATCGAACCGATACATCCGCAGGATACGTCTATTCAATATAGGTCTGCAATCAGCGACTTTCCCAAGTCGTTGGGAGCAAACAAAAAAAAGCCGTAGTCTGGCGCTTATGTGGTCACAGCAGACGGTGATGAGGCCCGGCCTCCGCGGGACGCGGACCGCTTTCCAATACGGGAAATCCCGCGTCGGTGCGGGAGAGGTCTGCCAAGGTTGTTGCCGGAACCAGTTGACGATCTCGTTCGTCCCCGGGAACGGAGATCCACCCGAACAGGCCGGCCAGCAGTGAGCCAAGGCGACGAGGTCTCCGGCGACCGGAGGGTGGTCCAGGAGGTAGTCTCGCCCGCCTGCACGCCGTTGTAGACCCCGATGACCGAACGAGGACGCGTGAGTTACAGCCACAGCAATGACCCGGAGCCGAACGGGCGCCCGGAGGGCGCCGAGGGTTCGGCTCGTCAGGGGCGGCGCCGTCGCTCAGGCCAAGGAGCCGCTCCCCGTGCAGTTCCCCCATCGCAAAACGCCCAAACCAGCGGCGGTGGGTGGGACCCGTCCCGGCAGCCACAGCCCGGTCCCGCGCAGTCTCCGGCGTCACCGTCCCGGCACCCCGGGGCGTCCCAGGGGGCGGGCACCGACCCCCGGACCGCGATGATGCCCCAGCCCGGCGGCATGCCCTACCCCGGCGGCGCACCCCGCGGCGTACCCCCTGGCGCACCCCGGCCCGGTGGCGCCGTGCCCCGGCAGGAGCAGGCCGTTCACGGCGCGGGCCCCGCGCAGGGACCGGCGGCCGGACCGGGACGGGCCGGGGGCGGTGATCCGCACCGGAGCGAGACCGACCCCACCGGCCGCCGCACCGCGGCCGCGTTCGAGGACACCCAGTCGATGATGGCCGCGCAGGCGGGCGGCGCCCGCCCCGGGACGGGCGAGGGCGGCGGGCGCAGGCGCCGCGGTCGCGCCGCGGGCGCTGCGGCGACGAGCGCTCCCGGAGGCCCGGCCGCCTCCGGACCGGACGGACCCGGGGGCCCCGGAGGTCCCGGCGGGCACGGCCCCGGGGACGGCGAGGAGGACGCGCCGAAGAAGAAGAGGTGGACGCGCTTCCTGCCCAACTGGAAGATCCTGATGGCCAGCTTCGTGGTCGTCACCGCCGGCGTCTTCGGCATGATCGCGGTCGCCTACGCCGGCACCCCGGTCCCCACCGCCAAGGACAGCGTGAACGACCGGGCCAGCGTGATCTACTACGGCGACAACAAGACCGTGCTGGCCCGCCTGGGCGTCAGGCGCACCCCGGTGGAGATCGGCAAGATCCCGAGGCACGTCCAGGACGCGGTCATCGCGCTGGAGAACCAGAGCTTCCGCACCGACAGCGGCATCGACCCGTACGGCATGGCCCGCTCGGTCTGGAGCACCGTCAGCGGAACCCAGCTGCAGGGCGCCTCCACCATCACCCAGCAGATGGCCCGCGCCTACTACGAGGGTCTCAACCAGGAAGTGTCGGTGCAGCGCAAGATCAAGGAGATCTTCGTCGCCGTCAAGATCAGCAAAGAGCTGCCGAAGGACGAGATCCTCGAGCGCTACCTGAACACCATCTACTTCGGCCGCGGCGCGAACGGCATCCAGGCCGCGGCCCGGCAGTTCTTCGACAAGGACGTCGACGAGCTGACCGTGCAGGAGGGCGCCTACCTCGCCGGCCACATCCAGAACCCGAACGCCTTCGACGTCCAGGAGAAGGCCGGGAAGTACGCCGCCACCAAGGAGCGCTACGAGATCGCCCTGCGGAACATGGCGGAGATGGACCCGGCGAAGTACGGCAAGTACGTCGGCAAGCCCTTCGAGGACCTGAAGTTCGCCAAGTACAAGATCAGTCAGCCCTTCAAGGGGCTCCAGGGCTACATGCTCGACATCGTCCTGAGGGAGCTCAAGGCGCGCGGCCTCCCGCGCGAGGAGCTGGAGACCGGCGGTTACAAGGTCTACACGACCTTCGACAAGAAGCTCATGGAGGAGGCGCAGAAGGCGGTGAAGGCCCGCACCGCCGGGCTGGACCCGACCATCCACGCCACGATGGCCTCGGTGAACCCCAAGAACGGCCGGGTGCTCGCCTTCTACAGCGGCGACGACTTCATCAGGTACTCGGTCAACCGCGCGTTCGACACCACCAAGCAGGCGGCGTCGGCCTTCAAGCCCTACGTGCTCGCGGCCTGGCTGGAGAGCGGCAAGTCGCTCAACAGCTACGTCGACGGCAAGCCCACGATCAAGATGCCGGGCACCACCCCGATCAGCAACTCGGGCAACCAGGGATTCGGGCCGATCAACATGGTCAAGGCCATGGCCAGCTCGGTCAACACCGTGTTCGTGCAGATGGGCGAGGCCGTCACCCTCAAGGAGGTGGCGCGGATCGCCACCGAGGCGGGCGTGGGCGAGAGGGCCAAACTGAACCCCGCCTACGGCGGCAAGAACGGCGTCGACTACGCGGTCGAGCAGCAGAAGTACCAGGTCACCATCGGCAGCGCCTCGGTCACCGCGGTCGAGCAGGCCGCCGGGTACTCGATCTTCGCCAACGAGGGCAAGCACGTCGACTGGCACACCGTCGTCAAGGTGATCGCCCCCAACGGCGCGGTCGAGTACCCGGAACTGGCCGTGGAGAAGACGGTGATCACCCCCGAGTCCGCCGCCGACGCGACCGTCGCGCTCCAGGCCGTGGTCAAGAGCGGCACCGGCACCGCCGCGAACATCGGCACCCGCCCGGTGGCCGGCAAGACCGGCACCAACAACGGCTACAAGGACGCCTGGTTCGTCGGGTACACCCCGCAGCTGGTCACCGCGGTCGGCATGGCCAAGGACGTGCCCTACAACCGGGCCGGGACGCGCAGGTACAAGGTCGACAAGTACGGCCTGCCAAGCAAGAAGATCCCCAACGAGAAGATCCTGTGGAAGGAGGAGCCCATGCCCTCCTTCATCGGCGGTGGCGGCACCCCGACCCAGATCTGGCACGACTTCATGCAGGTCGCGACCGCCAAGCACGAGGTCGTGCCGTTCCCGCCGAGGGCCGACTCGGGCATCCAGAACAACCTGGCCACGCCCACGCCGACCCCCACCCCGACGCCGACGACCGAGGAGAACGAGCCGTTCCCCGAGGAGAACGGTGACGAGAACAACTGGCCCGACGGCGGCGACGACGGGACCCAGAACCCCGACGGCGAGTGCCTGCCCTGGGACGGCTCCTGTGACGTCGGCCAGGACGGCGGCGGTGGAGACGGCGGCGGCGGGGACGGCGGCGGGGACGGCGGTGGAGGCGGAGGCGAGGACGACTTCGGGGACCAGCAGCCCGAGGGGGTCTTCGGCCAGAACGGCACCCCCGCCGCGGCGACCGTGCCGGTACCCGCCCAGAACGGCCGGCGGCCCTGATGAAGAACCTCACCTCGCCCCGGAGCGAGCTGCCCGAGTTCGGCGTCCGCGCCCTTCCGTACGTGCCCCTGGCCCTGTTCGCCGGGCTGGGGGCGGTGCTGGCCTGGTTCTGGAAGTGGCCGTGCCGCGTCGGCGGGGCGTGGAACCACGGGACGCTGCAGTTCACGAACTTCTGCTACACCGACATCTATCCCCTGTGGTGGAACGAGAAGCTCAACGAGGGCAAGGTCCCCTACTTCGACTACCCGGTCGAGTACCCCGTCGGCATCGGCGGGATCATGGAGTTCTTCCGCCGGATCGTGAGCTCCATGGGCGATCCCGGGACGGCGTTCTACGACCTCACCGTGGTCCTGATGGCGATCTGCCTGGTCGTCGGCGTGCTGCTGATGGCCACGCTGGCCGGCCCGGCCCGGCGCTGGGACGCCCTCTGGTACGCCCTGGCGCCCGCGCTGATCCTCACCGCGTACATCAACTGGGACCTGGCGGCCAACGCCCTCGCCCTGGGCGCGCTGCTGGCCTGGTCGAAGCGGAGGCAGTGGCTGGCGGGCGTCCTGCTGGGCCTGGCGATCGCCACGAAGTTCTACCCGCTGATGTTCCTCGGCCCGCTCTTCCTGCTCACGCTGCGCACCGGCAGGTGGAAGCCGTTCCTGCAGACGCTCGCCGGCGTCGTGGGCGCCTGGCTCGTGGTCAACGTGCCGATCATGGTCTTCGCCTTCGACGGCTGGAAGCGGTTCTACGTCTTCAGCCAGGAACGCCCGGCCGACTGGGGCTCGATCTGGTACTTCTTCCAGCAGAAGCAGTGGCCGGTCCTGGGCGACGGTGAGCTCCTGGACAAGCTGGGCGTCGTCTCGCTGGCCGCGTTCTGCCTGGCCATCGCGGTGATCTCGCTGTCGGCCAGGACGCGTCCCCGGCTGATGCAGCTCTGCTTCCTCACGCTGGCGGCGTTCATGCTGACCAACAAGGTCTGGTCGCCGCAGTACGTGCTCTGGCTGATCCCCTTCGCGGTCCTGGCCAGGCCGGGCTGGAAGCCGATCGCGCTGTGGCAGCTCGCCGAGTGCTGGTACTTCTTCGCGATCTGGCTCTACCTGGTGGGCATCCAGCCCGGCAACGAGGCCCTGGGCATCGCCGGTGACACGTACTTCACCGCGGTGTGGGGGCGCGTGATCACCATCCTGATCATGATGGGGTTCGTGGTGCGGGACATCCTCGTCCCGGAGGGAGACGTGATCCGCGAGGACGGGAGCGACGACCGGGCGGGCGGCGTCTTCGACGGGGCGCCCGACCGCTTCAGGCTCGCGCTCTCCTAGCGTCGGCGGCCCGTGGCCCCGGGCCGTGCCACTCACGGGCCGGGGCCCGCGGGCTGTGCGGCTCACGGGTCGCGGCCCGGGGCTCACCGCCCGCGGCCCAGGGTGGCGGGCGATCCGCCCGGGCCCGTGACGGGCCAGGTGATCCTTCCGATGGCCGCCGGGTCTGGCAGCGAGACCGGGTGATCCGCGACAATTCCACCTTGTGACCACTCCTGCCGAGGTGACCACCCCCGTCGAGCCCCCGCGCGACACCGCGACGGAGGGGCTGCTGCTCTGGCTGGCCTCCCGCGTGGGGATCATCGCCCTGGTCGTCGTCGGGACGCAGGCGATGATGGAGGGGGACGCCGTCCCGCGACCCTTCCTGGAGCGCTGGCGCAACTGGGACGCCAACCTCCTCGTCACCATCGCCGAGCACGGCTACGACGGCGTTCCGGGCGCCGAACCCGACAGGGGACTGCCCGCCTTCTTCCCGGGGATGCCCCTGATGCTCCGCGCGGTGCACCTGCTGGTGGGCGACTGGACGGTCGCCGGGCTGCTGATCTCGTTCGCGGCCGGGGCGGTCGCGATGATGGCGCTGGCCAGGCTGGCCGAGTTCGAGGGGCGCCCCGGGACCGGGTGGCGCGCGGTGCTGGCGCTGCTGCTCTGGCCGATGGCGGTGTTCCTGTTCGCGGGCTACAGCGAGTCGCTCTTCCTGGCCTTCGCCCTGCCGGCCTGGCTCGCGGCGCGCCAGGGCCGCTGGCCGCTGGCCGCCGTCCTGGCCGCGGGCGCCTCCTGCGCGCGCATCACCGGCCTGTTCCTGGCCTGCGCGCTGATCGTGGAGTTCTTCGCCCGGCGGCAGCCCGTACGGCGGGCCGGGTGGCTGCTGCTCCCGTTCGTGCCGCTGGCCCTGTACTCCGCCTACCAGTACTCCCGTACCGGCGACTGGCTGGCCTGGAAGACCGCGCAGGAGGCCGGCTGGGGACGGCACATGGTCTGGCCCTGGGAATCGCTGATGACGACGTGGAACGCGGCCATGGGCGAGGGCAGGGTCGCCTGGGCGTTCCGGCTGGAGATCGCCGGGGCGCTCGTCGGGATCGTGCTCGTGCTGGTCCTGCTCCTGATGCGCAGGTGGAGCGAGTTCGTGTACGTGGGGCTCCAGGTGGGCGCCCTGCTCTGCTCCGCCTACTACCTGTCGGTCCCGCGCTCGGCGCTGCTGTGGTGGCCGCTCTTCATCCTGATCGCCAGGGCGGGCAACGGCCCGGCGCCGTGGAGAAAATGGGTCATCGTCGTCTACGCCCTGCTGGTGGGGCCGCTGATGGCCCTCAACACCCTGATCTTCGTCGACGGTGCCTGGGTGGGCTGACCTGGGGCGGAGCGGCGCGGCGGGAACCCTTACCCATTCGTGGGGAGAAGTAATCCCATGAAGTTATCCACAGGCTGTGGATCGTCCGCCGCGCCGTTCACGCGTCCGTCTACAGTTTCGACCTGAGGAAGGCGATGTCCTGGGCCTGGCCGTCGGCCGGAGTCTCCACCACGATCGGCGCGCCGGCGGCCCGGCACACCCCCAGGATCAGCTCTGGGTCGATCGTGCCCGCGCCCAGGCTCGCGTGCCGGTCGGCTCCCGAGTCGAAGGCGTCCCGCGAGTCGTTGCAGTGGATCAGGTCGATGCGGCCGGTGATCGCCATGATCCGCTCGACCACGTCCGCCAGGTCCTCCCCGCCCGCGTGGGCATGGCAGGTGTCGAGACAGAAGCCCACGTCGAAGCCGTCCAGCGCGTCCCAGAGCCGGCTGATGCGCTCCAGTTTGCGTGCCATCGCGTTGCCGCCGCCGGCGGTGTTCTCGATGAGCACCGGGACGTCGTGCCCCTCCAGGCGCTCGAACACCTTGCGCCAGTTGTCGAAGCCCGTCTGCGGGTCGTCACCGGCCCCGACGTGCCCGCCGTGCACGATCAGCCCGCGCGCGCCCAGCTCGGCCGCGGCCGCCAGGTGCGCGCCGAGCAGCTTGCGGCTGGGGATGCGGACCCGGTTGTTGGCGGTCGCGACGTTGATCACGTACGGGGCGTGCACGTAGACCGCCACGTCCGAGTCCTTGATCTGCCTGGTCCCCTCGCCGATGACCGGGCCCTTCCAGCCCTGCGGGTCGCCGAGGAAGAACTGCACGACCTCGGCGCCTCGCGCCCTGGCGTGCGCCAGCGGATCGTCTTGATCGACATGAGCTCCGATAAGCGGCATGTATCCGAGAGTAGCCGTTTCAACGCCCGGGGCCGGGGCAGTCGCAGGGCGCGCCCCACCGCCCGCCCCCACGGGCCAGAACGAGGAGTTCACATGGCTTACCGTCGCCGAGGGATCAGTCTCGTCTTCCTCATCTACGTCCTGATCGGCCTGTACGTCGCCTGGGTGTACGACTACATCACGCCCGCCCTGCTCAAGGACATCGCCGAGGCACTGCTCGCGATCCTCCTGTGGTTCCTGGTGCTGCTGGGCGTGGACCTGCACCTGGGCACCTGACCGACCGATCGCCGGTGTGGCCTCGGCCGCCGTCGGGGCGTCACGGGAGGAAGCCCCCGTGGTGGACGCCGAAGGCCACACCGACGAACGAGGCGACGATTCCCACGATGTTCAGCGCGCGCTCCGGCCTGGTCGCCGAGACGTACTGCGAGTACAGCCCCACGCCGAACCCCAGCGCCCCCGCCCACGAGGCGAGGACGTGCATGGCCGGGAGGAACCCGGCCGCGAAGGCGGCCAGCCCGCACACGACCGTGACGACGCTGAGCGCGTTCTCCACGGTGTGCGGCCGTCCGTCGCTGTTCAGGGTGAACCGGAAGCGCCCCTGCCGGGCGGGACCGAACACATGAGGCATGGTCATCGCCTCCTCTTTCTCACCCCGGGACGTGCCCGGCGAGGCGACGGGCCAACCCCCGCCGGACTGGTAGGCTGACACGGCTACGTCGAACGGGTGTGTTATCGCCCACCCTCCACCCCGGACGCCGAAATGGGCGCCAGGGGTGCGGTACGTCAGCGTCCTCCTGTCACGACACCGTGTCGTGACCGCAACAGTCCAGAGGAGGTTGGAAGTCAGCATGCGCCGTTACGAAGTGATGGTCATCCTTGACCCCTCGCTCGATGAGCGTACGGTCGCCCCTTCCCTCGACCAGTTCCTCACGGTCGTCCGCAACGACGGCGGAACCGTGGAGAAGGTCGACGTGTGGGGCCGCCGCAGGCTCTCCTACGACATCGCGAAGAAGCCCGAAGGCATCTACGCCGTCATCGACCTGAGCGCCGAGCCGGCCACCGTCAAGGAGCTCGACCGGCAGATGAACCTCAACGAGGGAATCCTGCGGACCAAGGTCCTGCGCCCGGACGTGCACTAAACCCCGGCTTTTGTCGGACGGCAGCCGTACTCTGAGCCGATAACCAGCGAAGGCCGCAGGAAGGGCAGCGCTAGCCATGGCAGCAGGCGACACCACGATCACCATCGTCGGCAACCTCGTCGACGATCCCGAGCTGCGCTTCACCCCAACGGGGCAAGCGGTGGCCCGGTTCCGCATCGCGTCCACTCCGAGGTTCCTCGACAAGACGACCAACGAGTGGAAGGACGGCGAAGGCCTGTTCCTGACCTGCAACGTGTGGCGGCAGGCGGCGGAGAACGTCGCCGAGAGCCTGCAGCGCGGCATGCGGGTCATCGTCCAGGGACGGCTGCGCCAGAGGTCTTACGAGACCAAGGAAGGCGAGAAGCGCACCGTCTACGAGGTGGAGGTCGACGAGGTCGGCCCCTCCCTGAGGAACGCGACCGCCAAGGTCAACAAGACCGCCCGTCAGGGCGGTGGCGGTGGCGGCGGTTTCGGCGGCGGCCCGGCCAACGACCCGTGGGCCTCCGCGGCGCCCGCCGCACCGCAAGGTGGCGGCTTCGGCGGCGGCGGTGGCAACAACTACGGGGGCGGCGGCCAGCAGCAGGGCGGCCAGCAGGGTGGCGGCGGCTTCGGCGGCGGCGACTTCAGCGACGAACCGCCCTTCTAGCCAGACTCCTGCGGGGCGGCCCCGATCGCGCCCCGCACCCCGGTCCATATCCGCAGCGACCATTCCCGCCTGAAGGCGGGGCTCTGAAAGGAGCACCACGATGGCCAAGCCGGCATTGCGCAAGCCCAAGAAGAAGGTTTGCCTGTTCTGCCACGACAAGATCTCCTACGTCGACTACAAGGACACGGGGCTGCTTCGGAAGTTCATCTCCGACCGCGGCAAGATCCGTGCCCGCCGGGTGACGGGCAACTGCACCCAGCACCAGCGTGACGTGGCGACCGCTATCAAGAACGCTCGTGAGATGGCGCTCCTGCCGTACATGAGCACCGCGCGTTAAGGGAGGTCGGACAGATGAAGCTCATTCTCACCAGTGAGGTCACCGGCCTCGGCACGCCCGGTGACATCGTCGAGGTCAAGAGCGGCTACGGCCGCAACTACCTGCTCCCCCGCGGCTTCGCGATCCTGTGGACGCGCGGCGGCGAGAAGCAGATCGCCTCGATCAAGAAGGCTCGTGACGCCCGCGAGATCCGCGACCTCGGCACCGCCAAGGAGGTCGCGGGCCAGCTCCAGGCCCTCAAGGTGCAGCTGAAGACGAAGGCCGGCGAGTCCGGCCGTCTGTTCGGCTCCATCACCACGGGCGACGTCGCCGAGGCCGTCAAGGCCGCCGGTGGCCCCCTGCTCGACCGCCGCCGCATCGAGATCGCTCCCGCGATCAAGAGCCTCGGCACCCACCGGGTCAGCGTCAAGCTGCACCCGGAGGTCTCCGCCTCCCTCGACGTCGAGGTCGTCGCGGCCTGACCTGCCTTACCTGACACGGGCCCTCTTCCCCGACGGGGAGAGGGCCCGTGCCCGTTCCGGGACCGCCCGTGCCCGTTCCGGGACCGCCCGTGCCGTCCAGAACCGCCATGTTCCTGTCCGGGACCGTCCATGCCGTTCGAAGGCCGCGCCGTGTCCTCCGCGGGAGCGCTCCGCCACCTCCGGTGCACCCCTGTCGTCCCAGGTCATCGCGGATACGTACAATTCGGGGGTCGCTGATTCATCTGGAGGTCATGTCATGGTCCGTCCCTCGACGCTGTTCGCCCTCGGCGCCCTCGCGGCGGCCGTGGTGGGCTGTGCGCCGGCCTCGGAAACGACCCAGGCGAGCCCCTCGGCCCAGGGTGCCACCGGGACGGCCTCACCCGGGACCGGAGCCGGAGCGTGCGCCAAGGAGAGCCTGCCGCTGAAGACCCCCGGCAAGCTGACCATCGGCACCGACAAGCCCGCCTACGAGCCGTGGTTCGCCGACGACGACCCGTCCAACGGCAAGGGGTTCGAGAGCGCGGTGGCCTACGCCATCGCGGACCGGCTGGGCTTCGCCGCCGGTGACGTCACCTGGGCGACGGTGAAGTTCGACTCCGCGTTCGCCCCCGGCGCCAAGCAGTTCGACTTCGACCTCAACCAGGTCTCGGTGACCCCCGACCGGGCCAAGGTGGTCGATTTCAGCAAGGGCTACTACACGGTCAAGCAGGCCGTGGTCGCGCTGGACGGCTCCAAGGTCGCCTCCGCCACCGACCTGGCGGGCCTGAAGGACGCCAAGATCGGTGTTCAGGTCGGCACCACCTCGCTGCAGGCGGTCAAGGACGTCATCCGTCCCTCGGCCGACCCCAACGTCTACAACGAGCAGATCGACGCCGTGAACGCGCTGAAGAACAAGCAGGTCGACGCCGTGGTGGTGGACCTGCCCACGGCCTTCTACGTGACCGCGGCCCAGGTCGACAACTCCAGGATCGTCGGTCAGTTCGGCACCGCCTCCGGCGTTCCCGAGGTCTTCGGCGCGGTCTTCGAGAAGGGCAGCCCGCTGGTGGGCTGCGTGGACGGGGCGATCGAGGAGCTGGTCACGTCCGGTGAGCTGGCGAAGATCGAGACCCGGTGGCTCGGTTCCGCCGCGGGTGCCCCGGAGCTGAAGTGACGTCACGCCCCCGCACGACCGACGACGTCCGATGAGGAACGACGAACGCCTGCAGGTGCCGGACGGCTGGACCAAGAGCGACCGTCAGATCGAGCGGGAACGGCTGCGCAGGCGGTCGTCGCTGCGCTCCGGCTCCGTCGCGACGGTCTCGACCGTCCTGGTGATCGTCCTGCTCGCCTGGCTCTTCACCACCTCTCCGGGATGGCCGCGGGTACGGGAGACGTTCTTCGACTCCGGCCAGTTCCTGGAGGCGCTGCCGGACGTGCTGAGCGGCTTCCTGCTCAACATCAAGATCTTCCTGATCGCCGAGCCGCTGATCCTCGTCGTGGGGCTGCTGGTCGCGCTGATCCGCAACCTGCAGGCCCCGGTGTTCTTCCCGCTGCGCGCCCTGGCGGTGCTCTACACCGACATCTTCCGCGGGATCCCCACGATCCTGATCATCTACCTCGTGGGGTTCGGCCTGCCCGCGCTCGACCTGCAGGGCACGCCGACGGACCTGGCGACGCTGGGCATCATCGCGCTCACCCTCTCCTACGGCGCGTACGTGGCGGAGGTCTTCCGGGCCGGCATCGAGTCGGTGCACCCCAGCCAGCGCGCCGCCGCCCGTTCCCTGGGGCTGAGCCACGGCCAGACCATGCGTTACGTGGTGGTGCCGCAGGCGGCGCGACGGGTGGTGCCGCCGCTGCTCAACGACTTCGTCTCGCTGCAGAAGGACACCGCGCTCGTCGCCACCATCGGCCCGCTGGAGGCGCTGCGGCAGGCGCAGATCCACGCGGCCAGCACCTTCAACTACACGCCCTACCTGGTGGCGGCACTGCTGTTCATCCTGCTCACGATCCCGATGGCGCGCTTCACCGACTACCTGGCGGCGCGTTCGCAGCGGCGGCGGAGCCAGTGAGCGGGCGGATCGGCGGCCAGGGCGGTCAGGGCGGTCAGGGCGGTCAGGGCGGTCAGGGCGGTCACGGCCGGGTGTGCCGCCCGGTGACGGCGGAGGAGGGGTCATGAGCCTGCTGAGCGTCGAGGGCCTGTGGAAGAACTACCGCGGTCACAGCGTGCTGCGCGGCATCGACCTGAAGGTCGAACCGCATGAGGTGGTCTGCCTGATCGGGGCGTCCGGATCGGGCAAGTCCACGCTGTTGCGCTGCGTGAACCTGCTGGAGACCGTCGACGACGGCACGATCCTCCTGGACGGCGAGGAGATCACCGACGCCCGGGCCGACCCGGACGAGGTGCGCAAGCGGATGGGCATCGTCTTCCAGGCGTTCAACCTGTTCCCGCACATGACCGTGCTGGACAACATCACCCTGTCGCCCCGCAAGGTGCACCGCGTGGGCAGGCGGGAGGCCGAGCGGCAGGCCAGGGAGCTGCTGGACAGGTTCGGCCTGGCGGACAAGGCGGGCGCCTACCCCGACCAGCTCTCCGGCGGCCAGCAGCAGCGCGCCGCCATCATCCGGGCCCTGGCCACCAGGCCGCGCCTGATGCTGCTGGACGAGGTCACCTCGGCGCTGGACCCGGCGCTGGTCAGGGAGGTGCTGGAGATCATCAGGGAGCTCAAGGCGGGCGGGATGACCATGATCCTGACCACCCACGAGATGGGTTTCTGCCGCGAGATCGCCGACACCGTCTGCTTCCTGGACGGTGGCGTGCTGCTGGAGCGCGGCACTCCCGAGCAGATCTTCACCGCTCCCCGGCAGGCCCGCACCAGGGAGTTCGTGCAGACGGTGCTCGAGGCCGGGCGCATGTGAGCCGCCCGGCGTCCCTGTGCCGCCGGGTGCCCTGCCGCCCTCGTACCCTTTCGTGCCTGTGCGGGGGCCGCGCGGGGTGCACGGACTGAGGAAAGGGCCCGCCGAGGGCCCACGAGGGCCCCCTCCCGGGGAGAGGGAGCCCTCTGCGCTGCATCAGCCTTCTGCGCCGCGTCAGCGGCGGTGCCTGCCCCGGGAACCGCCGGGCGGTCCGTAGGGTCCGGGAGGCCCGTAGGGGCCCGGCGATCCGTACGGACCAGGGGGCGTGGGAGGACCCGAAGGCCCCGAAGGTCCGTAGGGTCCCGGACCACCGGGCTGGGGGTAGGGGCCGGAACCCCCGGGCGGTCCGTAGGGACCGGAGCCCCCGGGCGGCCCGTAGGGCCCGGGCGGTCCGTAGGGCCCGGGAGACCCGTAGGGCCCGGGTCCGCCGGTGCCGGGTCCGCCGGGGCCGGAGCGATCGGACGGGCCGGGAGGGTCGAAGGGTCCCCGGCGGGAGCGGTCATCGGGCGGCTCGGGCGGCGCGGGCGGTGTCTGCGACAGCTCGGCCAGCACGCTGTTGCGCCTGCCGTACACCAGGTAGACCAGCACGCCGAAGGCCATCCAGATGATGTAGTACAGCCAGGTGATGAGCTGGAGGTTCACCATCAGCCACAGGCAGGCGAGGATCGAGGCGATCGGCACGCCCGGGGAGAGCGGCGTGCGGAACCCGCGGGGCAGGTCCGGCATCGTCCTGCGCATCCTGAGCACCCCCGCGGCCACCGCGATGAACACGAACAGGGCGCCGATCACGACCAGCGGTTCGAGGGTGAGCACGTTCACGAACTGGGCCAGCAGGATCGCCAGGAAGCCGATGATCAGCGTGGCCCGCGTCGGGCTGTGGTAACTGCGGTTGATCTTGGAGAGCGAGCGGGGGATCAGCCCGTCGCGGGCCATGGAGAACAGCACACGGGTCAGGCCGACGAGCAGCACCAGGATCACGGTGGTGAGGCCGAGCACGGCCCCGATGTTGATGATGTGCACCATGAAGCCCTCGCCGGCGCTGCGGAAGGCGTTGGCGAGCGGCGCGTCCTTGTTGATCTCGTCGTACGGGGTCATGCCGACCATCACCACGGCGACCGAGATGTACAGGACCGTGGTGATCACCAGGCTGCGGATGATGCCCTTCGGCATCGAGCGGGGGGCGTCCTCGGCCTCCTCGGCTCCGGTGGCCACGACGTCGAAGCCGATGTAGGCGAAGGTGATGACCGCCGAGGCGGCGAAGATGCCGAACCAGCCGAAGGCGCCCGTCTGGCCGAAGATGATCCCGAGGACCGGGGAGTCCATGGTGTCCGCCGCCTTGGCCGCGGGCGCCGCCGGCACCGGGATGGCCGCGAGGTTGTTCTGGTCGAAGTGCAGGGCACCGACCACGATGACCGCGCCGATGGCGAGCAGCTTGGCCACCACGATGATCCACAGTGCGCGGAGGCCGACGCGGGCGCCCAGGGCCACCACGGCCGTCAGGACCACCAGGATGAACAGCGTGAAGAGGTCGAACCCCTCGGGCTGGCCGACCACCCCGGAGATCAGGTCCGGGAAGGTCACGCCGAAGTCGGTCAGCATCTGGGCGGCGTAGAGCGACCACGCGCGGGCCACCACCGAGGTGGCCAGCAGCAGCTCCATCACCAGGGACCAGCCCACCACCCAGGCCCACACCTCGCCGAAGATGACGTAGGTGAAGGTGTAGGCACTTCCCGAGCTCGGCATGGCCGAGGACAGTTCCGCGAAGCAGAAGGCCACGAGCAGGGTGGTGATTCCGGCGATCATGAAGGAGAGGATCACGCCCGGCCCGGCCATGGACGCCGCCTGACGGCCCGCGAGGCTGAAGATGCCCGCGCCGATCATGACACCGAGGCCGAGGACGATGAGGTCCTTCCTGCGGTAGGCGGTGGGCAGGCCGTGGCGCGCGCCGGTCCACCGGCCGGTGGCATGGCTCGGTGGCATACGGCGGACTATCGACAGGGAAGGACCTTCGGGCACGATGTGACCAATCGTGGTGGGTGAATAACCCATATTGCCGGACTTGTTTCACAGTGCCGTAGGAGAGTTCCGCTGGACAAGGGCTATCCGGTTACGTGGTGGACACCACAGTGTCACGCATGGATCACCCGGCCTGTGGGCACCGGCCGTCACGGGCGCATCACCCGCCGATCCGGTCACCGCGAATCGGCCCGCATCCCCTTGTGGAACGGGGAAACCGGGCGACGCTCCCTCCGGTCGGCGGAGTCACGCCCGCCCGGACCCCACCCCGGCACGATTTCCGGCCCGGCTCAGGTCCGGCTTTCGGCCAGAAGTCCGTACGCCGTCCGGCACGGTTCCCGGTCGGCCCGTGCGGTGCCCGGTCAGCCGCCCACCACCAGCCATGCCGTCCCGTACGCCCGGACCGACAGGGTCACCAGCCGGGCGGCCATCCACAGGCCGAGCGCCAGCCAGAGCGCCACCAGGCCACCGCCGCCCAGGTCCACCAGGTACGCGGCGGGCAGGTAGGCGAGCGTCGTCCATATCCCGGCCCAGGCGAGGTAGCGCCGGTCCCCGGCACCGATGAGCACCCCGTCCAGCACGAACACCACCCCGGCGACCGGCTGCAGGGCGGCCACCACCCAGAGCGGGCCGAGCAGGTGTGCCGACACCGCGGGCCCCGCGTCGAACAGGCCGGGCACGAACGGCCGGGCGGCCACCACGGCGAGCCCGAGCACCACGCCCGAGCCGACACCCCAGAGCACCATCCGCCAGGTCGCCCCGCGCACCCCCGCCACGTCGCCCGCGCCCAGGGCGCGGCCGGTGATCGCCTGCCCGGCGATCGCGATGGCGTCCAGGGCGAACGCCAGCAGGGTCCAGATCCTGGCGGCGATCGTGTGCGCCTCGATCTGGTCCTCTCCCATGCGGGTGGCCGCGGCGGCCGCGATGGCCAGCACCAGTTGCAGGCAGGCCGTACGGACGACCAGGGCGATCCCGGCCGAGCCCGCGGCGCGCACGCCCGCCAGGTCGGGACGCAGCGGGGCGCGGTGCCGGACGAGGATCAGGCCGAGATAGACGGCGGCGGCGAGCGACTGGGCCAGTACCGTGCCCCAGGCCGAGCCCGCGATGCCCCAACCGAGTCCCAGCACGAACAGGACGTTGAGCCCGGCGTTGAGCAGGAAGGCGCCCACCGAGACCAGCAGCGGGGTGGTGGTGTCCTGCATGCCGCGCAACACGCCCGTGCCCGCCAGCACCAGCAGCATGGACGGGACGCCCAGCAGGCTGATCCGCAGATAGGTCACCGCCTGCCGGGCGAGCTCCCCCTCGGCGCCGATCAGCTGGACCAGCCAGGGGGCCAGCGGCCATACCACCAGGATGATCGCCACTCCGACCCCGGCGGCCAGCCAGAGGCCGTCCACACCCTGCCGCAGGGCACGGCCGGTCTCGCCCGCCCCGATCTGCCGGGCCACCGCCGCGGTCGTGCCGTAGGCCAGGAAGACGCAGAGCCCCACCAGGAAGCTCAGCACCGTGCTCGCCACGCCCAGGGCGCCGAGGGCGGGAGCGGGCAGGCGGCCGACGACGACGGTGTCGGTCAGCAGGAAGAGCGGTTCGGCCACCAGGGCTCCGAACGCGGGCAGTGCGAGCCGCAGGATCTGCCGGTCGTACTCGCGGTCCGGGGACCCCCCGGCCCGGTTCGCGTGTCCGGTGCCACCCGCGGGGCCGTCCTGTCCCGCGGGTTCGTCACGGCCCGCACGGCCGTCACGGCCCGCACGGCCGTCGCGGTCCGGGCTCTCGTCACCGTCCGGGCTCTCGTCATCGTCCGGGGGACCGGGACGACTCGGTCGGCCGTCACGGCCCGGCCGGCCGTCGCGGGCGGGACGACCTCGGCGGCCGGAGCGCCCGGGGCCAGAAGTAAGAGGCACGTATTTATTGTGCCCCTTACCCGCAGATGGATCACCGGCGGGAGGAAGCGGTCGGGTCCTGCCATCTGGGGCCACTCTCGGCGTGTCGCCCCAACTTTCTTTTCTCCACAGGCGGTGGATGACGTTTCCGCTGGTCACAGGGTTATCCACAGATGTGGACAAGAGTTATCCACAAGGCTGTCCCCAGGGCGCCCACACCCTGGGGGGAGAACTGCACAGCTTATCCACACCCCTGTCTACAGGCCGCGTTGCCAGCATGGCGCGGAGCGGCGAAACTGTCAGCCCGGTCGGCTACAAATAGAGATAACGCAACTGTGTTCGAAAGAGGGGGTGTGCGGTGAGCATCGCGGAGCCACCGGTCTTCCAGCCGGGATTCGAGCGCACCCCGCCGAACAACATCGAGGCCGAGCAGTCGGTCCTGGGCGGCATGCTGCTCTCCAAGGACGCCATCGCCGACGTGGTCGAGATCGTGCGATCCGACGACTTCTACCGGCCCGCCCACCAGATCATCTACGACATCATCACCGACCTCTACGGCCGCGGTGACCCCGCCGACGCCGTCACCATCTTCGACGAGCTGCAGAAACGGGGCGAGGTCGCCCGGATCGGCGGCGGCGCCTACCTGCACACGCTGACCGCCGTCGTGCCGACCGCGGCCAACGCCGGCTACTACGCGCGGATCGTCCGAGAGCAGGCCATCCTGCGCCGCCTCATCGAGGCCGGCACCCGCATCGTCTCCTACGGCTACGGGGGGCAGGACGAAGAGGTCGACGACCTGGTCGACCGCGCCCAGGCGGAGATCTACAAGGTCACCGAGCGCCGCACCTCCGAGGACTACGTCCCGCTGGCCGACATCATGCCGGGCGCCCTGGACGAGCTGGAGGCCATCGGCGGCCGGGGCGGTCAGATGGTCGGCGTCCCCACCGGCTTCCAGGATCTCGACGCGCTCACCAACGGCCTGCACCCCGGTCAGATGATCGTCGTCGCCGCCCGCCCCGCCATCGGCAAGGCGCTCGCCCTCGACACGCCGCTCCCCACCCCGGACGGCTGGACGACCATGGGCGAGGTGAGGCCGGGGGACCGGCTGATCGGCGCGGACGGCAGGCCGACCCGGGTGGTCGCGGCGACCGGCGTGATGCACGGGCGCCCCTGCTACGAGGTGGAGTTCGACGACGGCACGGTGATCGTCGCCGACGCGCAGCACCAGTGGCGGACACTGAGCGCCCCCGGGACCGGCGTCTCCGGGACCGCTGTCTTCGGGACCGCTGTCTCCGAGGCCGGCGTCTCCGGGACCGCCGCTCACCGGAGCGTCACCGCGCACCAGGCCGTCGCGCGTCCGGGCGCCGTCGCCTTCCGGGCCGCCGACGCGCACCAGAGCGTCGTCACGACGGAGGAGATCGCCCGTACGCTGCGCGCCACCTCGACCGGCGGGCGGTCGGAGCACGCGGTCGCCGTCGCCGCCGCGTTCGACCTGCCCGAACGGGATCTGCCGTTCTCTCCCTACGCGCTCGGGGTCGGGCTCGGCGTCCGGCTCGGTGCCACCGCGAACGGTCGTCCCGGGGCCGCTGAGGGCGCCGGCACCGCCGATGGGAAGGCAGGCCGCATCGGGGGCACCGGCCCGGGCCGTGACATCGGCGAGGTCACCGGCCGAGACGTCGGCAGGAACGCCATGGACGCCCGGAACACCACGGACCCCCGGAACACCATGGGCGCCCGGAACGCCACGGACGTCGGGAACACCACGGATCCCCGGAACGCCGGTGAGGGCGACGGCCCGTGGCCGGTCGCGCTCGACCCGGAGATCGTCCTCAACCTGGAGGCCGAGGAGTCGTGGATCGCCGCCGAGGGCCCGGATGACTCGCCCGGCCGCGCCCCCGGCCGGCCCGGCGACGCCTTCGACGGCCTTCCCGGAACCCTCGCGACGACCGGTCTCCTCGGTGTCCTCGGCCAGGAGCGCATTCCCGGGACGTACCTGCGGGCCTCCCGCGAGCAGCGGCGCGCCCTGCTGGCGGGTCTCCTCGACACCCGGGGCCACGTCGACCCCGACGGCCGGATCCGGCTCTCGATCACCGGTGACGGGCTCGCCCGGGACGCCTTCGAGCTGGTCCTGAGCCTCGGCCACCTGGCGACCATGACGGCACCGGTCACCGGGGACGGCGACGCCGGTCCCCACGGCCACCACGTGATCGACTTCATGGCGTCCGACAAGGTGTTCCGGCTGCCCGACAAGGCCGTCCGGCAGGTGACCGGCGCCGGTGCGACGACCGAGGTCCGCCGGATCGTCGACGTCCGGCCGGTGCCCTCGCGGCCGGTGAGGTGCGTGGAGGTCGACGCCGCCGACCACATGTACCTCGCCGGACGGACGTGCGTCCCCACCCACAACAGCACGCTCGGGCTGGACTTCGCCCGGTCCGCCGCGATCAAGCACGGCATGACGACCGTGGTGTTCTCCCTGGAGATGTCGCGCAACGAGATCACCATGCGTCTGCTGTCGGCCGAGGCGCGGGTGGCGCTGCACGCCATGCGCTCGGGCACGATGACCGACGACGACTGGGCCAAGCTGGCCCGGCGGATGGGCGAGGTCGCCGAGGCGCCGCTGTTCATCGACGACTCGCCCAACATGTCGATGATGGAGATCAGGGCCAAGTGCCGCCGACTCAAGCAGCGCAACGACCTGCGGTTCGTCATCATCGACTACCTGCAGCTGATGTCCTCGCCCAAGAAGACCGAGAGCCGTCAGAACGAGGTCTCCGAGATCTCCCGGGCCATCAAGCTCCTCGCCAAGGAGCTGGAGGTTCCGGTGATCGCGATCTCCCAGCTCAACCGTGGTCCCGAGCAGCGGACCGACAAGAGGCCCATGGTCAGCGACCTGCGCGAGTCCGGAAGCATCGAGCAGGACGCGGACATGGTCATCCTGCTGCACCGGGAGGACGCCTACGAGCGCGAGTCGCCCCGGGCCGGAGAGGCCGACCTGATCGTGGCCAAGCACCGTAACGGCCCCACCGCCACGGTCACCGTGGCGTTCCAGGGCCACTACAGCCGCTTCGTCGACATGGCGCCCCACTAGGAGACGGCCGCAGGGCTTCGAGCCGCGTGCCGCCTCCTCCCGGTGGCCGCCTCTAGTGGACCGTCAGGTGACCGTACGCGGACAGGGCCGTGGCCAGGTCGCCTGGCTCGCCACGGAGCGTGGCGTCCAGGAAGACGGCGGTGGCCGCCGCCGTGAGGCGCGGCCCGGCGGTCCGGCCCATGGAGCCGACGAGCGAGGGCAGGGGCGGCAGGTAGAGCGGGGCGTCGGTGAAGGTGAGGTGGGCCGAGCCGGGGACGGTGAGCCGGTAGCCCGTCGCCGTGCTGAGCCGGAGCACCCCGGTGAGGCGGGAGACGTACTTCGCCTCCTCGCCCGGTCCGACGTCGTGGGTGAGCGCGAGCACGGGCTGGTGGAACGGCCGTGGCGCCGGATCGCGGGGGAAGCCGTCCAGGTTCACGACGGCCGCGAACCGGCGGTCCTGGCGGGCGGCCAGCAGGGCGGCGGCGCCGCCGAGGGAGTGACCGGTCGCCGCGACCCGGCGGGTGTCGAGCCGACCGGTCAGCGGACCCGGGATCTCGCCGCGGTCCAGCCGGTCGAGCATGGTGAGGACGAAGCCGAGGTCCGCGGCCCTGACCGCCGTCCACCCGGCCGCCGCCTGTCGTCCTCGGCCTGGTCGCCGGTGGCCGCGAGTCGGGTGCGGATCGTCCGGCCGCCGGCGAGGGTGACGACGGCCGAGTCGTAGGGGTGGTCGAGGGCCGCCACGACGTATCCGCGGCTGGCCAGGTCCTCGGCCCATGCGGTGTTCTGGGTCCGCACCCCTCCGAGCCCGGGCGAGAACAACACCACGGGGAACCGGCCGCCCGAGCCGGGGACCGGGGCGCCGGGCACCGCGTGGGTGCCGGCACGCGCCGCCTCGTCGAGCAGGAGACCCGGGATGCCGAGGTAGTCGGCCTCGCCGCGGGCGACGAGCCGCGCCTCCCGGGCCGTACGGCCGAGGTAGTGCGCCCGGGGGGCGCCCGGTGCGACGCCCTGCGCGGGATACCAGAGCTGGACGACGACGATCCGCCTGTCGTCGGGCCGGGACGTCGCGGCCTCCGCGCGGTCGGGGTCGGTCCACTGCGCGACGGTGGTCCCGACGGCGTAGGCGCCCGGTGGTTCCGGGAACACGGGCACGGGCAGCGCCCACGCCGCCACCGCGCCCGCGAGGACCAGGGCCAGGCACGCCGCCGACCCCGGCAGGGCAAGCCACCACGGTGCCCGCCACGTGGGTCGCCCGGCACGCCGTTTCAGGAGAGGGAGGGCGGTGAACGCCGACGCGGCGGCCCCCCCGGCGAGGACGAGGACGAGCTGCCAGCGGATCCCGAGCACGATCAGTGCGACCGCGGACACCGTGAGGACCGCCGCACCGGCCGTTGTGGAGAGCCGGCGCGCGCCGGGCGGCAGCCAGCGGGCCGACACCAGCACGACGGCTGCCACCAGGGCAGGAAGCTCGACGGGGGACAGGCCGAACACGGTCACAGGCATGTGAGCATCGTGGCGGAGAGGTCCTCGCCGGAGCATCGGCCCAATGTCCAGGGTCTGTGCCACCCCGGTATGACCTCTCCCGGCCGGGGGCTCGCGACCGGGACGGAGCCGTGCCGCCTCACGCGGGGCAGGGGCGGCCGTCCCGGGTGACAGGCCGCCGGTCGCCGGGCCGGATGAAAACCTCTCGGCGGCCCGCCTCTCCTCCTTGACCTGAACCAAGGTTCAGGTACGACCCTGTTCGCAGGGCGCCGTAAAGGATGCGGAGCGCCCCGACCGTCGGAGGATCCTCATGACCGAGCAGACCGTCAGACTCGCGGTGATCGTGGCCAGCGTCCGGGACGGGCGAATCGGCCCGACGGTCGCGAACTGGTTCGCCGACCAGGCCCGCCCGCGCCAGGATCTGGACGTGGACATCGTCGACCTGGCCGCCTTCCCGCTGCCGCTGGCGTTACCGGGCTTCGGCTCGGGGCCCGCCCCGGAGGCGGCCCGCACCCTTGAGTCCCTGACCCCGCGACTGGCCGCGGCCGACGCCTTCGTGGTCGTGACCCCCGAGTACAACCACAGCTTCCCCGCCTCGCTGAAGAACGCCATCGACTGGCACGACCGGCAGTGGCGTACCAAACCGGTCGGGTTCGTCTCCTACGGCGGCCTGTCCGGCGGCCTGAGGGCGGTCGAGCAGCTCCGCCTGGTCTTCGCGGAGCTGCACGCGGTGACCGTCCGCGACACCGTCAGCTTCCACGGCGTCTGGAGCCGGTTCGACGACGCCGGGGCCCCGACCAGCCCGCAGGAGTGCGAGGGCGCGGCCAAGGTCCTGCTGGACCAGCTCACCTGGTGGGCGCGGACGCTGCGCGACGGCAAGGCGGCGCGCCCGTACGCCGCCGCCTGATCCGGGGCCCGCCGTCCCGGCCGGGGTCAGGGGATCAGCACGATCTTCCCGGTGGTACGGCGGGCCGACAGCAGCTCGTGCGCCTTGGCCGCGTCGGTCAGCGGCAGCGTCTGGTCCACGTGGACCCTGAGCCCGCCCGCCTCCGCCAGGGCGGTCAGTCGCGACAGGTCGGGCGCGGAGGGGCGCACGCTCACCACCGCGAACCGTACGCCCAGCTCGGCGGCGCGTTCCGGGGTGAGGCCCGGGTCGCCGCCGATCGCGCTGACGAGCAGGCCGCCCGGCTTGAGGACGGCGACGGAGCGTTCCGCGTACTCCCCGCCGACCAGGTCGAACACCACGTCCACCGGCTCGATCTCCGCGGCGAAGTCGACGGCGGTGTAGTCGACGAGCGTGTCCGCGCCGAGTTCGCGCAGCAGGTCGTGCTTGGCGGCCCGCGCGGTGCCGATGACGTGCGCGCCCCGCGCCGCCGCGATCTGGACCGCCAGGTGGCCGACCCCGCCGGCGGCGGCGTGGACGAGCACCCGCTGTCCCTCGCCGACGCCGACGATGCCGACCAGTGCCTGCCAGGCGGTCAGCCCGGCCAGCGGGAGCCCGCCCGCCTCCGGCACGGAGAGGGCGGCGGGCCGGTGAACGATCTCGTCGTGCGAGGCGAGCACGTGGTCGGCGTACGCGTTCCCGGGTCCGGGGTAGGCGAGCAGGCCCAGCACCTCGTCGCCGGGGGCGAAGGCCGACACGCCGGGCCCGACGGACTCGACCGTGCCGGCGACCTCCCAGCCGAGGGTGAAGGGCGGATCGCCGAGCAGCGGGTAGGCGCCGGAGCGGACGGCGACGTCGACCGGGTTGACCCCGGTCGCCCCGACCTTGATCAGGACCTCGCCGTGGTCCGGCTCGGGCCGGTCGGTCTCGACGGTGACGAGCACGGACGGGTCGCCGAAGACGGACTGGGTGATGGCGCGCATCTGGGTCTCCTCTGTGGAACGGTTCGTTGCGGCAATCATCGGCCCGGCCGGTATGCCTTTGTAAGAAGGCACCTTTGAGGTATATAGGTACCTTATGGAAACCGCCTCCCGTCAGCGTGAACATGGCGCCGCCAACGCGTACCTCCGCAACTGCGGCTCCCGGAAGGTCCTGGAGGCGATCGCCAACAAGTGGACCTGCCTTCTGGTGGACGCCCTGCAGGGCGGTCCCGTCCGGTTCGGCGTGCTGCGCCGCAGGCTCGACGGGATCACCCAGAAGAGCCTCACCCAGACGCTGCGCACCATGGAGCGCGACGGAATGGTGATCCGCACCGTTTACCCGACGATCCCGCCTCGGGTGGAGTACGAGCTCAGCCCGCTGGGACACAGCGTGGTGCGGCTGATGGAGGGCATCAAGACCTGGTCCGAGGAGCACGTCCCCGAGATCATGACCGCTCGCGCCGCCTATGACCTGCGCGTCGACGAGGAGCCCGAGCCCGTCCGGTCGGCCTGAACCCCGCCTTGGAGAACGGGGGCGGGTCTTCGGAGCGGGGTCTTCGAGGCCGGGGCGGAGTCCTGGCCTGCCCGGCCTTCCCGGAGGAACCGGGCTCCGGAGGACCCCCTGAGGGCCGGGCCCGGGAGGCCGGGACGTCCGGTCAGACGGCGACGGTGAGCAGCGTGTCCCCGTCCGTCGTGCGCACCTCGAAGCGGGTTATCCCGGCGGGCTCCCAGGCGACCCCGCCGTGGACGTAGAGGGGGTCGGGGGAGCCGGGGACCCCGTACCCCTTCTCCGGCACCGCCCAGCCGGTGACCACCCGCCGCTCACCGGCGGTGGAGACGGCGATCAGCTCGCACTCCAGCGGGCCCTTGACGCCCTTGAGTTCGAGGACGGCGTGGGTGCCCCACCCCTTGGTCTCGATCACCAGCCCACCGGCGACCCCGGAGGCCCCGGTGCCCGCGAGCGGTACGCCGCCCCGGTAGGCGTGCTCGGCCGGTCCGGGCGCGGAGTGGCCGGCCGGGGCGCTCGTTCCCTCGGTGGAGAAGGCCGTTCCCGCGGCGATCCCGCCGGCCACCAGGGTCACCGCCGCGGCGGCACCGATCATGAACGTTCCACGGCGGGTACGCCGGTCGGTGACCTTGCGGTGACGCGGCAGGTCGATCACCTCGGCGCGCCTCCTGCCGCCGGGTGTCACGCCGCCGTCCCCCAGGCGTCCGACACCGGTCAGCGCGTCCGCCACCCCCGACAGTTCCCGCAGCTCCGCGGCACAGGCCGCGCAGGTGCGCAGGTGCGCCGAGAAGGCCGCCCGGTCGTCCTCCTCCAGCAGGCCGAGGGCGTACGCCCCCACGTCGGTGTGCTCCACCCGCGAGGTCATGCCGTCGCCCCTCTCTCCTCAAGGGCGGCGTGCAGCGCGCGCAGGGCCTGGTGGACCCGGGACTTCACCGTCGCGACCGGGACGCCCAGCGCCGCGGCGGCGTCGTTCACCGACCGGTTCCGCAGGACCGTCTGGTCGAGGATCTCGCGGTGGGCCGGGGAGAGCGAGGTGAGCGCGACCGTCACCTCGTCGGCGGGGAGGTCGACCGGCCGCAGGCGTCGGTGCCGGCTCCGCCGGTCGCCGGAGGGGACCGTGCTCGTGCCGGGACCCGCCGAGGCGGGCCTCCACCGGGCGTTCGCGATCACGTTCTGCCCTCCCGTTCCGGCCGCCGGACGATTCCGCTCTCGGCAGGCAGTACGGCGACGGGCCGGCATGGGTTCAAAGATCGTGCGAATTCGCGCCCTGTTCACCGGGCAAACGGGCACGAGAGGCGATTTCCCCCAACCGTCCGGCCGGGTGGGGACAGGGGGCGGTGCGAGCACGAAGGGGGGCGGACCGGCTCCGGGCCGGGGTGCGGGCCGTCCCCGCCCCTCACGGGACGGTGAGACCTCACGGTCCCCGTGAGACCTCATGCGCACCGGACGGAACCTCACAACCGGGCGGAACCTCACGGAACCCGGCAGACATGACGAAACCTGCGGGACCCGGCAGCGCATAACAAAACCTCACGGCCGGGCGGACCATCACGGAACCTGGCAGGACGTCACGGGACCGCGCGCAGAACCTCACAGGATCGGGCGGAAGTGCGTGACCAGACGGCCGCCGTCGAACACGTGCAGGACGATCTGCGGCGGCAGGTCGTAGTCGAGCGGGACCGGCGTGCTCAGCTCCTGGGCGAGCCGGAGCGTGGAGGTTACGCCGGGGGCGACCACGAGCGGCAGGCCCGCGAAGACGGTCCCTGCCGCGGTCTGGGCGTGCCCGGCGAGGACGGCCACCACCTGCGGATACTGCCGTACGATCCCCTCCAGCCGCTCCGGGTGGCGCAGCCGGATCGCGTCGGCGTACGGGAGGCCCAGGGAGACCGGCGGGTGGTGCATGCCCACGACGGCCGGGGTGTCCGGGGCCTCGCCGAGCACGCGGTGCAGCCAGCCGATCGTCTCGTCGTCCAGGAGGCCCTCCGGCCGGCCGGGCATGCTGGAGTCGCACAGTGCCACGGTCAGGCCGTTGAGACGCAGGACCTGGTTGATCGGGCCGTCGCCGTCCTCTTCGAGCATGACCTTGCGGAAGGCCGGGCGGACGTCGCGGTCACCCGGGCAGATGAGCGTCGGATGGCGCGTGGTCAGCAGCTCGCGCGCGATCTCGTACTCCTCGATCAGGCCGTTGCCGGCGATGTCGCCGGTCACCAGGACCGCGTCCAGTGTCCCAGGAAGGTTCTCCAGGTGCCGCATGACGGATCGGGCCCTGTCGATGCTGCGGGGAGAACCGTCGATGTGGACGTCACTCACGTGCGCCAGGATCAGCATCACCCAAGAGTGACATAACCATCTCCCCGCCGTCCGGCATCCCGCGCGGAGGGCACGGTCGCGCCGGGTGACCGGCCCCGGCACGCTCTCCCGCCCGGACCCGGGACCCGCCCGATCGTGCGGACGGTCATGCGGCAGGTCGTGCGTCCGGTCGTGCGGACGGTCGTGCGCCCGCTCGTACGGACGCGCCGGGGCGGACCGGTCCCCGCCACCGGACGACCGCGGAGACGGCAGGAAGACTGTGACGAGGAAGCCGTGGCCCGCCCTTGCCCCTGCAAAGGACGGATCACGGCGATCCTGTGCGCGTACGCGTACGCGGCCACAGCGGCCACAGCGGCCGCAGAGGTCGTGGAAAGTGGAAAGTCGTAGCGGTCACGCCGGTCACCCCGGTGGGCGGTCACTCCGGCCCGGCCGCCGTGGGCCCGTCACTCCCACCGGAAGAACCGCGCGGCCAGCGCGCCGGTGACCAGCAGGGTCACCGCCATCACCACCAGGTGCAGCATCTGCGGCGTCTGCCCGGCCCAGGTGGCGCGGAGCGCGTCGGCGAACGGTGCCATCGGCAGGAAGTCCCCGATCCTGCGCAGGAGGTCGGGCATCAGTTCCCGGGGGACCCACATGCCGGCCATGAACATCAGCGGGAACATCAGCAGCGACCCGATGGCGGGAGCGGACTTGGCGTTCGGCGCCAGGGCGGTGATCAGCAGGCCCACCCCGAACAGCGAGGCCGTGCCGAGCACGAACACGCCCGCGAAGGCCAGCGGGCTCTGCGGCAGGACCGAACCGAGGACCAGGTGGCCGAGGACGATGAGCAGGACGGTGGCGGCGATCGCCACCACGAGGTTGTTGACCACCTGGGCGACCAGCAGCCGGACCGGGCTGACCGGGGTGGTGGACATCCGGCGCAGCACGCCGGTCTCCCGGTAGCTCACCAGCACTCCCGGCAGGACGGTGAACGCCATCGTCACCACGGCCAGGATCACCATCATGCCCGGCAGCTGGGTGTCGATGGCCCGCTGGCCGCCCAGGTCGGGGTTGACCTCCTGCATGGCCGGGATGCTGCTGCCCAGTCCCAGCAGGAGCGCGAGCGGCAGCAGGATCGCGAAGACCACGGCGGCCGGTTCCCGCAGCAGGAGCCTGGCCTCGATCAGCAGCATTTTCCTCATGAGGAGATCTTCTTTCCGGTCAGGCCGAGGAAGGCGTCGTCGAGCGTCGTCCGCTCCACGCGCAGGTCGATGGGGGTGACGCCCGCGCCGGCCAGGCCGGTCGCGATCGCGAGCAGCAGGTTCCCGGTCCCGGTGACCGTCACCTGCTCGCCGCTGCGGCTCACCGTGACGACCTCGGGCAGGTCGCGCAGCACGGCGTCGTCGAGCGGGCCGGTGAGCCGGAACCTGACGATCTGCCGGCCGTCGACCCGGGCGATCAGGCCCGAGGGGCTGTCCACCGCGACGACCCGGCCCGCGTCGAACAGCGCGAGCCGGTCGCAGAGCCGTTCGGCCTCCTCCATGAAGTGGGTGACCAGCAGGATCGTCACGCCGCTGTCGCGGACCTGCTCGATGAGCTCCCAGGTGTCCCGCCGGGCCTGCGGGTCCAGGCCGGTGGTGAGCTCGTCCAGGATCGCCACGCGGGGCCTGCCGATCAGCGCCAGCGCGATCGAGAGCCGCTGCTGCTGGCCGCCGGAGAGCTTGCCGTAGGGGGTGTCGCGCTTGGCGGAGAGCCCGACCCGCTCGAGCAGCTCGCCCCAGTCCGCGGGGGTGCGGTAGAAGGAGGCGTACAGGTCGAGCGCCTCCCGCACCTTGATCTTCTCCGGCAGGGTGGAGCTCTGCAGCTGGACGCCCAGCTGCTCCTTGAGCGCGGCGCCGGTGAGACCGCCGAGGACGCTCACCGTGCCGGAGTCGGGGACGCGCAGGCCGGCGACGCACTCCACGGTGGTCGTCTTGCCGGCGCCGTTGGGGCCGAGGACTCCGAAGATCTCGCCCTCGTCCACGGTGAACGAGACGTCGTCCACCGCCAAGTGATCGCGGTACCGCTTGCGGAGGTCGTTGACCTCGATGACCTTCATGCCGACGACGCTAGAAGCGCGGCGGGCCGCGGAGAATCGGGCTGGGCACCCGCCCGGGTCGGGTCAGGCATCCGCCCGGGGTGGGGTTACCTCCACCCCCCGGCGGCGCGCGGCCCCACTGGGAACGCCGGGCCTCATGGCCGACACTTGGGGACATGAGGACGTACGCGGTTGCGGTCGGCAGGGCACTGACGCTCGGAGTGATGGCCCTGGCGGACGTGGTGATGGTGGCCCTGATGCTGATCGGGGTCGTGCTGGCGTTCGGATTGGGCCTGGTCTTCCTCTTCCCGCCGCTGGCCCAGGCGATGAGGTGCCGCACGGGCCAGGTCAGGAAGCTGAACGCCGAGTGGCTCGGGATCGGGATACCGGCCCCGTACCTGCCGGAGCCGCTGCCGGTGCGGCCCCAGCCCGACGGCTGGTACCGGCACGACCGCCAGCTGTACAAGACGGGCCGCTGGCCCGACTGGAACAACCGCTGGCAGTGGCTGGTCGGCGACACGGCCACCTGGCGGGACGGTCTGTGGCTGTTCCTCAGCCCGCTGGCCGGCGTCTTCCTGCTGCTCCCCCTCGCGCTGGCCGGATGCGCCGTGCTCGCCGCCGGGTCCCAGGACTCGCCCGTGTGGCCGGTGGCCCTGGGGTGCGCCGCCGTCGTGGCACTGGCCGCCGTCCCCCACCTGCTGCGCGGGTACGCCTGGTGGAACCTCCTGCTGCTCTCCCCCACGGCCGAGTCGGTGCTCACCGGGCAGGTCCAGCGCCTCGACCAGGCCCGCCTGGCCACGGTCGACTCCCAGGCGTCCGAGCTGCGGCGGATCGAGCGCGACCTGCACGACGGCGCGCAGGCCCGGCTGGTGGCGATCGGCATGACGCTCGGCGCGGTCGAGGAGCTCATGGACAAGGACCCGGCGGCGGCCAAGGCGCTGCTGGCCAAGTCCAGGGAGGCCTCCTCCACCGCGCTGGTCGAGCTGCGCGACCTGGTCAAGGGCATCCACCCGCCGGTGCTGGCCGAGCGCGGTCTCGGCGACGCGGTCCGCGCGCTGGCGATGGACAGCCCGCTCAAGGTCGCGGTCACCGTGGACCTGGACACCCGCCCGGACTCGCCCGTGGAGTCGGCCGCCTACTTCTCGATCAGCGAGCTCCTCACCAACGCGGCCCGGCACGGCGGTGCCGAACGGGTGTGGATCGACATCAGCGGGCACGGCCACGCGCTGCGCGTCGTCGTCACCGACGACGGCTCGGGGGGCGCCGACCCCGCGCGGGGAAGCGGCCTGCGCGGCATCGAGCGCAGGCTCGCGGCCTTCGACGGGGTGCTCGCGGTCAACAGCCCGCAGGGCGGACCGACCACCGCCACCTTCGACCTGCCCAACGCGCTCGCCGAGAAGTACCCGGCCGTCAAGCCGCCCCTGCCGCGCGGCAAGATGGTCATCGTCGGGCTCGGCTGGGGGCTCGGCTGGCTCCCGCTCTTCCCGCAGGGCATGGTGGCGGCGATCATGAAGATCATCGACATCGAGAACCGCAGCTGGTTCCTCGCGCTCTACCTGCCCGGTCCGCTGCAGTGGCCGCTGATCGTCTTCAACATCATGCTGGGCCTGTCCATGTACGCCGCGGCCATGCTCGTCCCCCTCCAGCATGCCCGCCGCATCCGGCTGGCCGAGGTCGCGCCGACTCGCCTATGGTTGGGGCGGTGAGCCCCCGAGTCGTCATCGCCGAGGACCTCTACCTGCTGCGCGACGGCCTGGTGCACCTGCTCCAGGCGCACGGCTTCGAGGTGGTCGCGGCCGTCGAGTCCGGGCCCGAGCTGCTGCGGGCGCTGCTCGACCTGCGGCCCGACGTGGCCGTGGTCGACGTGCGCCTGCCGCCCACGTTCACCGACGAGGGGCTCCAGGCCGCGCTGACGGCCCGCCGCGCCGTCCCCGGCCTGCCGGTGCTGGTGCTGTCCCAGCACGTCGAGCAGCTGTACGCGCGCGAGCTGCTGGCCGACGGCTCGGGCGCGATCGGCTACCTGCTCAAGGACCGGGTCTTCAACGCCGAGCAGTTCGTCGACGCGGTCCGCCGGGTCGCCGCAGGAGGCACCGCGATGGACCCCGAGGTCATCGCCAAGCTGCTGGCCAGCACCGCCCGCCACGAGCCGCTCGGCGCGCTGACGCCGCGCGAGCGCGAGGTGCTGGAGCTCATGGCCGAGGGCCGCTCCAACGCGGCCATCTCCCAGCGCCTGTTCCTCAGCGAGAGCGCGGTCGGCAAGCACACGGCCGGTATCTTCACCAAGCTCGACCTGGCCCCCTCCGACGACGACAACCGTCGCGTCCTGGCCGTCCTGACCTATCTCAACGCCGCGCGCGGCTGACCGCCCCCGTCCCGTCCTCCTCCGGCCCCCGCGACCCCTGACGTTTCGTCGGTGGCAGCGGATAACGTGCTGCATGTACGGCTTCCGTGTGGGATCGCCGTTCGGGACGGAGGGGTGATCAGGTGAAGTTCCGGGTGAACCGTGATGTCCTGGCCGACGCGGTGGCCTGGGTGGCCAGGGCGCTGCCGAGCCGGCCGACGCTGCCCGTCCTGTCGGGCCTGCTGCTGGAGGCCGACGAGGAGGATCTCGTGATCTCGGCCTTCGACTACGACGTCTCCGCCCGCGTCTCGATCGAGGCGGTCGTGGCCGAGCCCGGCCGGGCGCTGATCCCGGGCCGGATCCTCGCCGAGATCACGCGCAGCCTGCCGGGTGAGGCGGTGGAGGTCGTCACCGACGCCTCCGAGGCGGTCCTGACCTGCGGCAGCGCCGAGTTCGGCCTGCTGACCATGCCGGTGGAGGACTTCCCGGCCCTCCCGCAGATGCCGCCGAGGATCGGCGCGGTCGGCGGCGGGATCTTCGCCACCGCGGTCGGCCAGGTGGCCCCCGCGGCCAGCCGGGACGAGTCCCTTCCCATGCTGACCGGCATCCGGGTCGACATCTCCGGCGAGGGCGTGACCATGGCCGCCACCGACCGCTACCGCATCGCGGCCAGGGAGTTCGACTGGCGGCCCGAGCGGCCGGACGTCACGGCCGCCGCCATGGTGCCCGCGCGGGTGCTCGTCGACGTGGCCAGGTCGCTGCGGGACGGCGAGGTGTCGATGGCGTTGGGCGACGGCATCGCCGGTTTCGAGAGCGTCGGCCGGAGCACCACGGTCCGCCTGCTCGACGAGCAGTTCATCGACTACCGCTCGCGGCTGACCGACGACTGGTCGATCCGGGCCGACATGCGGACGGCCCCGTTCATCGAAGCGATCAAGCGGGTCGCGCTGGTCGCCGAGCGCAACACCGCGATCCGGCTCTCCTTCGAGCAGGGACAGGTCCTGATCCAGGCGGGCGGCGGGGACATCGGCCGCGGCACCGAGGTCGTCGAGGCCGAGCTGTCCGGTGACGACCTCCAGATCGCCTTCCAGTCCCAGTTCCTGCTGGACGGCCTGAGCGGGGTCGAGACCGAGTTCGTCCGGCTGAACATGGAGTCACCGAGCCGGCCCGCGCTGATCACCGAGGTTCCCGGCGACGCCGCGCCCGCCTTCCGCTACCTCGTGATGTCCCTGCGCCTGACCTGAGGGACGCCCGATCCGGAGCAGACCCGGAGGCGCCCGACGAGACGCGCCGACCTTCCGCTCCCTCGTGCACTCTCGTGACCGGCGTTCCCGCGCCCGAACCCTCGGTGACCTCACGCGGCACCCACAACAGCACACGCGTGCACTCTCGTGACCGGCGTCCCCGCGCCCGAACCGGGGAACGAGACGGGCAGGCCCTCCGCCACCTTGTGATCGGTGAGACGCCCGACGAGACGCGACCGCCGCCGGGACGCGGGGCCGGACAGGCCCCCGCGCCACGACGGCGGGACGGAACGGGTCAGGCGGAGAGTTCCTGCTCCTCGGTCAGGGCGATCAGGATGTGCTCCATGCACGCGTGCCCGGCGTGCTCGGCCGCGGCGGCGTCACCGGCCGAGATGGCGCGGGCGATCGCGTCGTGGGGGATGTACGTGCTGTTCAGGGTGCTGCTCAGCGAGGTGCCCGCCGCGGTGATGCTGGCGCGCAGCGCCGCGGAGAAGTCCTCGTACAGGTCGATCAGCACCATGTTGTGCGTGGCGCGGACGACCGCGATGTGGAAGGCCAGGTCGGCCTCGACGAACGCGTTCGGTTCACCCCGCTCCCAGGCGCGGTCCCGCTCGGCCAGCGCCGCCTCGATCAGCAGGATGTCGGCCTCGGTGCGCCGGGTGGCCGCCAGCCGCGCGGCCTCCACCTCCAGGGCGCGCCGTACCTCCAGGATCTCCAGCTGCTCGGCGGTGCGCAGGCGCCGCAGCATGGCCCCGGACAGCTCGCTGGTGGCCCGGACATAGGTGCCGTCACCCTGACGGCACTCCAGCAGGCCCGCGTGGGTCAGCGCGCGCACCGCCTCGCGTACGGTGTTGCGGCCGACCCCGAGCTGCTCGGCGAGGACGGTCTCGGTGGGAATCTTTGCGTGCATCGGCCAGGAATCAGAAGTGATCTGCTCCTTGAGTTGGTCGATCACTTGGTCGACGAGGGATGCTCGCTGCGCAGTACGCAGACTCACCGTCCGCCTCCTCCTGGGAAACCAGTCATCCTACGAATCAATGACTGGTAGACCCTAGTTATTCCGGAGGCGCAAGAACAAACTGGAACCCCTCAAACGAGACCGCCTCACCGGACCAGGGCCGGATCGACCGTCACGCCCACCATCGTCTCGCGCACTCCGGCGGCCTCGAGAGCCCTACGATACGCGGCGGCCTGATCGTCACCCGCACCGACCTCGCCATAGAGGTCACCGAGGGCTCGCCAGACCCGCGCGGCCTCCCGATCGGGGCTGGAAGGTCCGGGCCGGACCTCCTCCAGCATCCGCCGGGCGGCCTCCAGCGCGGCCGGAACACCGCTCCGGTCGTGGCCGAGGGTGATCCGGGCCAGGATCAGCTGCGCGGTCGCGGCGGTGACGCCCCCGCGGCCGTCCAGCATGCCGAGGGCGCTCTCGGCGAGCGAGACCGCGCCCGCGGTGTCGCCCGTCCCCAGCCGCACCTGGGCGAGCACGACCAGGCTCTCGACCCGCTCCCGGACGCGTTCGGGGAAGACCGAGAAGACCTTGCTCGCGGAGGTCGCCAGCCGGTCGGCATCGTCCAGCGGACCGCCGGCGCGGGTGGTCTGACGCACCCAGTGCATCGCGACGAGGGCGAGCTGGGCGGCCATCCGCGCCGGGCGCCCGGTGGCGATCGCGTCGTCGGCCAGGCGGACGGCCAGGGCCGAGTCCTCACCGTCGGAGGCGACGACGCTCGCCCGCCACAGGGCGTGGATCTCCGCGGAACGGTTGACCGCGGCCGGGACGCCGTTGACCGCGAGAACGTGCCGGACGTACGACATGGCGGCCTCGCCGGCCACCGGGGCCTCCATCAGGCAGGCGGCCAGCTCGACGGCCAGCTCCCCGTGCGCCAGCGGCAGCCTCACGACCTCGGCGAGCGCGTGGGCGGCCAGGTCGTGGGCGCGCAGGGTGTCCCCGGCGCGCTGGTAGCAGCGGCTCAGCGCCACGACCAACGGCAGGTCGGCCAGGCGCTCCGGGTGGGCGACGGCCTCCCGGCGCAGCCACTCGAACGCCTCCACCGCCGGGCCGAGCAGCCCCTGGATCTCCAGTGCCCGAGCCTGGCCGAGCCGCGCGTGCGCGGCCAGCATGGCGTTCTCCTCGCCGGCGACCTTGACGATCTCACCGAACCGGTCGGCCGCGACGGCCGGGTCGCCGTGCAGCAGCTCCAGCTCGGCGTGGCGCAGGCCCAGTTCCGTGTCGACGCGCTGGCGCGGCTCGATCCCGTGCAGCAGGAACTCGGTGGTGCATCCCAGGCGTTCGGCCAGCAGGCGTGCGACCACGGGGGTCGGCGTCCGCTTGCCCGACTCGATGAGGGAGACGTAACTGTCGGAAAGGTCGGGCCCGGCGAGCTGGGCCTGGGACATGCGTCTGCTCAGTCTCAGGCCGCGGACGCGGTCACCTATGGTTCCCTGACTCGGCATCTGATCTCTCAGGGCGGGGGATGGTCAACGTCCTGGCCATGATGACACGAAGCGGCCGAAGCCGGTAACCCCACGTGAAAAATCCTTACCAGAAAGTGTCGGCGATCAAACAGCATTGCTGTCATCACGGACATTGCTGCCATCAGGGACATAAGCCCTTAATCATCCGAGTCATTACCTCCCGGGAAGAGCATCTGGCAGACCTCCAGGTAGAGCGTCTCCGGGTAGGGGATGTAATTCACCCGCGACAGTGCCTGGTCCTGACCGGCCGACTCCAGAACGAACTCGCCGTACCCCAGCATTCGGCCGAGGATCGAGCGCTGGAAACTCATGTCGGTGACCTTGGCGAGCGGCATCATGTCGACCTTGCGGGTGATCAGGCCGGTGGTGAGCAGCATCCGCTTGGAGGTGACGACGAAGTAGTCGACCGACCACTCGGCGACCTTCCACACGAAGCGGATCAGCAGCAGCAGCCAGGCCCACCAGACGACGACGAGCACGCCACCGCCGCCCTGGTCGCCGAACCACTTGCTCAGCAGTCCGGCGAGGATCAGGCCGCCGAAGACCTCGGCGACCGCGCGAAGCAGCACGGCCGGGTGGCGCCGCACCATGATGACCTGGTGTTCGTGGGGGAGCAGGTAGCGGTTGACCGACGAGGGAGCGGAGTCCCCGTGGGTCACGAGCCTCATGAGAGATGTGAGACGAACTGGGCCAATGAATCGGCCGCTGTGTAAACCGTGTCCATGGCACCCCTCACGGCGTTGGCTGCGTCATCCGGTCGTGTGAACAGGAAAAACGCCACGAAACCGACAGCGCTATACGATAGAACCTTCTTGACCTGCACCTTGGCCTCCTACTACCACTCACCCACTGCACCCGTCGTATACATTACCCAGGGCCATGCCGCGGTAAAGCGCATCGGCTCATCCGGTCTCACACCGGCCGTGACAATCCCGTAACCGGCCCCGTGGGGCGCCCGTGGACCCTCGCCCCCGTGTCGCGCGTTCATCCCGGTCTCCCGCGATCCCCGCGTCCGCGATCTCCGTCATCGGCACCGCGACGGCGCCGTCACCCGCGCTCGCTCGCGACCAGCGCGAGAACCTCGAGGTGCTTGCGGGCGATCCGCTCGACCAGCGCCGGATGGGCGTGGCCGACCACCTCCAGCGCTCCGTAGTGAGCCGCCTCTATGCAGCGGGTCACCGTGGAGGCCGGATGGATCTTCGAGAACTCGTCCCTCAGCGCGGCGCTGAAGTCCGCGTACGGGTCCGGCTCGGTGGCCGGGATGATTCGCTCGCTCATGGTTCTCCCTGGTGTGCGCCCGCGGCCTCGGCGGACCGGGGACACAGAAGAGATGTCTTCGCCACGCTTCGTACCCGGTCGGCGACCTGCTGTAACCGGCGAGAGATAGAGGAACCGTCCATCAGGGGAAAGGAACGGCCCGGGAAACGTCAGGACATCACAACGTCCGGCCGTCCGGGCGCGGGAGGCGTCACCGGGACGCGTCAGCGGGAAGGAGGGGGGACGGCCGCGCCGGGCCGTGCCGCGGAACCCGGGCCGGCCGTGAAGGCGTCGATCCCGCGAAGGGTGAGGGGGTCAGACCACGCCGTACAGGCGGTCCCCGGCGTCGCCCAGGCCGGGGACGATGTAGCCGTGCTCGTTGAGCCGCTCGTCCAGGGCCGCGGTCACCAGGCGGATCGGCCTGCCGGTCCCGGCGAAGGCCTCGTCCAGGTGGGCGATGCCCTCGGGCGCGGCCAGCAGGCAGAGCGCGGTCACGTCGTCGGCGCCCCGGTCGAAGAGGAACCGGATCGCGGCGGCCAGGGTGCCCCCGGTGGCCAGCATCGGGTCCAGCACGTACACCTGCCGTCCCGACAGGTCGTCGGGCAGCCGGGTGGCGTAGGTCTGCGCCTGCAGCGTGGACTCGTCGCGGATCATCCCGAGGAAGCCGACCTCGGCCGTGGGCAGCAACCGGGTCATGCCCTCCAGCATCCCCAGCCCCGCCCGCAGGATCGGGACCACCAGCGGGTACGGCTGCGCCAGCCGCACCCCCGTGGCCGGGGCCACCGGGGTCCGCACCGACAGCTCGGTGACGCGGACCTGCCTGGTCGCCTCGTAGGCCAGCAGGGTGACCAGCTCGTCGACGAGACGCCGGAACGTGGGCGAGTCCGTGGTGACGTCCCGCAGCGCGGTCAGCTTGTGGGCCACCAGGGGGTGGTCGACGACCAGGGTTTCCATGGTGGCCAAAGGTATCCTGGGCCGGTGACCGGCGACGAGCCGGGTTCCCCGGCACGCGTCCGGCGGGTGTCCGTTCGACATCACCCGCTCACTCGGATTTGATCACAATTTGGTCGGAGAGGCCCACGGGGGTGTCCCGCTTCTGAAAGCATTGACCTCCGTAGAGAAAGCATTCGGTGGGGATGGCCATGTCAGACGAAGACTCGCTGGACTTTGCCATCGTGATCTACCGCGAGGACGACCGCTGGGAAGCGGAGATGCTCCCGGTGGCGCTCACATCCGACCTCGAGGGTCTCATCCACGCCCTTCGCCAGCAGCCGAGCATGAGCGGCACGATTGGCCTGGTCGCCGTTGGGGATGAGTTCTTCGTGGCGCTACGGGTGTTCGGCGAGAGGGTCGAGGTCTTCCTCTCCGACATCGCCGCGTCCTGGGACTTCCCGCTCGCTCAGCAGGCGCTGGAGTACCTGGACGTGCCGGTCCCCGACGAGGACGAGCTCGACGCGATCCTCCAGGACGAGGAGACGGCCCTCCCCGCGGGCGACCTCTCGATCTTCGCGGACCTCGGTCTCGACGAGATGGAGCTGGGCATCCTGTCCGGGGACATCGACCTCCTGCCCGAGGACGTCCTGTCCAGCATCGCCGCGCGGCTGGGGTTCTCCGAGCCGTTCGAGCGCGCCATCGACTCTGTGTTCGGTTGAACCCGGGAGATCGGCCATGCCCTCCACACCATCCGGCAACAGTGTGTTCTCCGCAGCCTTCGTCCGCACGGCGGACGGCTGGAACGGCGCGGAGGTCGACCTCGGCGAGGCGGAACTCGTCGACGACCTCGGCGACGCCGTCCAGGAGCACCTGGGGCTCACCGGCGACGAGCTGGCGCTGCTCTGCGTGGAGGTGGAGGACGAGTGGTTCGCGATCGTCCGCTACCAGGGTGACCTGGAGCCGCGCGCGTTCCTGTCCGACGTCCACGCCGGGCTCTCCGACGGCCTGGGCGAGCTGCTGACCGAGCTCGCCGGGGTGGCGGTCGACAAGGACACCCCCGACCTGGGCGTACGGCCCGCGGGCGACTTCGAGCTCCTGGAGGACCTCGGCCTGAGCTCCGACGAGCTCGTCGAGCTCAGCATGGAGGAGGGCGCGCTCCCCGGGGACACGCTCTCGGTGATCGCCGAGCGGCTGGCCTTCGCGGACGAGCTCGACCGGCTGCGGTGACGACACCCGCGGCGGGCGCGGCGGCCGGGACGCCGGTCGCCCTTCCGGCCGTCCCGCCGGACGCGTGATGACCGGCGAGGCGCCCGCCGGGTACGCGCGGCAGATGCGGGTCGCCCTGGAGCGGGCCGCCGAGGCCGGGGCCCGCGGCGAGGTGCCCGTCGGCGCGGTCGTCCTCGGCCCGGACGGCTCGGTGCTCGCGGGCGCGGGGAACGACAGGGAGACCTCGGTCGATCCCACCGCGCACGCCGAGATCCTCGCCCTGCGTCAGGCCGCGCGGGCACGCGGACAGTGGCGGCTGACCGGCTGCACGCTGGTGGTCACGCTGGAGCCCTGCACCATGTGCGCGGGGGCCGCCGTGCTGGCCCGGGTCGACCGCGTCGTCTACGGCGCCGAGGACGCCAAGGCGGGTGCGGCCGGTTCGCTCTGGGACGTGCTCAGGGACCGTCGCCTCAACCACCGCCCCGAGGTCCTCGGAGGCGTCCTGGCCGAGGAGTGCGCATCGGTTCTCACCGGGTTCTTCACCGCTCGCCGGATGCGCGAGCAATAGCGGTTATCCGGTAAGCTGCTCCGCGGTGGAGTCGCCTAGTGGCCGAGGGCGCACGCCTCGAAAGCGTGTGATGGGGCAACCTATCCGTGGGTTCAAATCCCACCTCCACCGCCACACGAGAAGGGCCCCCGCGAACGCGGGGGCCCTTCGTCGTCTGCGCGCCTCTCGATACAGGCCCGTGCCCTCCGGTGCAGACCCGGGCCGCCTCCGGCGAAGACTCCCCCGTGCCCTCCGGTGAGGGCTCAGCCCTGCTCGGGCAGGTCCAGGACGCGGGCGTGCAGGACCGAGCGCTGGTGCAGGGCCGAGCGCAGGGCTCGGTGCAGGCCGTCCTCCAGGTACAGCTCGCCGCGCCACTGCACCACGTGCGGGAACAGGTCGCCGTAGAACGTGGAGTCCTTGGCCAGCAGGGAGTGCAGGTCGAGCACCGCTTTCGTGGTGATCAACGTGTCGAGCCGGACCTGCCGGGGCGGTATCTGCGCCCACTCTCGGTGCGAGAGGCCGTGCGCGGGATAGGGCCGTTCATCGCCGATCAGCTTGAAGATCACAGTACGTAGTTTAGGAGAGAATCCCGCCCTTCGCCCTGCCGGCCTCGCATCCCAGCTCGCGGGGCCCTCAGATGCTCCCGGCGAAGGTGTCGCACTTGGCGGGGTCTCCGCCCTCGTAACCGGTGGTGAACCACTTGACGCGCTGCGCCGAGGTCCCGTGGGTGAAGCCCTCGGGGTTGACCCGGCCCTGGGTCCGCTCCTGGATGCTGTCGTCACCCACGGCCGACGCGGCGCTGAGCGCCTCCTCGATGTCCGTCTTCGTGAACGGCTTCTCGAACAGGCCGGTCTCGTAGGCGTTCTTGGCCCAGGCCCCCGCGTAGCAGTCCGCCTGCAGCTCCAGCCGGACCGAGGCGCTCTGGGGTCCCTGCTGGTCGCCCTGCTGCGCCTTGGCGTTCGTGCCGAGCAGGTTCTGCACGTGGTGGCCGTACTCGTGCCCGATGACGTACGCCTGGGCGAACGGGCCGCCCTTGGCGCCGAACTTGCTCTCCAGCTCCTTGAAGAAGCTGAGGTCGAGGTAGACCTGGCGGTCGGCCGGGCAGTAGAACGGCCCGACCGCGGAGTCGGCGTCCCCGCAGGCGGTGCTGACCTGTCCGGAGAACATCACGGTCTTGGCCGGCTCGTACCCCTGGACGGCCTTGGGCCAGTACTCCTGGATGCTGTTGACGACGCCGACCACCCGGCACTCCTCGTTCTGGTCGGCGTCCTGTCCGGTCTTGCACTGGGCGGACAGGTCGGTGCTCGGGCCCACGGCCGCGGGTTCGCCGCCACCGCCGCCGCCGGTGATGCCTCCGAGGTCGACCCCGAACACCAGCGCCACGATGAGCGCGATGATCCCGGCCGCGCCACCGCCGACGGCCAGGCCACCACCGGGGATCCTGCCCCTGCCGCGACTCTCGACCTGCGAGTTGTCCAGCTGGACATCGTCCTTGAAATCCATCGCCCGACGTCCCTTCGATCCGCTTGGGGCGCTTCCCCTGCCCTGAGAAAGGCCTGACATGCCGGATGGGGGATGAGTGGCCTGCCGTCTTATGTACCCCTTTATGATGATTAGTCCCAAAATCGGGATTGCTCGCTCCCTCGCCCCGCGACCCCGGGTCGGAAGGTCGACGTGGAGTGCCGGAGCACGCGACGTGTCGCTCACCGACGGTGATTGATCGACCACGATTCGTTATGAGAACGTGATCGAGTTCTGTCGATCTTTCCTGGGAGGAACCATGTCGCTCACCTGTCGTCTGCTGTCCGGCGCGGCCGCCGTCATCGCCGCGAGCACGGTCACCGTCCTGCCCGCGGCGGCGGCCGCGCCCGTCGGCCGCACCGTGGCGGGACCCGCCGTGTGCCTGGACGCCAGCAACGCCCGGACCAATCTCACCCACGTCTACCTGTGGGAATGCCTGGGCAACACCAACCAGAAGTTCGTGATCGACAACGGCACGATCAAGGTTGAGGACACCCTGGCCTCCGCCACCCCGATGTGCCTCGACGCCAGCAACGCCCGGACCAATCTCACCAAGGTCTACCTGTGGCAGTGCCAGAACAACAACACCAACCAGATCTGGGTCGTCAGGAAGGGAGAGATCGCCCTCAAGGACACTCTCGCCTCCGCCACCCCGATGTGCCTGGACGTCAGCAACGCCCGGACCAATCTCACCAAGGCCTACCTGTGGCAGTGTCTGAGCAACACCAACCAGAAGTTCGTGATCGACGACGGTCTGATCAAGGTCAAGGACACCCTGGCCTGACCGCGCGGGAGCCGTCTGCGGCCGTCGCTCCGGAAGAGGCGCCGCACGGGAGCGAAAAGCCCTCCGAACAGGCCGACCGAGACCCTGACGCACGAAAGCCCGCTCCGAGGTGGAGCGGGCTTTCGCGTTACGACTGGTGACGCTGGCGGAGGATAGGAGATTCGAACTCCTGAGGGGTTGCCCCCAACACGCTTTCCAAGCGTGCGCCCTAGGCCAACTAGGCGAATCCTCCGTCGAGAAGCTTACCCAACTTTCGGGGTGCACGGACCATCGATTTTCCGACACCGACCACTCGAATCTGAGGTTAGACTGGGGGCCGACCCCTCGCGCGGCGTCATCCTGTGAACCTCCCCAGGGCCGGAAGGCAGCAAGGATAAGCGGGCTCTGGCGGGTGTGCGAGGGGTCTCTTCGTTTCAGGCCCCTCCAGGTGGGATCGCCGCATGAGTCTTGCGCTGTACCGCAAGTACCGGCCCGGGACCTTCGCCGAGGTCAAGGGCCAGGAACACGTCACCGAGCCGCTGCGCCAGGCTCTGCGCAGCGGACGGATCAACCACGCCTACCTGTTCAGCGGACCTCGCGGGTGCGGCAAGACGTCCAGCGCGCGCATCCTGGCCCGCTCGCTGAACTGCGAGCAGGGCCCGACCCCCGACCCGTGCGGGCAGTGCGAGTCCTGCGTGGCCCTGGCGCCCACCGGTCCCGGCCACCTCGACGTCATCGAGATCGACGCCGCCTCGCACGGAGGCGTGGACGACGCGCGCGACCTGCGCGAGCGGGCCTTCTTCGCACCGGTGTCGTCACGCTTCAAGATCTACATCATCGACGAGGCGCACATGGTGACCCGGGAGGGGTTCAACGCGCTGCTCAAGCTCGTCGAGGAGCCCCCGCCGCACCTGAAGTTCGTCTTCGCCACCACCGAACCCGAGAAGGTCATCGGGACGATCAAGTCCCGGACCCACCACTACCCGTTCCGGCTGATCCCGCCGGCCGCGCTGCGCACGCTCATGGAGGAGATCCTCACCTCCGAGAAGGTCCCCTTCGAGCCCGCCGCGCTCCCGCTGGTGGTGCGGGCCGGTGCAGGTTCGGCCCGCGACTCGCTCTCGATCCTGGACCAGCTGTACGCCGGGTCCGACGAGGCGGGCATCACCTACGCCCGCGCGGTCTCCCTGCTCGGCTACACCGACGGCGACCTGCTCGACGACGTGGTCGCGGCCTTCGCCGCCCGTGACGGCGCGCGCGCCTTCCAGGTGGTGAACCGGGTGATCGAGGGCGGTCACGACCCGCGCCGGTTCGCCATGGACCTGCTGGAGCGCTTCCGCGACCTGGTGATCCTGGCCAACGTGCCCGAGGCGGCCACCAGCGGGCTGCTCGACAGGCCCGCGGACGAGCTGGAGCGCCTCCAGGAACAGGCGGGCTCGATGGGCCCGGCCGAGCTGACCCGCGCCGCGGAGATCCTCAACACCGGCCTGACCGAGATGCGCGGGGCCGCCTCGCCCCGGCTGCTGCTCGAACTCATGTGCGCCAGGATCCTGCTCCCCGGGGCCGCCGAGGGCGAGGCCGCGCTGCTCGCCCGGGTGGAACGGCTGGAACAGGGCGGGATCGCCGCCTCGGCCGGCCCCGCGATCTCGCGGGCCCCCGTCGCTCCCGCGGCCTCCGCCGTCACGCGGGCACCGGCTCCGCGGGCCGTGACCCCGGCGTCCGCACCTGCGGTCCAGACACCCGCGCCCCCGGTCCAGACGGCGCCCCCGCCGCAGCCGTCGCAGGCGCCCGCGGCCACGGCGCCCGTCCCCGACCAGGGCGCGGGCGGTGCGGACGACGACTGGCCCGAGACGGTCCGGCCCGGCGCGGCCCAGGAACAGGCGGCCCAGGAACCGCAGGCCCGGCCCCCCGTCCAGCAGCCCGCCGGCGCGGTGGCGGACACCGCCGACGAGGCCGGGCCGTCGGGGCCGTCCGGGCCCGCCCCGGGTGCCGTCCCGGACTCCGCCACCGGAACGGTGCAGCAGGCGTGGCCCCAGGTGCTGGCCGCGCTCAAGCGGCGCAGCATCGTCGTGTGGGCCAACGTCAACACCAACGCGCAGATCGCCGGGGTCGAGGGCAACATCGTCACCCTGGGGTTCACCCAGGTCGGCGCCATGAGGAACTTCACCGGCGGCGGCAAGGACGCGGTCGTCGCGGAGGTCCTGAAGGAGGTCCTCGGCGGCACCTGGAAGGTCGAGGCCGTCGTCGGCGGCGGTCCCGCCCCGTCGGCCGGGGGACGCGCACCGGCCCCGCGCCGGCCCTCCCCCCCGCCGGTCACCCCTCAGCCCGCCCCGTCCCAGCCCGCACCGCCCCGCCCGGACGCCCCCCAGCAGCCCGCGGACCGGCAGCGGGCACCGCAGCCGCCGCAGGCCCCCGCCGAGGCACCGCCCGCGGCGGTACGGGAGGCGCCCGCCCGGCCGGTCTCGCCCCCCACGGACGAGTCCTGGCCGGACGAGCCGATGCCGGAGGACCCCGGATCGCCTCCCCCGCCCGGTCCCGGGCTGGCCGCCGCCCGGTCGGCGGCCAAGGCCGCGGCGCAGACCGGCCCCAGGGCGCCGGGCAAGAACGGCGCCAAGGCCGCGGCCTGGCCGGACGCCGTGCCCGGCCGCGCCTCGCGCGGCACCGCCCCCGACGCCGACGAGGTCGACCCGCTGAACGACGCGGACGCCGACGTCGACGCGCTGACCGGCATGGCCCTCATCCAGCGCGAGCTCGGTGGCCAGATCATCGAGGAGATCGACCACACCTGAGGGCCCCGGCGCCCTCCCCGGAACACCGGGCCTCTCCCGGGAAGGCCGGGCACCGCCTCCGCGGCCGTCTGTGCCGTCCGTGGCCGTCCGTGGCCGTCCGTGTCGTCCGTGGCCGTCCGTGCCGTCCGTGGCCGTCCGTGCCGTCCGTGCCGTCCGTGGCCGTCCGTGTCGTCCGTGGCCGTCAGGGTGGGCCGGCGTCGCCGATACGGATCCCGGCGGCCACCGCGCGGTGATCGTGACGGGGCAGCATGGCGACGAGACGCTCCAGGATCTGGACGTCGTTCCTGCCGCGCTCGGTCTCGGCGTACGCCCACAGGGCGTCCGGCCCGCCCCACCGCAGCAGGCGGGCCCGTACCTGACCCTCCAGCTCCTCGCGCTCGCGGCGCAGCGCGGGCACCTCGGAGCGCGGCAGCAGGGGGCCGCGGTAGGCCCGCGCGACCGCGGTGGTCTCGTCCGTCGTGAGAAGCCGCTTGAGCTCCACGAAGTCGGCCTCGACCGCGCAGTCCAGCCGGTAGGGCTTGGCCACGATGGCGCGGCCGAGCTGCGCGCGCAGGCGATGGATCTCGGCGCGCGCGGTCACCGGGTTCCCGGCGTCGCCGTACAGGTGGAAGGAGAGCTGGTCGGCCGTCATCCCGCCGGGGTTGAGGACGAGCATCGCGAGGATCTCGGCGTGACGCAGGGAGAGCGGCAGGCGCGTCCCGTCCAGGTACGCCGAGGGGTGGTCGGCACCGAGGAAGGACAGGGTCAGCACGGGGGGGGGGCGGCCCCGGCCCGCCAGACGCAGCAGGAAACCGCCGTCGCCGAGCGCCTCCAGGAAGGCGCTCCGCCCGTCGGGCAGCACCACCCGGTCACCCGTCTCCGGCGGCAGGACGCGGTGGCCCGCCCACTGCAGCGCGTCGTCGCCGGCGATGATCCGCCCGGTCGCGGTGACCAGGGCCCCCGGCTCGCCGCGCAGCGCGCTCAGGTGCCTGTCGTGGCGGCGCCTGAGCCGCTGGTCGCGTTCGAGCATGCGCAGCGTGAGCCGGCTCTCGGCCAGCCGGGCGGTGGCCTCGACGAGCGCGACGCTCGCCGGGCGCATGGCCCGCGTCATGCCGCTGACGTCGACGCAGCCCAGCGGTTCGCCGCTGTCCGGATCGATGATCGGCGCGGCCGAGCAGGACCAGACGTGCAGCGCCCTGACCAGGTGCTCGGCCGAGAAGACGTAGAGGGGGCGCCGGGCCGCCAGCGCGGTGCCCAGACCGTTGGTGCCGATCGCGCTCTCGCTCCAGTCGAAACCCGCGGACAGCCCCACCTCGTCGGCACGTGCCATCGTCCGGTGGCTCCCGTCGCGCCAGAGCACCCTGCCGGCGGCGTCGGTGACGAGCAGGATCTGGTCGTCGGCCGTGACGGCCTCCAGGAGGGTCTCGGTGATCACCGGCAGCAGCCTGCTCATCGGATGCGCGGAGCGGACCTGCCGGATGTCCTCGCCCTCGAAGGCGAGCGGGGCCGATCCGGCCTCGGGGTCGATGCCGGCCGCCAGGCAGCGCCGCCAGGAGGCGGAGATCACCCCTCTGGGCCGCTGGTCCGTCGTGCCGTCCTGCGGCCCCCGCCCCGTCCCCCTGCCCGCCTGCTCGTCCGCCCGCGCCCGGGCGGCCATCGCGGCCTCGTGCAGGCGCCGCAGCCGCGCCGCGTAGGAGTCGGGTCCGGCCGTCTGGACGGCTCTCGGATGGCCGTCGCCCACACATCCCCCCTGGAAAAGCCGATGGTCCCCCCGGAACAAGCCGATGGCCGAAGCATCGGTGCTCCGGCGCGCGCCCGCAACCGTTTCGGCCGAACAGGGCGTGCGAAGGGTGAGTGAACGATCGCAACGTGTGTGCAACGTGCGACCCGTTAGCTTTCTGATCGCGCGTCGCCGTGTGCGGCCGCTCCGGCGGCGCGCCGTCGGGTCCCGGACGTCTGGAGGGGGGCCGGGGCCCGACAGAGGTTTATCCTCTCCTCCCCGGGAAGGCGTGTGGCCTCCAGTACAACACCGGGCCCGGACCCCGTAGGCTCGTGACGACCGATGCCACGGACGAGGAGCACACCACGGTGAACCCAGGGGATGTCAACCTGCAGCAGCTGCTGGAGCAGGCACAGCTCATGCAGCAGCAGCTTGTGAGCGCCCAGCAGGAGCTGAACGACGCGGAGGTCCAGGGGACCGCGGGCGGCGGCCTGGTGGTGGCCACCGTCAACGGCGGGGGCGAGCTGCTCGAACTCAAGATCAGTGCCGAGGCCGTCGATCCCGGCGATCCGCAGGAGACGGCCGACACCATCGCCGACCTGGTCATCGCCGCCATCCGTGACGCCGTGCGCGCCGCGGCCGACCTTCAGCAGGAGAAGCTCGGTCCCCTGGCACAGGGGCTGGGCGGTGGGAGCGGGCTCGGCCAGCTTCCCGGGTTCTAGGTCATGTACGAAGGGGTCGTCCAGAACCTGATCGACGAGCTGGGCATGCTGCCGGGCGTCGGTCCCAAGAGCGCGCAGCGCATCGCGTTCCACCTGCTGGCCGCGGAACCGGCCGACGTGAAACGGCTCGCGCACGCCCTGCTGGAGGTCAAGGACAAGGTCCGTTTCTGCCGGGTCTGCGGCAACGTCGCCGCGGAGGAGGAGTGCCGGATCTGCCGCGACACCAGGCGCGATCTCCACGTGATCTGCGTCGTCGAGGAGTCCAAGGACGTGGTGGCCATCGAGAAGACCCGCGAGTTCCGGGGTCGCTACCACGTGCTCGGCGGGGCGATCAGCCCGATCGACGGCATCGGCCCCGACGACCTGAACATCCGGGAGCTCATGACCCGCCTGGCGGACGGCCAGGTCACCGAGCTGATCCTCGCCACCGACCCCAACCTCGAGGGGGAGGCGACGGCGACCTACCTCGCCCGTCTGGTCAAGCCGATGGGACTGAAAGTGACACGACTGGCCAGCGGTCTGCCGGTAGGCGGTGACCTCGAGTACGCCGACGAGGTCACCTTGGGCCGCGCTTTCGAAGGAAGGAGGCTCCTCGATGTCTGACGACCCCTGGAGCGCTCTCGCGGAACGGATCGCCGAGCACGCGGAGAACTACATCGACGGCCTGACCCGCCTGGCGGGCGGCGAGGGCGGTGACGCCATCCTGCCGCTGCTGCTGGTGGAGGTCGGCCAGGTCAGCTCGGCCGGGGCACAGCTCGGAGCGAGCCGGGACGTCATCCTGTCGGGCAACTGGGAACCGCACCTGGGCGAGGACCCGGACGTCGACGCCGTCCGCACGGCGCTCGCCGAGCGGCTGGGCCCCGTCGACGACTACGCCGAGGTCTTCGACCCGTACAAGGACACCGTGGTCACCCCCTACCGCCTCTCCGACGACCTGACGGCGGTGGCCGCCGACCTGCTGCACGGCCTGCGGCACTACAAGGCCGGCCGTCCGCTGGAGGCCCTGTGGTGGTGGCAGTACTCCTACTTCAACACCTGGGGCAACCACGCCGGAGCGGCGATGCGGGCACTCCAGGCGCTTGTCGCCCATACGCGCCTGGACGTGGCCGAGGAGCGCACAACCGTCTGATCGTCCACATGCTGGGCTAAATCACGAGCCCCCCGGTAGGGCGCCAGTAGACTGTGAGCTCCACAGCCCTAGATTGCTTCGGAGACATCTCGTGGCGCTCGTTGTTCAGAAGTACGGTGGTTCGTCCGTCGCCGACGCGTCCTGCATCAAGAGGGTCGCCCAGCGGATCGTCGCGACGAAAAAAGCCGGCAACGACGTCGTGGTGATCGTCTCGGCCATGGGCGACACCACGGACGAACTGCTCGACCTCGCCCAGCAGGTCTCACCGCTGCCCCCGGGCCGCGAGCTCGACATGCTGCTCACCTCGGGCGAGCGCATCTCGATGGCCCTGCTGGCGATGGCCATCGCCAACCTCGGCCAGGAGGCGCGCTCCTTCACCGGGTCCCAGGCCGGCGTGATCACCGACTCCTCGCACGGCCGCGCGCGCATCATCGACGTGACGCCCGGCCGGATCCGCGGGGCGCTCGACAACGGCCAGATCGCGATCGTGGCCGGGTTCCAGGGCGTCTCCCAGGACACCAAGGACATCACCACCCTCGGCAGGGGCGGCTCCGACACCACCGCGGTCGCCCTGGCCGCCGCCCTGGAAGCCGACGTGTGCGAGATCTACACCGACGTGGACGGCGTCTTCACCGCCGATCCCCGCATCGTCCCGGCGGCCCGTAAGATCCCCAGGATCTCCTACGACGAGATGATGGAGATGGCGGCCTGCGGGGCGAAGATCCTGCACCTGCGCTGCGTCGAGTACGCTCGCCGCTTCGGCCTGCCGATCCACGTCAGAAGCTCGTTCAGCAGCAAGGAAGGCACGTGGGTCGTCTCCGACCCCGACAGCGAAGGAAAAGAGATGGAGCAGCCGATCATCTCCGGCGTCGCGCACGACCGGAGCGAGGCCAAGATCACTGTTGTCGGGGTGCCCGACAAGGTCGGTGAGGCTGCGACGATCTTCAAAACGCTCGCCGACGCCGAGGTCAACATCGACATGATCGTGCAGAACGTGTCGGCGGCCACGACCGGCAGGACGGACATCTCCTTCACGCTGCCCACCAGCGACGGCTCGACGGCGCTCACCGCACTGAAGAAGATCCAGGAGCGCATCGGCTTCGAGTCGCTGCTCTTCGACGACCAGATCGGCAAGGTCTCGCTGATCGGCGCGGGCATGCGCTCGCACCCCGGCGTGACCGCGATGTTCTTCGCCGCCCTCGCCGACGCGGGGGTGAACATCGAGATGATCTCCACCTCGGAGATCCGCATCTCGGTGATCGTCGGACAGGACGACGTGGACACGGCGGTCGGCGCCGCGCACCGCGCGTTCGACCTCGACGCCGACCAGGTGGAAGCCGTGATCTACGGAGGTACCGGACGATGAGCCGCAAGCCGACCCTCGCCCTGATCGGCGCCACCGGTGCCGTCGGCACCGTGATGCGCGACATCATCTCCAGCCGCGACGACGTGTACGGCGAGATCAGGCTCGTCGCGTCCGCCCGCTCGGCCGGCAAGGTCCTGCGGGTCCGCGACGAGGACGTCGTCGTCCAGGAGCTGACCCCCGAGGTCTTCGACGGCGTCGACATCGCGATCTTCGACGTGCCGGACGAGGTCTCCGCGACGTGGGTGCCGATCGCCGCCGGACGCGGCGCCGTCGTCATCGACAAGTCCGGCACCTTCCGGATGAACCCCGAGGTCCCCCTGGTGGTGCCGGAGGTCAACCCGGAGGCGGCCCGGACGCGGCCCCTGGGGATCATCTCCACCCCCAACTGCACGACCCTGTCGATGATGGCCGCGATGGGCGCCCTGCACGAGCAGTACGGCCTGAACGCGCTGGTCGTCGCCTCCTACCAGGCGGTCTCGGGCGCGGGCGTGGCCGGTTCGGCCCGCCTCTACGACGAGGTCGAGGCGCTGGCGGGCGACCGGACGGTCGGGCAGAGCGCCGGGGACGTGCGCAAGGCCCTGCAGAACAGGCTGGGGGACGCCGAGTCGCCCTTCCCGGCGCCGGTGGCGTTCAACGTCGTGCCGTGGGCGGGCTCGCTCAAGGAGGACGGCTGGGCGTCGGAGGAGCTCAAGCTCCGCAACGAGTCGCGGAAGATCCTCGGGATCGCCGACCTGAAGGTCTCGGCGACCTGCGTCCGCGTCCCCGTGATCACCACCCACTCGCTGGCCGTGCACGCGACCTTCGAGCGGGAGATCACGGTCGCCGACGCCCACCGGATCCTGGAGGCCGCCCCGACCGTGGTCGTGATGGACGACCCGGCCAACGGCGTCTTCCCGACCCCGGCGGACGTGGTCGGCACCGACCCCACCTACGTGGGCCGGATCCGCCAGGCGCTCGACTTCCCCAACACGCTCGACCTGTTCGTCTGCGGCGACAACCTCCGCAAGGGCGCGGCCCTGAACGCGGCGGAGATCGCCGAGCTGGTCGCGGCCGAGTTCGCGTGACCTCCCGGCCGTGCGGCGGCACCCGGCGCCGCCGCACGGCCCTCGCGTGAGGCGCGGCTCGCGGGACCGACGGGCCGGCGCGGGGCGGCGCGGGTCAGCGGAACAGGATGTCCCAGTGATCCGCCTCGCGGGCGTACAGGGGCTCTGACGCTCCCTCCTCGCCGTACAGGCGTGCTCCGTCGCCCCGGACCCCCTGCTTCGGGTGGTTCTTTTTGATGTACCGGTTGATGCAGGCGTTGGGCTTGATGTCCAGCTTGTAACCGGCGAAGTGGCTGTACGGTCCCGGGGCGTGGCCCACCTCGGTGCCTCCGGTGACCACCAGGCGGCAGCCGCTACGGCGCTTCAGGTCGATGGCGCTGGAGATGGTGCCGCTCCGCACGGCCTGCAACGAGGTGCAGTTGCGCCCCTGGCGGTTCGAGCACCCCCCTGAGGAGGTCCAGCGCAGGCCCGCCTGTCGCAGCAGCTGCTCGGCATCGGTCTGCTGGAGCCTCAGGGAACGCTGCCGCTGGACCTGCTGCGCCTCGGAGGCCTGGGCCTCGGCCGGTTTCCCGGCGGCCTGAGCGGGTTTCCCGGCGGCCGTGGCCGCGGTGGTCCCGGCGACCTTCCCGGTGGTCTTCGTGGTGGCCGCGCCGGTGGTCTTCGCGGCGACCTTCCCGGTGGCCGCGCCGGAGGTCTTCCCGGTGGTCTTTGCGGTGGCCGCGCCGGTGATCTTCGCGGTGGTCTTCGCGGCGACCGCGCCGGTGGTCTTCGCGGTGGTCGCGCCGGAGGTCTTCTCGGAGGTCTTCCCGGGGACCTTCGCGGTGGTCTTCCCGGCGCTCTTCGTGGCGCTCTTTCCGGTGGCCTTCGCGGTGGCCTTGTCGGCGCTCTTCGCGGTGGTCTTGCCGGGGGCCTTCCCGGCGGCGGGCGCCTTCCCGGCGGCGGGCGGTTCCTTCACCGTGACCGCGGGGGGCGGGGCCGCGGCCGGCTCGCCCTGCCGTGCCCGGGGCGCCTGGGCCTGCGCGGCGACCGGGACGACGGCCGGTCGTCGTTGCGACGGGGTGGTCCCCGCGGGCGGCGTGCCCTTGGCGGCCGTCCGCCGGTCGGGTGCGGTCGTGCCGGAGGGCGCCTGTTCGCGCGGTGCCTGTTTCGCGACCGGGGGAACCTTCCGTTCCGGCGAGGAGGTCTTCGGCGCTCCGCCGCCCGCGCGCGGCGCGGCCCCGTCGCTGCCGGGCCCGCTCGTCCGGGCCACCGGTTTGGACTGTCTCGTCCGGCCGGGACGATCCGGCCGGTTCGACCGGTCCCGGCGGTTCCGTGCCGATGTCCGGGGAACCGCGAGGGAGGACACGGCCTCTCCCTTCAGCTCTCCGTGCCGGACGGCCGCCTGGCGGTACAGTTCCGATGACCGGTGCCGGGCGACCTTCCACGGGCCGGTCGCGTACGGCGCGACGGACAGCGGTCCGCGGGCGTCCGCCGTGCCCGAGGCCGGGCGGCCCCGGGCCACGGTGCTGTCCGGCGCGTGTCGGCTCTCCGCGTTCGCGTCCGCGTCGGGGGTCGACGCGATGACGGCTATCTGCAGAGCGAGCAGTGTTCCCGTGATGAACCGGGTAGCCCGCCGTCTACAGGGACGTATCCCCATTTATGTATCCCTTGTCGCGGGAGCCCTTCCACCAGATGGATCAATCCCACTTCCGAAGCCGGATGATCCCTCCCGAAGAGCGAATTTTGCCCGGTAATGGCGATCATCGTGCGGGTTGATGACCTGGTGAGGCCGCAGGCGCAAAGGATCCGGGGCGACGGGGGATGCCGGGGGGCGGGGAGTGCGGGGACGGGGCGGGCGTGGCGGGCAGAGGGTGACGTGGCAATCACCGATATCAGTGGCGGGGGCGATGTGACGCGCTTAGGGTCGTTCACAAGGGCTTCTCCCGGATGGCACAGGACGGATGACCTAGGGTTCGTCCCGTGGAGAGATCAGCCGAGCCCGTCTGCCAGCGTTGACCGACAGGTGACAAGCGCCCTATGACCGAGCCGACCCCGAGAACCCGTGGATCAGACAGGACCCGTGAGGTCATCGTGGAGACGGCCCTGCGGCTCTTTCGCGAGCGAGGGTACGAGGCGACCACGATGCGGGCCATCGCCGCCGAGGCCGGAGTGTCGGTGGGCAACGCCTACTACTACTTCGCCTCCAAGGAGATCCTGGTCCAGTCGTACTACGACCGGGCGCAGACCGAGCACGAGGCCGCGTGCGAGAAGCTCCTGGCCACCGAGCGCAGGTTCGCCGCGCGGCTGGAAGGGGTGCTGCGGGAGTGGGTACGGGTCTCCGAGCCGTACCACGAGTTCGCGGTGAAGTTCTTCAAGCACGCCGCCGAGCCGGACAATCCGCTCAACCCGTTCAGCGCCGAGTCCTCGCCCTCCAGGGAGGCGTCGATCGGGATCTACCGGCGGGTCGTGGAGGGCTCCTCCGACCGCATCGACGCCGAGCTCAGGGCGGAGCTGCCAGAACTGCTCTGGCTGATGTCGATGGGCGTCGTGCTGTTCTGGGTGCACGACCACTCCGAGGGATGCCGCAGGACGTACCGCCTCATAGAGCTCACCGTGCCGCTGGTCGACCGCCTGGTCGGACTCTCGCACCTGCCCGGCCTGCGCGGGGTCGCACGTGACTTCATCGCGGGGCTCCACGAACTTCGCGAGTGAATCCGGGGAGAACCCAGGAAGAACCGTATCCGACTGATTACCCTGAGTGGTCGGTTCGATGACGGGTTCAAGGGAGTCCCATGGGTTGGGTAGCCGTGCTGGTGGTTCTGTCCGTCGCGCTCACGCTGATCGCATTCCGCGTTCTCAGGAGAAAGGGCCGGGAGGACGAGGAGCACGGGGCGTCGTCCGTCGGCTTCTCGGCCAACCTCGCCCTCGCCGTCTACCTGCTGGTGCTGGCCTACGCGGCCGTCCTGTGCAGGGACGGCCTGTCGGTCACGGAGGCCGACGTGCAGGCCGAGGCCGAGAGCCTCACCGAGATGTACTGGGCGGTGGCGCCCATTCCCGAGGCCGCGCCCGTCAGGACGCAGATACGGCAGTACACCGCGCAGAGCATCGATCTCGACTGGCCGCTCATGGCCGGGAAGACCATGTCCCCCATCCCCGGGCAGACGCTCGCCGAAGCGCGGACCACGCTGCTCCGGCTCCGGCCGGTCGGCGACGAGGGCAGGAACCTGCAGCAGGACGCGCTCGACAGGGTCTCCGAGATCTCGCACGCCCGGATCATCAGGGGTGACGACGCGGGCACCGGTCTGGAGAGCATCTTCGTGATCTCACTGATCGTCTCCGGCCTGCTGGTGATCGCCCTGCCCTGGACGCTCGGGGTGCGGCCCTCGTCCTCGTCGATCATCGCCGATGTGGTGCGGGTGAGCGTGGTCGTCATCGGCGTGTGCTTCATCATCCTGATCAGCCACCCGTTCAGCGGTCTCGGCGCCGTCGGGCCCGACGCCTTCCAGGCCGCGCAGCGGGAGTACGACCACATCGACGGGCGCTTCCCGGCCCAGCCGTGACCGGACGTGCCCCGCGCTCTCCGGGCCCGCGGGAGGATCGTCTCCTCCCGCGGGCCCGGCCGGGTGTTACCTGTGGGTTCTGCCGTTGAGGGCGGCGACGGCGGTCACCGAGATCACGCCGGTGAACATGACCACCAGCACCAGCGTGCGGTCGGTGCCCTTGCGCCGCGCGGCATAGCGGTCCAGCACCAGCCGCTGCCGTACCAGAGGGGGCAGCGAAGGCGTCCGGGCCGAGGGCCTGGGACGGGGTGTACGGGTCCTGGACGGCGTCGGGGTGGCGGAGGCGTCCGGAACGACCGAGACCGGCGCGGCCGGGGGCACGGGCCGGGACGGGACCGGCGCGGGTGAGGAGGATCGCGGAGGGGAGGAGGAGGGGGACGGGGAGGGCGCCGGCGGTGACGCCGTGGGAGGCCCCGGCTTCTGCTCGGGCTCCGGTTCGGGCTTCGGCTCGGTTTTCGGGCCGGTTTTCGGGTCGGGGACGAGGCCGGGCTTGAGGTCCGGCTTGGTGTCGGGGTCGGGGCCGGGCTTGGTGTCGAGGTCGGGTTCGGGGTCGGCTCCGCGGTCGGCTCGGGGGTCGAGGCCGGGGCCGGATGTGGGGGCGAGGTCCGGTTTCGGTGCGGCGACGGCCGGTCCGTTCACCGACGGCCGGTTCGCGACGGCGCCCTTCCCGGCCTGGTCCCTCCCGGTCGGGCCTTTCCTGGACAGGCCTTTCCCGGACAGGCCGGCCACCGGGTCCTTCAAGGGGTCGCCGACCAGGTCCTTGAGGCGACCGGCCGGTCGCGTTCTCCAGGGGGGACGTCCCTGCTCTCCGAGCCGGGTCGCGGCCGTTCCCGTCGGCGCGGGCGCGACGGGGTGGCCGGGTCCCGACCGCGTCCCGTGGGCGGTGGCGGACCGTTCAGGCCCCCCTTCCGTCCGGGACGGCCGCCGTCCGGCGTCCGGGTGCGAGAGGTCGCCCGCCACCCGCGACGACGCCCCGCGGTGGGCCGGTCTCATCCCCGCGCCCGCCTCCGTGCCCCGTCCGGGCCCGTGCCGTCCCGCCTCCCGCTCCCCGGCGGGCCCGGCGTCCGGACCGGGAGTGCCGTCCGGACCGGACGCGCTCCCCGGACCGGACGCGCTCCCCCGGGTGGGCGCCGAGAGCGGGGGCCCTCCGTGGCGCGGGGGCACCGCGACCGGCCGCCCGGCGTGCCCGGCCCGTCCGACGTACCGGGTGACCTGCGGGCGGGGTGGTCCGGTGCCGTCCCCGGCCCGGGAGACCGGGGCCGGGACAGCCGGGCCGGAAAGGGCCGTGGTCGAGAAGAGGGGGGCCGCCCCGGCCAGCAGGGGGACCGCCACGCAGGTCGCGAGACCGGCCGCGCTGAGCAGGCCACGCCGTTGGTTCCTCCGCCGATGCTTCATCACCCGACGTTTCTAACATCATACGGAGAGTGATGGGAGGGTAAGCGGCCGGTCCGTTCTCCGTATCGGATCGGTTGTCATACCGTCCGGTTGGTACGGTGATCCCCTTGACGTCCCCCGGAGCGGGTGCGGCAAGCTGGACCAGAATGTCGTTCTAGGGAGGCAGCTCCCGGACGGCGACCACCGACCGGGAGGCGGCACGATGACCACGGGCCCACGCTGGGGGATGACGATCCCCTTCTACGACCGTTCACTGGCCGACTCCAGGGACCTGGTCGGCGAGCTGCCGGGGCTCGGGTACACCGACGCCTGGTCCGCCGAGGTCAACGGCGTCGACGGCTTCGTGCCGCTGGCGATGACCGCAGAGTGGGCCCCCGGCCTGCGGCTCGGCAGCGCGATCGTCCCGGTCTCCACCCGCGGTCCCGGCCTGCTCGCCATGTCCGCGGCCACCCTCGCCGACCTCGCCCCCGAACGCTTCGTGCTGGGCATCGGGGCCTCCTCCCCGGCCATCGTGGAGCGCTGGAACGCCGGGGAGTTCGTCAAGCCCTTCGCCAGGACCCGGGACACGCTGCGGTTCCTGCGCAGCGCCCTGGCGGGCGAGAAGGTCACCGAGCGGTACGAGACGTTCGAGGTCAAGGGCTTCAGGCTGGAGCGGGCGCCCCGGATCCCCCCGAAGATCGTGCTGGCCGCGCTGCGCCCCCGGATGCTGCGCCTGGCCGCCGAGGAGGCCGACGGCGCGATCACCAACTGGCTCTCCCCGCAGGACGTGCAGAAGGTCCGGGCCGAGATCGGCCCGGAGACCGAGCTGATCGCCCGGCTGTTCGTGTGCGTCAGCGAGGACGCCGCGAAGGTGCGCGAGCTCGGCCGCAGGATGCTCGCGGGGTACCTCACCGTCCCGGTGTACGCGGCCTTCCACGACTGGCTGGGGCGCGGCGAGGTGCTGCGGCCGATGCACGAGGCCTGGGCGGCCGGTGACCGCCAGGCGGCGCTCAAGGCCATCCCGGACGAGGTCGTGGACGAGCTCATCGTGCACGGGGACGCCGCCACCTGCCGGGCCAGGATCCGGGAGTATGTGCGCAACGGCCTGAACACCCCCGTCCTCGCCCCCATCCCCGGCGGCGAGGTCTCGATCGCGCAGGCCGTACGAGATCTGGCCCCCGCGAAGGAGTGAGGCGTTGCACGAGGTGCTGAGGCTGGACGCGACCGGGCAGGCGCGCGCCGTACGGGAGGGGAAGGTCTCGGCGAGGGAGCTCGTCGAGGCGGCGATCGCCCGGATCGAGTCCCGTGACGGCGCCGTCAACGCGGTGGTGCACCGCAGGTTCGAGCGGGCCCTGAAGGAGGCGGACGACGTCGCGCCCGGCGCCCCCTTCGCGGGGGTGCCGACGCTGCTGAAGGACCTGGGCTGGGCCATGGAGGGGGAGCCCTACCGCGCGGGCTCGCGCGTCCTGGACGGGATGACGACCAGGCGGGACGGGTACGCGGTGGCCAAGCTGCGCCGGGCGGGCTTCGTCGTGCTGGGGCGCACCAACACCCCGGAGTTCGGGACCGCGATCACCACCGAACCGGTGGTCTCCGGTCCCACCCGCAATCCCCACGACCCGCGCTACAGCAGCGGGGGGTCCAGCGGCGGGTCCGCCGCCGCCGTGGCGGCGGGCATGGTCGCGGTGGCCGCGGCCAGCGACGGCGGCGGGTCCATCCGGATCCCGGCGAGCATGTGCGGGCTGGTGGGCCTCAAGCCGAGCAGGGGCCGCGTCAGCTCCGGTCCGTCGGCGGGCGAGCCCTGGGCGGGGTTCTCGGCCTCCGGCATGCTCTGCCGTACGGTCAGGGACGCCGCGGCGACCCTCGACGTGATCGCCGGGACGATGCCGGGCGACCCGTACGGCGCACCGGCCTGGCCGCGCCCGCTCGCCGAGGAGGTCGGCGCCGACCCCGGGCGGCTGCGGATCGGCTTCCTGACGGCGCACCCGGACGGGAGCGCCCCGCCCGACGCCGACCTGGTGGCCGCGGTCACCGGGGCCGCCCGGCTGCTGGAGGCGCTGGGCCACCACGTCGAGCCGGGAGGGCCTTCGGCGCTCGCCGACGAGGACTTCGCCCGGCACTTCGGCACGATCGTGGCCGCGCACGTGGCCGCCGACCTGGACGAGGTCGGACGCTGGCGCGGCAGGCCGGTGGAGCCGGAGGAGCTGGAGGAGCGCAACCGGATCCTGGGCGCGGCGGGCCGAGGGCTCGGGGTGGTCGGCTACCTGGCCTCCCGCGACTGGATCGACGCCTTCCGGCGGCGGATGGCCGCCTGGTGGGAGGCCCACGACCTGTTGCTCACGCCCTCCCTGGGGGTGGCGCCGTTCCGCCTGGGCTGGCTGCCGCCCGACGACGTCAGCACCGCGCCGGGCCGCACCCGCCGCGCGGTGGCGTTCACCTCGCCCGTCAACGCGACCGGGCAGCCCGCGATCTCGCTGCCGCTGCACCGCACCGCGGACGGCCTGCCGGTGGGCGTGCAGCTGGTCGCCGCCGCGGGGCGGGAGGACCTGCTCGTCCGGGTGGCAGCCCAGGTCGAGGCGGAGCGTCCCTTCGCGCACCCGGCGTCGGCCTGACGGGCAGCCCCGGTCACCTGACGGTGGCGTACCCCGTGCCGGCCTGTGACGAGGGCGCCCGACGCCGGTGCACCCGGCACCGGGCCGACGCGCGCCCGGTACCGGCCGGGCGGGCCGTTTCCCGGGGACGCCGCAGGTGACGCGCGCTCCGGGAACCCACCGGGAAAGTCACGCGTTATATCGTGAAATGGCGGGGTAGTACGCCGCCAGGCGAACGTGCTTCCAAGGAGGACTTCCCATGGTGAAGGCGGCGCGCGCGGCACAGGTGTGGCGGACGTACCGGAGTGTGTCGCAGCCGGGTTCCCCGGGGCTCGGCGACCGGCTCAAGGCCCTGCCCAGGATGATCGGCGCGGTCATGCACGGACAGTACCCGGGGATGAGCAAGGGCAAGCTGGCCATGATGGGCATGGGCGTGCTCTACATCCTCTCCCCGGTGGACGTCATCCCGGAGTTCTTCCTGCTCCTGGGGGTGGCCGACGACTTCGGGGTCTTCCTGTGGCTGATGGGCTCCCTGCTCGGCGAGGGCGGGCGCTACGTCGACTGGGAGCGCGAGCAGGTGCACCGGCAGGTCACAGTCGCTCCATCCTGAGCCAGGCCCGCGAGGGCAGCGGGTGGCCGAACAGGCGGGCGGCGTTGCCGTAGGCCACCCGGGCGATGTCGGCGGGCGGCAGGCTGCCCAGGTTCGTCGCGACGGCCTGCTGGGTGTCGGGCCAGGTGGAGTCGGAGTGCGGGTAGCCGCTCTCCAGCAGCACGTGCTCCAGCCCGACGGCCAGCCGCACGCCGGACAGCGCGTGGTCGTTGAGCGTGCCGAAGAAGAAGTTCCTGCGCAGGACCTCGCTGGGCTTGAGCCCGCCCTCCCACGAGGCCTCGCCCGCGACCGGGTGGTCGAGCGCGTAGTCGGCCCGCTCCGCCAGCATCGGCAGCCAGCCCACGCCCCCCTCGACGATGAGGATGCGCAGGGCGGGGAAGCGCAGCGGGATGCCCGACCAGAGCCAGTCGGCGCAGGCGAACATCGCGCTCGCCGGCATCAGCGTGGTGATCGCCTCGATCGGGGTGTCCGGTGACGGGACCGGTGCCCAGGAGCCCGCGCCGGCGTGCAGGCAGATCACGGTGCCGGTCTCCTCGCAGGCCTGGAAGAACGGGTCCCAGTGGTCGCCGTGGATGGACGGCAGGCGCAGCCGGGTGGGGAACTCCGGGAAGAGCACCGCCTTGAACCCGCGGGCCGCGTTGTCGCGGATCTCCTTCGCGGCCACCTCGGGGTCGGTCAGCCAGGGCAGCTGCAGGGCGATGATCCGCTCCGGGTAGGTGCCCGCCCAGACCTCCACGTGCCAGTCGTTCCACGCGCGCATGACCGACAGGCCCAGCTCCTGGTCGCGGGTCTTGGCGAAGACCATGCCGGCCTGCCCGGCCAGCATGCCGGGGAAGCAGAGCGCGGCCCAGACTCCGGCGCGGTCCATGTCCTCGATCCGGGCCTCGACGTCATGGCAACCGGGACGCATGTGCTCGAACCGGACCGGGTCCAGCGTCCACTGCTCGCGGGGCAGGCCGGCGCCCACGTCGAGCCCGGCGCACGGGTAAGTGGCCCCGCCGTAGCGCCAGACCTGGTGGCCGGAGTCGGTCTCGACCACCTTGGGGGCGAACTCGGCGTACTTCTCGGGCAGCCGGTCGTCGAACATGTCGGGCGGCTCGATCAGGTGGTCGTCGGCCGAGATGATCACATAGTCCCGCCGCCTCGGCTCGGGGTCGGGGAGCAGCGGCGTAGTCACGCGGTCAACCGTATGACGCTGGAATAACACTCATCAAGCCGCAAGGTCTCCGCTTGGTATCTCTGTCCTTCTCGCGAGGTCCCCGCGAGGTCCCCGCGAGGTCCCCGCGAGCCGCCCCGCCGCCCCGCCGGAGGTCCCCGCGAGCCGTCCCGCCGGGCCCGCCGGAGGTCCCCGGGACCACCGCACGCAGAAGGCGGCGGCCCCGGGGGGACGGGCCCGCCGGAGGGTGCTGCCCGTGGCGGGCCCTGATCGCGGACTACCCGGAGATCTCCCGGACATCCGGATCCTCCAGAAGATGCCTCCTGAGAGCGGGCGCGACACCGTCGTCCATCCCGAGGGCCCGCGCGCAATAGTCCGGCACCGGACCCAGCTCGGCCAGGAAAAGGCGCATCGCCTCGGCGGGCGCGTGGCCGTACCCGTCCCAGGGCAGCGGCTCGCCCGGGTGCTCGCGCTCCCAGTACGCGACCATCTGGGATCTGGCCAGCCCGGTCAGCGCGTAGTCGTCGACCACGTCCTCCTCGGGCACCCCCAGCAGCCGCAGGACCAGCGCGACGAGCACCCCCGTGCGGTCCTTGCCCGCGGCGCAGTGCACCACGACGGGCGCGTTGTCCGCGTCGGCGATGACCTCGAGCGCGGTGGCGAGCTCGGCCCGCCCGTCCCGGGACACCTCCAGGTAGCGGTCGGCGAAGAACCTGGCGATCCCGGCCTCGGGGCTGTAGTCGTCCCGGACGTTCCAGAACCGGTGCTCGACCGAGAGGTTGTGGTAGCGCGGGCCGTGCGGGGCCCGGCCGCGGCGCTCGATCTCCTCGGGGTGGCGCAGGTCGATCACGGTGCGCACGCCGAGCGCGTGGAAGCGGTCGAGGTCCTCGCCGGAGAGCAGGTGCAGGGAGGCGGACCGGTACAGCCGCCGCCCACGTCGCGGAAGTTGTGCAGCCGCGCGAACTCGATATGCCGGGTCACGCCCCCTAACCTATTCAACGGCGGGTGTCGGGGACGGGGGCGGCGGATGCGCGTGGTGGTTCCGGTACGGGAGGACGTGCCCTTCGGGGTCCGCCTGGCGCTGTTGTTCGTGCTCGCCCTCTCCACGGTGATCGTCCACCTCAACCAGGCGCCCGTGCTGCGCCCGGCCGAGGAGCTGATCTCCGACCTGCGGGCGGGCGGGGTGAGCAAGGTGGTCCACGACCGCGACTGGCCCGCCTACGGCACGCTGACCTGGTCCCACGGGCCGCTGTCCTGGACCCAGGCCCGCTTCGACCAGCCCGACGACGTCTGGGACCCCGAGACCACCCGGCTGGACCGCGAGGCCCTGCAGCGCCGCCAGGAGGCGTTCCTGGCCCGGGTGCGCGCCGCCGCCGACCCGTCGGTGGAGATCGTGCGCACCGAGGGGTCCCGGGGAGCCGCCCTCCTGGCGGGCTCGCCCGCCTACGAGCGGTGGTGGAAGCCCTTCGCGCCGGTGGCGGTGACGGCCGAGGCGCTGACCTGGCTGCTCATGCTCGCCCGGCCGAACCCGCGCTACGCCAGCCGCTGGGCCTGGTTCTGGATGTTCCTCACCGGCGGCTCGCTCCTGTACGTCCTGCTGGAGCCGCGCCCGCTGTGGCGGGGACCGTACGAGATGCCGTCACCCGCGCCGGAGAGGCTCGACGGGACACGGGGGTTCGCGATCGCGGTGGCGGTCCTGTTCGGGACGGCGATGGTCAACGCCTGACCGCGGCCCGCCGGGGCCCGGTCCTCTCATCGAGGGCAAGGTCGTCGATCGGCCGCCGTCCCCGATGAGAGGAGCGGCGGCACCGCGACCGGGATGGCGGCAGCGGAGCCACCCCGGCCGCGCGATCGACCGGCCTCGTCACGGGACCTGTCCGGATCCGCCCGGACGGGATCGTGCCGTGACGATCAGCTCCCGAAGATCAGGTACAGGTCCCAGCCGCCGTTCTTGGCCTGGCACCGGTAGTCGTCGGCCCCGCCGGGGTTGTGGGGCCACAGGTACTCCTCGCCCACGGCGACGCACTCGGCGTGGGTGCGGTAGTGGCCGTGGTACTGCCAGTAGTCCATCGCCTTCGCCGTCGTGCCTGCGGCGGCCTGGCCGGCCGGCGCGGCGGACGCCACTCCACCGGTGAGCGCCAGGGCCGCGGTCGCGACCACTCCCACCGCCAGTGCGCGCATACGGGTTCTCACTGGAAGACCTCCCTGGGGTACGGCCATCGTTGATCCATTCATTGAATGGAAGATTCCGTTACCCCGCAAGAGGCTGGACCGTTACATCGGAAAGGGCTTTCCCGGCAGGGGCTCCGACGCGCGGGAAAAGCCCCGGACGGGCGCTCTCCTACGGCACCGGAGACGTCTCGGACGCGGAGTCCCGGCCGGTTCCCCCGGGCGCGGGATCCCGCCCCGTCCCGGCGTCCCGGCCCGACTCGGGGCCGTCGGAGCCGGAGCCGGAGGCAGGACCGGAGCCGGAGCCGGGGCCAGGGCCAGGGCCGGGGCCGGTCGGTGTGGCGGCCGCGGCCTTGAGGTCGGCGGCCTCCCTGCGGATCAGCAGCGCCCAGCCGCCGACCGCGACCCCGATGAACAGCCACCACTGCACGCTGTAGGCGAGGTTGAGCCCGCCTCCCCCTCCGACGTCCGGCGGCGGGACGGGCGCGGGCGCGGAGGCCGCCCCGGGCGTCTGCTCCACCAGCTCGACGTACCCGCCCAGGAGCCGGTACGGCAGGCGGCGGCCGATCGCCGCGGTGTCGATCAGCAGCACCTGGCCCGCGGGCAGCCCCGCCCGGTCGCGGATGCCCGAGCTCTCCTCGGACTCGGCGGGACGTAGCCTGCCGGTGACAGTCACCTCACCCGGGGGCGGCGGGGGCACCGGGGGGACGGAGTCGGCCGTGGCGCCCGCCTTGATCCAGCCCCGGTTCACCAGCACGCCGGTGCCGTCCCCGACGACCAGCGGGGTCAGCACGTAGAAACCGACCATCCTGTCCTGGGTACGGCGCCTGACCAGGAGCGACGCGCCCGTGTCGTACGTTCCCCGGACCGTGACGGCGCGGTGGCGGTCCCGGGCCGCGACGGTACCGCCGGGTGAGGTGAGCTCCCGTACGGGGACCGGGGGGGCGGTGAGGTTGGCGGTGGTCCGGTCGCTGCTGGCGGACCGTTCCTCGAAGCGCCCGAACTGCCACTGGCCCAGGAACAGGAAAGCGGGGATGACCAGCAGCACCACCACGTGGAGAGCCAGCCATCGGGGAGTCAGCAGGAACCGGTACACGCACCCAAGGGTAGGCACCGCGGGCACCGCCCTGTCCTTCGCGTGGGCCTTTGGGGCGACCGGGTGTGCCGTAGGGCGTAGTAGGGTGCCCGGAATCGCTGGATCGTTGGATGTCATGGAAAGGTTCGCCGGACACTCCGGACATCACATACGGTCGGGTGAGATCTCCCCCGGGACGTTCCATCACCTCCGGAGTCCGCCCCTGATGACCGTGCTCATGTCCGCCCCCGTGACTCCGCTCGTCCTTCCCCGTATCGGCCCCCTGCTGCGGCACGCCGCCCCCAGGGTGTTCGAGAGCATGATCCTTCCCGTCCTGGTCTTCTACGTCGCGCTGCTCTTCGCCGACGCCGGTGTCGCGCTGGGCGTGGCGGCGGCCTGGGTGTACGGAGGGGTCGCCTGGCGGCTGGTCAGGGGCGGCGAGGCGCCCGGCACGCTGCTGCTGGCGGCCGGCACGATCACCGTGAGGGTGGGGCTGGCCGTGGCGACCGGCAACCCCATCGTGTTCTTCCTGCAGCCCTGTCTCGGCGTGTTCTGCGTGAGCATGGGCTTCCTGCTCACCGCGCCGTTGCGGCGGCCGCTGATCCGGCGGGTGGTGGCCGACCTGGTGCCGTTGCCCGACCACGTGACCGAGCACCCGCGGATGCGGCGCTTCTTCGTACGGCAGTCGGTGCTGTGGGGGTGCGCGCAGCTGCTCAACGCGGTGCTGAGCCTGTGGCTGCTGCTCAGCCAGAGCCTGCAGACCTACCTGGTGGTCCGCACCTCGGTGGTCGCGGTGCTTCTGGGCGGAGCGGCGCTCGTCTCGGTGCTCAGCTTCCGGCACTGCCTGCGCAGGCTGGACGGCATCGCACCGCGTCCGGCGGACGCGGAGCCCCTCGCGGCGTGACCCCCGCCGACGGGCGCCTCCCGGTGTGATCCCTCAGAGCGTGACCCCTCGCGGGTGACCGCCGCCGACGGGCCTCTCCCAAGGCGACTCCTCACGGCTCCTCACGGCGCGACCTCGACGGACGTGCCCGCCGGGGCCGGGGCGGTACGCAGCCCGGGGCCGGGAAGCGCGGTGACCTGCCTGGGGCCGGCGACCTCGTGTCCCTCGGCGCAGCGGAAGTACTGCTCGATCGGCGCGCCGCAGTCGCGGTGGGTGAGGAGCACCGGCGGGCCCTCGCTGTCGCTGAGGTACCGGTCGCCCCACTGCATCAGGCTCACCAGGATCGGATAGAGGTCCAGGCCCATCTGGGTCAGCCGGTACTCGTCGCGCTGCCGCTGGCCGGGTTCGCGGTAGGGGACCTTACGCAGCAGCCCCGCCTCCACGAGCCGGGTGAGCCTGGCGCTGAGCACCTGCCGGGGCGCTCCGGTGGCGAGCTGCATGTCGGCGAAGCGCCGCACCCCGGCGAACGCCTCGCGCAGGACCAGGAACGTCCACTTCTCCCCGACGACACCCAGGGCGCGTTCGATCGAACAGTTCTCCAGCCGCAGGGGAAAGCCGCCGGGTGTCACCTCGCTCATGTGCGCATCGTAGGTCGCCATCACGCCACCTCCAATTATCGCTAAGTCTACTTGACATACCCAGCCCTTCGCGGAACTCTGAGTCCATGATGCGAACTCAGCCGGTGTCCCCGCGTTACGCCCCCGCGACGGCGGCCCCCGAAGGTGCCGGTGCGGCCGTCGTGGCACCGCCCGGCCAGGAGGCGACCGCGGGGTGCGGGCCGGACGCGGCGACGGCACCCGCGGGCATGACGACCGTGTCCGGAGTCGTGACGACCGCGCCGCAGCACGTGACGATCGCGTCCGGGGACGTGACGACCGTGCCCGGGGCGGCCGTGGGGATCCGGCCCGCGCGCCCTGAGGACGAGGAGCGGATCCGCCGCTTCCTGGCCGGCCTGTCGTCCCGCACCCGGATGCGGCGGTTCTTCACCGAGGTGCACCACCCCGGCGCCGGGTTCGTCAGGGCGCTCCTGGCGGTGGACGAGCGACGCGACGCGCTGCTGGCCCTGCACGGGGACCTGCTCGTCGGGCACGCCATGAGCTACCGGGGCCAGGAGACCGACATCGAGATCGCCGTGGTGGTGAGCGACGAGTGGCAGGGCATGGGGCTCGGCTCCCGCCTCGTCCGCACGCTGATGCGCCGGGCCGCGGCCAGGGGCGCCACGACGGTGGGGATGGACGTGCTCGGGGACAACCACACGGTACTGGCGATGATCCGCGGCATCTGGCCGGACGCGGCCATGCGCGCCTCCTCGGGCACGGTGGAGGTGACCGCCCGCGTCCAGGGCTGAGCGTGCCGGGGCCGGGTCAGGCCGGGCCGGGCCGGTGGCGGGCCCCCGGGCCGTCGGTCACCGCCCGCGACCGGCCAGGGCCGGGGGCGGGGGCGCGATACGACGATCACGACGGTACGATCGACGTGGTCCACGCCGTTCCCCGGAGAGTTTGCGGAACAAGGTTCTGTTACCCCACCATTGGAACGTGAAGACCGCCAAGAACGGCCGTGACGGCCGCACCAGGATCGTCGAGGGTGCCCTCCGCCGGTTCAGCCAGGACGGGGTCTCGGCCACCACGCTGGCCAGCCTCCGCGAGGAGAGCGGCGTCAGCGTCGGCAGCTTCTACCACCACTTCGCCAGCAAGGAACACGTCTTCGGCGTCCTGTACGCCGAGACCCTGAACATGTACCAGGAGGCGTTCCTGGCCGAGCTGCAGCGCCACGAGGCCGCCAGGGACGGCATCGAGGCCATCGTCGCGCTGCACATGTCCTGGTGCGGCGAGCACCGGGAGCGGGCGCACCTGCTGATCAGCGAGCGGCCGCCCCGGCGTGAGGAGCCGGGCGGCACCGAGGTGTCGGAGTCGCGCAGGGCGTTCTTCCGGAAGGTCGCCGACTGGTGGCGCCCGCACATGAAGGACGGGCTGCTCCAGCCCGTCCACCCGACGATGTGCTACGTGCTGTGGCTGGGACCGGCCACCGAGATGTGCCGCCTGTGGTTCGCCGGGGCGCACCAGCCCACGTCCGAGGAGATCGCCGGCCTGTGCGAGGCGGCCTGGCAGAGCCTGCGGCAGCAGGGGGCCTGACCCCGGCCGGAACGTTCCCGGCCGGTGCCGGGGTCAGTGGGCGCCCACCAGCCGGCGCGTCCCCGTCGGCACCCGCCAGACCGCCTCGTCCAGCGAGATGTCCAGCCGCAGGTCCTCGCGCCGCCGACGCAGGCCGGGGACGCGCACCCGGTCGGAGACGTCGAACCCGCCGTGCCGCGCGTAGCCGAACCCCAGCTCCCCGGTGAAGACCCGCAGCTCGTCCTGGTTCCCGCACCGCGGGCAGGTCCAGGCGACCACGTCCTTGCCGCGGTGGTAGTCGTGGCAGGCGCGGAAGTACTCGTCGGGCCGGAAGCGGGACTCGCAGGCGAAGCAGGGGATCAGCATCATGGATCCTTTGGAACGGGTGACGCGGTCATACAGGAGTACTCCCCGGCACTTGAACCGCGCTTGCAGAACGCTTGTCCGGGTGGGTAACGGTCTCGTCACCGCGTCGTGCGGACGCGCCCGGTGCGAGGATTGGCCGGTGAACGATCTGCCGATCCGGCTCAGAGAACTCCTGCTCGAAACCGGCTACACCATCGACGGCGTCCGGGCGCGCCTCGGCGACGTCGCGGCCGGCGCCCTCGCCCGCGAGGAGACGGTGCCCGCCCTGCGCGCCACCGCCGACGGCGACCCGCTGGGCACCCTGATCCGGCTGTGGTGGCTCGGCGTCCCCGTCGACGGGCGCGCGATGCCCGCGGGGCCCTCGGTGGAGGAGCTGGCCGCGGCGGGCCTGGTCCGGGTCGAGGACGGCCGGGTCACCTCCACGGTGCACCTGCAGCCCTGGGAGACCGGCGGCCACCTCGTCTCCGACCGCAAGGTCAGGCCGGGTGACCCGGCCCTGCGCCCGGACCACGTCGTGGGCGCGGGCGGAGCCTCGGCCAACCTGGCCCAGCTCGCCTCCCGCCGCCCGGCCGGGCGCGCCCTGGACCTCGGCACCGGATGCGGGGTGCAGGTCCTGCACCTGGACGGCAGGGCCGAGGAGATCACGGCCACCGACGTCAACCCGCGTGCCCTGGAGCTGGCCCGCCTCAGCTGGGCGATCTCCGGGATCGACGGGGTCGACGCGCGGCAGGGCTCCCTGTTCGAGCCCGTGGAGGGCGACCGCTTCGACCTGGTGGTCTCCAACCCGCCGTTCGTGATCTCCCCCGCGGGACGGTTCACCTACCGCGAGTCGGGCCTGCGCGCCGACGACTTCTGCCGCGAGCTGGTCCGGCGGGCGCCGCGCCACCTGGCCCCCGGCGGGACCTGCCACCTGCTGGCCAACTGGCTGCACGTCGCCGGCGAGGACTGGCGCGACCGGGTGGGCGGATGGCTCACCGGGACCGGCTGCGACGGCTGGGCGGTCCAGCGTGACGTCCAGGACCCCGCCGAGTACGTGGAGCTGTGGCTGCGCGACGCCGCCGAGCAGGGCACCCCGCGCCACCGCGAGCTCTACGACGAATGGCTGGCGTGGTTCGAGGCCGAGAACGTCACCGGGGTCGGCTTCGGCTGGATCACGCTGAACGACTCCGGGAGCCTGGACCCGGTCGTCCGGGTGGAGGAGTACGCCCTGCCGGTGGAGCTCCCGGTCGGCGGATACGTGGACCGGGTGCTGGAGGCGGTCACCACGGCGCACCGGCTGACCGACGCCGAGCTGCTGGACGCCCGGCTCGCGCTCGCCGACGGGGTGGTGGAGGAGCGGATCGGCCCGCCCGGCGCCGAGGACCCGGCGCGGATCGTGCTGAGGCAGACCGCGGGGCTGTGCCGCAGCGTGCGGGTCGGGACCGTCGAGGCCGCCCTCGCGGGGGTCTGCGACGGTGACTATCCACTGGGCCCGCTGCTCGCCGCGATCGCGGAACTCACCGGCGAGGACCCCTCCGACCTGCGGGCCAAGGCTCCGGCGGCGCTCCGCCCGCTGATCGCGGAAGGGTTTTTCCACATATCCACAGGGTGATCGTCCACAGGCTGTGGATATCGCGGCTAACGTCTGGCAATCGAACGTTGACCGCGGCCGGGCAGTCTGTTCGTCGTGGGGCACGGACCCGGGGGGGTGAGGGGTCCGTGCCACGTTCGGCCGGCCGTCCCAGTGAGGCGGCCGATCCGCGGGCGACGTACCGGACAACCGGGCCCCCTACACGTCGCCCGAGGTCCAGACGGCCGGCCGGACGCCCACGCCCATCGGGGGCCGTACGGCCTGACGTCAAGGGAAGAGCCGTTGATCAATCACGTCTGGATGACACGTCTCGACGACGACCTGTACGACGACCTGCAGTCAGCGCTCGACCCGATCGTGCTCGACCCCGTCGTGCTCGATCCGGCCGTGCTCGACGCGGTCGCGCTCCAGCAGGAGGCGCAGGTCCTCGGCCTCGGGCGCCCCGAGCCTGCTGAACAGGTGGTGGGCCCGCTCCAGGCAGTCGCGACCCCGCCCGGCGTCGGCGGTTCCGGGGGCGCCGGCGCCGACGGCACCGCCGATGGCCTTGCCGAGCACCCATAGGGCCTGTGCCTCGCCGTAGGGGTGGCCGATCTCCCGGCTCACGGCCAGCGCCTGCTCGGCGTAGCGGACCGCGTCGGAGAAGCGGCCCGCGTGGATGAACGTCTCGGCCAGCCGGGAGCAGACCCGCTGCTCCCAGACGCGCTGGTCGCTGGCGCGGAAGAAGGCCAGGCACTCGGCGTGATGGTGCACCGCCTCGTTGAGCCGCCCGACCCGCGACAGGATCATCCCCAGGTGGTAGCGGGCCCTGGCGGTGCCCGCGCTGGAGCCCATTTCGATGAACAGCGCCAGTCCCCGCTCGGCGGCGGCGATCGCCTCCTCCGGCTGGCCCAGGAAGAGGTGGTCGCGGGCGGAGTAGCTCAGCGTCAGGGCCTCCCCGCCCCGCGCCCCTGCCCTGCGGAACTCCTCGCGCGCCGCCTCGAACCAGGAGAGGGCCTCCCCGTGCCGCCGCATGCGCCCGGACACGACGGCCAGCGCGTTGAGCGCCTCGCCGGCCACGATGCGGTCGCCCCCGTCCGACAGCTCCAGCGAGAGCCGGAACTCCCTCTCGGCCTCGGTGAGCCGGTTCGCCCCGAACAGCACGCGTCCCAGCACGTACCGGCAGCGCAGCTCGCAGGGGGCGGCGTCGAGCTTGCGCGCGACGGCCAGCATCTCCCGGGCCCGGTTCTCGAACTCGCGGACGTGGCTTCCCGACTCCAGCAGCGGTTCCATGGCCAGCAGCAGGTCGGCGCCGGGCAGCAGCTCGCCGGGCTCGTCCGTGCAGATCACCTGGGCGATCGCGGCGAACAGCGACTCCGCCTCCAGGGCCAGCCAGGCCACCGCCTCGTCGGCGGAGGAGAAGACGCGGCCGGACCCGCCGACCTCGATCCGGTCGGCGACCGTGCTGCCCTCGTAGGCCAGGCGGTGCGCCGAGCGCGCGGAGGCCAGGTAGAACTCCAGCAGCCGGCGCAGGGCCTTCTCTCCCTCGCCGCCGATGGTCACGCTCACCTCGGAGCCGCGCCGCCCCCCGTGCTCCACCTCGCCCCCGGCACAGCTCTCCTCGGTCGCGTCGGTGACCCGTTCCGCGGTACGGCGGGCGAAGAGCTTGAGCAGGTCGTGGAAGCGGTAGCGGCCGGGGGTGGGGGCCTCCAGCAGGCTGGCGTCCACCAGGGACTCCAGCAGGTCCTCGGTGTCCATCGGGTCCAGGTCGAGCAGCGCGGACGCGGCCTGCACCGAGATGTCCGTCCCGCCGGGCAGGGAGAGCAGCCGGAACGCGCGGGCCTGGGCGGGGGCGAGCTGGCCGTACCCGAGGGCGAAGGTCGCCTCCACCGCCAGGTCGCCCACCCGCATCTCGTCCAGTCGGCGGCGCTCGTCGGCCAGCCGGGCCACCAGCGAGGCGACGGTCCAGGACGGCCGGGAGGCCAGCCGGGCCGCGACGATCCGTACCGCGAGGGGCAGGAAACCGCAGGCGGCCACCACGTCCATGGCCGAGCCGCGCTCGGCCTCCACCCGGTCCGCGCCGGCGACCGTGCCGAACAGCGCGAGGGCCTCCTCCGGCTCCATGACGTCCAGGTCGACCAGCCGGGCCGAGGCCAGGTCGGCGAGCTTGCCGCGGCTGGTGACGATCGCCGCGCACCCGGTCGAACCGGGCAGGAGCTGGCTCACCTGGGCCGCGTCGCGGGCGTTGTCCAGCAGCACCAGCATCCGCCGGTCGGCCAGCAGCGAGCGGAACAGCGCCGACCGCTCGGCCAGGCCGTCGGGGAGGGCGTCACCGGGCAGGCCGAGCGCGCGCAGGAAGGCCGCCAGCACCGAGTCGGGCGCGGCGGGCGCCTCGCCGTACCCGCGCAGGTCGGCGTACAGCTGCCCGTCGGGGAACAGGTCGTGCACGGTGTGGGCGACGTGCACGGCCAGGGCCGTCTTGCCCACGCCGCCGATACCGGAGATGGCCGCCACCGGCACGCCCTCGGAGCCGTCCCGGGCCGACAGCAGGGTGCGCAGCCGGGCGATGATCTGGCGGCGCCCGGTGAAGTCGCTCGCGGCGGCGGGGAGCTGCGCCGGGCGCGGCAGCTCCGCGATCGGCGACGCGAGTCTCGCCTCCGGTACCGCCCGGTCCGCCGACGTCGCCGTGGGGAGACCGTCCCCGCGGTCCCCGGAGGCGCGTCCCGCCGCCGTCCCCGCCGTCCCCGCCGTCCTCGTCGTGCCCGGCTCGGGGCCGCGGGACGCGCCGCCGCCGCGCGCCTCGCGGGTCTCGTCCGTACGGCCCGCCGGGGCGGACGCGGACCGGCCGGCGCGGACGGGCATGAGGGACGGGTCGTCGTTGAGGATGCTCCGGTGCATGCTCGTCAGGTCGGGGCCGGGCTCGATGCCCAGCTCCTCGATCAGGGTGGCGCGGGTGTCGGCGAAGGCCGCCAGCGCCTCGGCCCTGCGCCCGCAGCGGTAGTAGGCCAGCATCAGCTGGGCACGGAGCCGCTCGCGCAGCGGGTGGTCGCCGACCAGCGCGATCAGGTCGGACAGGACGTCGGCGTGCCTGCCCAGCTCCAGGTCGAGGTCCATCAGGACCTCCAGCACGTTCATCCGGCGCTCGGTGAGCCGGCCGCGCTGGTGCTCGGCGTAGGGGCCGACCGCTCCCGCCAGCGGTTCGCCGGTGTGCAGCGCCAGGCACGCGCGCAGGCTCTCGGCGGCCCCGGCCAGGTTCCCCGCGCGGCGCGCGGACTCGGCCTCGGAGACGCCCCGCTCGAACAGCAGCAGGTCCAGGGTGCTCCCGTCCACGCGCAGCGCGTACCCCCTGCCGACGGAGGTCAGCAGCTCGGGACGGGTGCGCGGGGACCTGCCCGGCTCCAGCACCGAGCGCAGCCGGGAGACGTAGGTGCGCAGCGCGCCGAGCGCGCGGGGCGGGGCGTCCTCCCCCCAGATCGCGTCGATCATCTCGGCCGGGGTCACCGCCCGGCTCTCCCGCAGCAGGAGCATCGCCAGAATGGAACGTTGCAGGGGGGTGCCCAGATCGAGTTCGGTTCCCCCACGCCAGGCCCGGACGGGACCCAGTACGGCGAACCGCAGTCCGTCTTCGCCGTCCTGAACAGCCATTTCCTGAATCTCCGCCCCACCCGAAAGTTTTATGGGCAAATGATAGGTCCTTTCTTGCTTACCCCGCGGGTAGAGGCTTGCTTGTTCTCCCTCCCGTTGATTACACGTTGATCCGTTGTCAAGTCGCACTCGTCATGCTGAACACGTCGGGCATGGTCCCTACGGGGGCGGCCATGCCCGGCATGCCGTGACGGTTCTCCGGACGGGCGCGAAACCGGCGACGCGGACGGTGCGTATCCCGAAACGGCGTGTACGCGGGGGCGGGACGTCTCCGGAAGGGCACGTGACCGAGGACGGCGCGTATCCGGGAACGGCATGTGGCCGGGGACCGGTGCGTATCCGGAACGGCGCGCGACCCGGAGGGCGCGTGTCAGGGAACGGCGCGGGCGCGCATCGGATCCGTACCCGGATATCGCAGGGCGTTTCACGCCCTCAAGTCACCCGAGCAGTTGTTTTTCCTTTATATGCATGATTAAAGATATTCATCCTTTTTGTCGTGGCCCGGTCCTCCGGCGTTTCCGCGCCACGGAACGCCACGGAACGCCACGGAACGCCGCGCCCGTGCGGCCCCTCTCCCGGTAACGTCGGCACGTGCCTCCCTCCTACGCGCTCGAACGGTTGCTGAACGACGGCGGATCCAAGCTGGTCGCCGGGGTGGACGAGGTCGGGCGCGGGGCCTGGGCCGGTCCGGTGGCGGTCTGCGCCGTGGTCACCGACCTGTCGGAGCCACCCGCCGGGCTCACCGACTCCAAGCTGCTCACCCCCGCCCGCCGTGCCGCCATGGCCGATGAGATCACCGCCTGGGCGGCCGGGATCGGCTACGGCGAGGCGTCCCACCGGGAGATCGACGAGCTGGGCATGACCGAGGCGCTGCGCAGGGCGGCGGGCAGGGCACTGGCCGAACTGCCCGTCAGGCCCGACGTGGTCGTCCTCGACGGCAGGCACGACTACCTGGGCGCCCCCTGGGCGGTGCGCTGCGAGATCAAGGCCGACCTGTCCTGTGTCTCCGTGGCCGCCGCGTCCGTGATCGCCAAGGTCCGCAGGGACGCCCACATGGCCTCGCTGGGACCGGACGCGTACGGGTTCGCGGCCAACGCCGGGTACCCCTCGCCGGTCCACCAGGCGGCCCTGGCCGAGCTCGGCCCGACCGAGCACCACCGGCTGTCCTGGTCCTACCTCGACGACCTGCCCCGGTGGCGGCACCTGAAGAGGCACCGCAACCCGCTGGCCGGGGAGGGCCAGCTCGACCTCTTCTGACGGACGCCTGCCCGGAGGCGGCGGCCACGATCGCCGGGACGAGGGCGGACGCCGGGCGCCACCCGGGGACCGGGGCGTCACCGGGGGACCAGGGCGCCACCCGGGACCAGGGCGGCCTCGGAACCGGTGGTCACCGTCACCGCACCCGGGCGCCGAGCAGATCGCCCGGGGTGCTCCCCTGCTCTCCGCCCTCCTGGTTCGCTTCGCCGTACGGACTCGCGCGGCGGGCCGGGTACCGGATGCCGCTCGCCGGGGACATCATCGGAACATGCGGATCGGAGTCTTCCTGGTCGCCGCCGGATTCCCTGGACGGGAGCCGGGACAGGTGCTGCGGGACACGGTGGAGGCGGTCGTCGCGGCGGAACGGGCCGGGTTCGACGACGCCTGGATCGCCGAACACCACTTCATGTCGTACGGGGTGTGCCCGTCGGCGGCGACGCTGGCCGGGGTGGCGCTGGGCCGCACGACCAGGATCGGGCTCGGTACGGCGGTGAGCGTCCTGTCCACCCGGCACCCCGTGGACCTGGCGGAACAGGCGGCCGTCCTGGACCGGGTGTCCGGAGGGCGGTTCACCCTGGGGGTGGGCAGGGGCGGGCCGTGGGTGGACCTGGAGGTGTTCGGCACGGGGCTGGAGAGGTTCGAGCGCGGCTTCCCCGAGTCGCTCGACCTGCTGTGCGAGGCGCTCTCCAAGGACACGGTCTCCGCCGACGGGGAGTTCTTCGGGTTCAGGAAGGTGCCGATGGTCCCCGCGGCCAGGTTGCGGCCGGTCGTCGCGTGCACCTCGCCGCGGACCGTGGCGCTCGCGGCCGAGCGGGGGCTGCCGATGCTGCTGGGCATGCACATCGGCGACGAGGACAAGGCCGCCCTGCTGCGCGGGTACGAGGAGGTGGCCGCGGCGCCGGTGCCGGGCGCGCGGGCGAACGGGGCCCCGAGGGTATCGGCCTCGTCCCGGGATCGGGACCGGGACGCGTCGTTCCGGCCGGCACCGCCCCGGCACGTCGCGGCGGCGGTGGGCCACGTGGCCGACACGACGGAGCAGGCCGTACGGGAGCTGCGGGAGGCCATGCCACGCTGGCTGGAACCGGGCCTGGCGGGCTACGTACCGGTGGACGGGCGGTCGCGGCCCGCGCGGGACGTGCCGGGATACGTGGACTTCCTGTGCCGGACGCATCCGGTCGGCTCGCCCGGCCGCTGCGTCGAGATGATCGAGCGGACCGCCGCGGCCACCGGGCTGCGGCACCTGATCCTGCTGGTGGAGGGGGCGGGCGACCGCGCGCGCACCCTGGAGAACATCGGGCGGCTCGGCGCGGAGGTGCTGCCCCGGATCCGGGGCCGTGCCCGTCAGGCGCGGGCGGGCACGACCCCGGGATGAGGGCCCGTCAGCAGTCGACGAGCTCGGGCGTCTGGTTCAGGATCTGCGACCTCGCGGTGATGAACCTCGCGTGGGCGTCGGTGGCGGCCGGGTCGAAGACCGCGACCCGGTGACAGTTCTGGAAGGCGAGCCGTACCCCGAAGTGACGTTCCAGGGCGCCGCGCATGGCGTCGCTGGCGAGAGCGCGCAGGAGTTGACCGCGGGCGGCCTCGTCCGGCGGGGGCACGGTGTTGTCGGCGAACTCGGCGCCGGTGTTCTCCCGCTGTTCGACCAGGCCGGTGATCAGGGCCCAGGCGTAGGGCAGGGAGTCCCTGACACAGGTGACGAAGGCCGCGTCGTCCACCTCTCCGGCTTTGGCCTGGTCGAGAAGATCGTTCGAAACGGTCAGCGACATGCTGCGTTCTCCTCTCAAAAGGGGATCATTGAGACAGTAGTTGGGGGGCGGTGATCGCTCCACCTAGCCGGAGAGCGACACTCGCGTGGGTCCGAAGACGAAGTCGGGATCGATCTGGGCCGCCAGGTCCTCGCCGGTGGCCCTGTTCGCCCACGCCTTCGCGTTGCGCAGATGGAACAGCGCGGCCTGGTCGCCGAAGCGGGTCCAGTCCTTCTCCTGGGCGTCGAGACGGTCGAGGAGCCTGCCCAGCGCCAGGGCGTTGGCCGGTTCGAGGTCGCGGAGGGTGAAGGGACGGCCCTGCTCCATCGCGCGGATCGCGGCGGAGTGCTCCAGGCAGACCAGCAGGTCGTCGCCGACCTCGTCGCGCAGGAACGCCACGTCACCGGGACCGTGCACCTTGTTGCCCACCACCGCGATCGGCACCCCGTAGTCGGCGGCGTAGTCGCGGTACTGGCGGTAGACGCCCACGCCCTGCCGGGTCGGCTCGGCCACCAGGAAGGTCATGTCGAAGCGGGTGAACAGCCCCGAGGCGAAGGAGTCGGCCCCGGCCGTCATGTCGACCACGACGTACTCGCCCGCGCCGTCGATCAGATGGTTGAGGTAGAGCTCGACCGCGCCGACCTTGGAGTGGTAGCACGCCACCCCGAGGTCGTCCTCGTCGAACGGCCCGGTGACCATCAGCCGGGGCCCCTCGGGCGTGGTGACGGCGAACCGGGAATGGATCGGGTCGTCACCCCCGTCCAGGTGGAGCAGTCTCGAGCCGCGTCCCGGCGGGGTGGTCTTCACCATCGCCGAGGCCGACGAGATGCGGGGGTTGTCGCCCCGCAGGTACTCCTTGATCTCGGTCAGGTGCGAGCCCATCGGCCTCGGTAACGCCCCGTCCTCCATCCCCAGTGCCATACCCAGGTGCTGGTTGATGTCGGCGTCGACGGCGACGACGGAGCCGCCCCGGCTCGCCGCGTACCTCGCGAACAGCGCCGACAGCGTGGTCTTGCCGCTGCCGCCCTTGCCGACGAATGCCACCCTCACGGACGTTCCCATCTGATTATGAAAATCATTACAGTCGGTTCGAGGAACATCATGCCACGGCCGCGCGGGGCGCGGGGCGATTACGGCCGCGGGTGGCGCGTCCCTGACCAGGCCGGATATGCGGACAAAGGTGATCTTTGCTGACATCGGCCACGAAACCGGAGGGAGAAACGCGTGCCCTGTCATGACCGGTCCGGAAGATCCTCCGTTCCCGCTTCGCGGTCTCCTGTACGGGCTCGGCGACCGGCTTGGGGGCCGGCGGGGCAGAAGTTTGCCCTGGCCGACGATCAGGTGCCGCCGGTACGGGTATCCCCCTCCGAATCAATGGATCTTGAGCCCCCCGGCGAGATCGTGGACAAGGGTCAGCAAGGGGCTTGCGGTGTTGCGTACCGGTACCTGGTCGCGTCCTGTTCGAAGGGGGAGATCCGGCGGGGTCGCCGCGTGGGGGGCGGTGCTCGCGACACTCACGGTGCTCGCGACACCGTCGGTCGCACCCGCGGCGTCCCGGCCGGCGACGGCCGGCAAGGGCGGCGGGCCCGAGCTCTCGGTGAGGACGGGAGAAGTGGTCGTACCGTCTCCGGGGGGCGTGACGTTCCGGCAGGCGACCCCGTCCATGACGGCGGTCCCGTCCGCGCGGGCGGTGTCATCCGCGCGGACGGCACCGTCCCGGGAAGCCGTGCCGCCACCGGAGGCGGACCCGGAAGCGAGCCCTGAAACGGGTCCGGAGGCGGATCCCGAAGCGGGCCCTGAAGCGGGCCCGGAGGCGAGCCCGGGATCGGGGACCGGGCCGGGGACGGCGCCCGCGGCGCCCGCGGGGGTGAGGGACGCTCCCGGCACGTCCCGGACGGACGACGAGTCCCGGACGGACGACGAGCCCCGGGCGGACGACGAGTCCGAGGCAGGCCGGTCCCGGACGGGCGACGAGTTCCGGGCCGGTGAGGGGTCCCGGACGGGTGGCCCACGGGCGGGCGGTGGGTCCCGGGCGTCCGACGAACCTCGGGCCGCCGGTGGATCCCGGGCCGGTGACGAGCCCCGGGCGAACCTCGGGCCGGAGATCGAGGTCGTCACGTCGGTCTCGCCCGTCCACGCCAGGCCCGGCCAGAAGGTCACCCACACCGTCCGGCTGCGCAACACCGGTGACGTCCCCCGCTCCGGCCTCACCTTCACCCGTGACCTGTCGGGCCTGCTGGACGACGCGACCTTCGGCCCCGGCCTGTCGGCCACCTCGGGCACGGTCTCCTTCGACACGCCCGAGGTGACCTGGACCGGTGACCTGGCCGCGGGCCAGGCGGTGACGGTCACCTACGACATCACGGTGAACGACCCTCCGGCCGGAGACCTGCGCCTGTCCCTGGAACCGGCCGGTTCCCGGGGACCCGGCTGCCAGACCGGCTCCGGGGATCCCGCCTGCGACGATCCCGGCGCGCCCGGCCTGCCGCTCCTGTACGTCCTGATGACCGCGGACCACGACAGGGTCGCGCCGGGTGAGGTGGTCACCTACACGGTCACCGTCGGAAACGTCGGGACCGCCGCCTACCCGGACGCCTCCCTCACCGGACAGCTCTCCCGGGTGCTCGACGACGCCGCCTACAACGGCGACGCGCGGGCCACCCGCGGGACGGTCACCTACACCGCGCCCAGGCTGGCGTGGACCGGCGACGTACCCGCGGGCGAGACGGTCACGATCACCTACAGCGTGACCGTCGACGCTCCCGACACCGGGGACCGCGTGCTGGACAGCGCCGTCCAGACCCTCGGAGGAGGGACGAACTGCCCGGCCCCCGCTCCCGTACGCGCGACCGCCCCGGGTGCCGTGCCCGTACCTGGGCCCGTACCTGGGCCCGTGCCCGGGTCCGGGTCGACGCCGGGATCCGGGGCCGGGTCCGCGCCGGGGTCCGTGGAGGGGGTCGCGGAGGGGGCCGCCAGGCTCGCCGGGCCCGTCCCCGGGACGAACCTCGGCTGCGGCCAGCGGGTCACCGTGGAAGGCGTGACGATCACCAGGAAGCAGGTGCCCGAGGTTCCCCGGCCGGGCGACGTGGTGAACTACACGATCACCGTCACCAACCCGCGCCGGGACGCCTACCCCGGGGCGCACCTGAGGGACGACCTGTCGGGGATCCTCGACGACGCGGCCCTCGGCGACGTCGTGGCCTCCTCGGGCACCGTCGCCCACGCCGGACCGGTGCTCGACTGGCGGGGGGACGTTCCCGCCGAGTCCACCGTGACGATCACCTACGCCGTCACGGTGGGCGATCCGCCCGCGGGTGACTCGACGCTTCGCGGTGGTGTGGTGGGGGTGCGGCCGGAGTCCAACTGCCCGGCCGAGTCGGCCGATCCCGCCTGCGGGAGGTCCCCGGTGAGGATCGCCCCCGCTCCTGCCCCCGTCCCCGCAACCGCCCATGCCTACGCCCCCGCTCCCGACGTCGCCCTCGCCCCGGTCGGGGCGCTCGGTCCCGACTCGGCGGAGGCCCCGGCCCCTGCCCTGGTCCCGGCACCGGTCCCCGGGCAGGAGCCGGTCCCCGGACGCGCCCCGGCACCGGACCTGCCCTCGGTACCTGACCGCGCCGCGGCACCGGATCGGCCCGCGGTGAGCGAGGAGAACGCCGTGCTCGATGAGGACTCGGTGCTCGCACGGGATTCGGCGCTCGGACAGGGCCCGGCCGCCGAGGAGGGGACGACGGCCGTTCCCGCCCCCTCGTGGGAGGCGGGCGAGCGTCCCGGCGAGGCGGTCGAAGGGTTCCGGGAGCCGGGCACGGAAGAGCCCTTCCCGGACGCCTGCCGCGTCGGCGGGCCCTGTGCCCGGCCGGCCGTTCCGGTCCTCCCCTTCACCGGGTCGCGGCTCGACCCGCTCCTGGCCGGGGTGCTGCTGGTCCTCCTGGGCCTGGCCCTGCGGTCGCGCACCCGGCGCGAGACCCCCTGATCCGACCCGGACGCCGTATCCCCGGCCGGGTCCGCCCGGTACCCCGGACCCTTCCGGACGCCCTGGACGTCCCGGAGGGTCCGGGTGTGCCGGACGTCAGTCGCAGGCGGAGTCGAGCACGACGGCCCTCGTACCGGCACGGCCGCCCGCGTTCTTGCGGTTCCCGGTCGGCACGGCCGGCAGGGCGGCGCGGGGAGCGGGGGGCGGCGCGGCCAGGGTCGCGGCGACCTCGCGCCTGATCAGGTTGTAGTCGGGCGCGCCCGAGTAGATCAGCGGGGGCACGAACTGCAGGCTCCTGATCCTGGAGTGCTTCACCTTCTCGGAGAGCTCCACCAGATCGGGCAGGAGCTCGCGCGGGATGTCGGTGGAGATCGCGTCGACCGCGGCGCGGGCCAGCCTCTCGAAGCTCTTGAACACCGTCATCGGGTCGGCCTGCTTGGCGACCGCGTTCAGCAGGCACTTCTGGCGGCTCATCCGCACGTAGTCGTCGCTGTAGGTGCGCGACCTGCCGTACCAGAGGGCCTCCTCGCCCGAGAGCCGGCGCCTGCCCGGCTCGATCCGGCCCTCGTTGCGCAGGCCGTAGACGATCGGGTCCTTGACGCGGACCCGCACGCCGCCCATCGCGTCGACGATCTCGGTGAACCCCCGCATGTCGACCATCGCGTAGTAGGGGACGTCGAGGCCGAGGATGCCGCCCACCGTCTTCTTCAGCAGGGCGGGACCGCGCTGCCGCTTGCTCAGCCGGGGGGCCATCTCGGGGTAGTCCTCGGCGTACTGGTAGACCTCGTTGAGCATGCCCGGCGTGTACGGCGGCTGGCCCTCGAAGCCGTAGGGGAAGCGGTCGCGGGCCGGGCCGGGCGGCATGGGGACGTTCTCCAGGTTCCTCGGCAGGCCGAACAGCACGGTGTCACCGGTGCGGGTGTCGACGCTGGCCACGGTCATGCTGTCGGTACGCACGCCGACGCGGTTGGCCGCAGCGTCGGCGCCGATGAGCAGGATGTTGATCCGCTCCATGTCCTTCCACGGGTCGTCGACCGGGATGGGCGTGACACTCTCGGCGAACACCGAGGTCACCACGGTCTGCGAGACGTACGCCAGCCGGGCCGTGTACACCAGCGGGGCGACGATGAGCGCGCAGAGCAGGCCGATGGCGGCGGCCGAGAGGCACTGCGCCGTCGGGGACGCCCCCTTGGGGCGGACCAGCAGGTACGAGCGGATCGTCACGGTCACCGTCACCCCGGCGACCAGTAACGCGGTCAGTGTGAAGGCCCACAGCCAGGCCGGCTGGACCGCGAGGGCGAGCAGGGCGGGCCCGGCGGTCAGCATCGCGGTCATGGCCGCGAGGGCGAGGATCAGCTCGATGCCCATCAGCAGGGCACCGGTCAGCCTGCGGCCGACCCACAGGTGCGCCAGACCCCACAGGACGGCGGATCCCAGTGCGAGGGCCAGGCTCGATCCCACGTCCGTCCGCCCCGCATCGCGCGTCATAGCCCCTGCTTCTGCCGTCCGTCACCCCACTACATCGCAGGTTAATAACGGTTTTCGGGTCAATGAGCTATGTGGTCGTTCGACGCGCTGAGGGGGGTCGGTCAAGGTTTGTAGACCCGATCTCACCATCGAGTTGACAACGAGTCCCAAATTATCGTCAAAAACCCCGTTTGTGGGGTTTTACCAGGCAAAACGGGGGATTTGCAGGTAAAGCGGAGAGGGGGTTTCCGTGCGCACCGTGATCGGCTCATTGGTGATCGCGCTCGGCTGTCTCCTGGCCCCCCTGGCCCTTCTCGCCGGGTGGGCGGCGAGCGAGGTCGCCGATCCCGCGGGATATCTGCGGACCATGGCCCCGCTCGCCGGTCATCCCGTCGTCCGGGACGCCGTCACCGACCACGTCGCCGACGAGGTCACCCTGCGGTTGCACGGGCTGGGCGTCCCGGCGCGCGCGGAGGTGGTCCGCCGGACCGCCGAGACCGGTACCGGGGACGACTTCGCCGCCGTCTGGGTGGAGATCAACAGGGCGGCGCACCACCGGTTCACCACCGTGCCGGGCGGTGCGGGCGACAGGGGCGACAGGGGCGACAAGGGCGACAGGGGCGGCACCGGTGGCACGGACCGCGCCGTACGCGGCGGGGTCGAGTACGACTTCACCCCGATGTACGAGCTGGTCAAGAAGAGGCTGCAACGCTCCGGCGTGGAGGCCGCCACCCGCCTGCCCGACACCCCTCCCACCGCCCGGCTGATCCCGGCCTCCGCCGCGGCCGACGCCCACCTCGTCTGCCACGGGCTCACCTCGCTGCGGTGGGGCCTGGCGGGCACCTCACCGCTCCTGATCGCCGCCGGGGTGTTCCTGATCCGCGACAGGCGCGTCGGGCTGATCGGCGCGGGCATCGGGACGGCCGTCGGCATGCTGGCCCTGGCGATCGCCCTGTCCGCGCTGCGCAACGTGTACCTGCCCGAGTCCATGCCGCGGAACGGCCTGCGGATCGGTGCCGTGCTCACGATGTTCGACACGCTGACGACGTCGCTGAGGAACGGCCTGAGGGCGATCTTCGGGCTGGGCCTTTCGGTGGCGGCGGCGACCTTCCTCACCGGGAGCGGCTTCAGCCGTCCCGCCCCCGAGGCACCGGGGGTCCCGGGGCCCTCCGCGTCCTCGGCGTCCTCGGCGTCCTCGGCCTCCCCCGGGTCCTCCGCGGCGCCCGCCGCCGTGTCCTTCGCGGTCCTTCCTCACCAGCCGGCGGCACCCGCGAAGGACGTCGCCGACGGCCGGTAGCCGAGCCGGAGCCGGGCGGCGGTGATGTCGAGGGTCCGCTCGACGGCCAGGTGTCCCACGGCGTACCGGGTCAGCCGGGGCGGGTACCGGCGGCGGAGCGACCGGTGGGCGGTCTCGGCCACGGCGGCGAGCAGACCGGCCGGTCCCGGCGGCAGGTAGTACGGTTCGGCGTCCAGGCCGCGTTCCCGAAGGAGCGCGCGCAGGGCCTCGTCGAGCACCACGGGCTCGGCGTCGGTGACGTTGAAGACGCCGTGGTCCACCGGGCCCGCCGCGGCGAGCAGGCAGGCGCGGACCAGGTTGTCCACCGAGGTCAGGCTGACCCGCTGGCGCCCGTCGCCCACCGCGAACACCCGGCCGCCCCTGACCGCGCCCAGGATCCGGGGGAGCAGCGTGGTGTCCCCCCTGCCGTAGACCGCGTGGGGCCGCAGGACGACCGCCCCGTCCAGGCATCTCTCGGCCGCCGCCTTCGAGGCGCCGTACGCGTTGGCGTACCACCGGACCGGGGCGGCGTCCTCGGCGGCCATCACGGTCGGCCGGAACGGGTCGTAGACGCTGGCCGTGCTGACGTGCACGAACCTGGCGCCGGGGAAGGCCGCGGCGGCGTTGCGGGTGCCGTCCACGTTGACCGCCCAGATGGCGCGCGCCGGGCCCCAGTCCGTGACGCTCCCGGCGCAGTGGACCACCACGTCCACCTCGTACGACCGCGGGGCGGCGTCGAGGAGATCCCAGGAGGTGTACGGGGCACCGCCGACGTGCTCCCCGGCCACGGCCGGCCGCCTGCCGAAGGCCGACACCGTCCAGCCCTCGGCCACGGCCGCCCGGCAGACCGCGCCCCCCACGAACCCCGACGCCCCGGTCACCGCCATCCTCCGCCCGTTCCCCGCCCGGGTGCGTACGGGAAGGAGAGGGCGGTCCTCGGCCTCGGGGACGGTCCCGGTCACGGCGGACCCGGGTACAAAGGACACGGAAGGCTCGACGGGCCGGGGGACGGCGGGCACGGAGGGCACGGCGGGGTCAGGCACGGCGGGTGACCAGGTCCCGCAGGGCGGCCCGGTCGAGCTTGTCGGACCGTCCCGAGCGCGGGAAGGCGTCGAGCGGCTCGATCCGATCGGGCAGGGCCGCGGCGTCGACGATCCCGGGGAGCGCCCTGCGCAGCCGGGCCTCGTCGTAGCCGCCGTCCGGGACGACGGCCAGCACGACCTCCTCGTCCCCGGTCTCCGGGTCGGCGAGCCCGACGATCGCCGCCTCGGCCACCCCGGGCAGTGCCGCGATGCCGGGCTCGTACAGGCCCGGGTAGATGTTGAACCCGTCGCGGAGGATCATGTCCTTCTTCCGGCCGAGCAGTACCAACCGGTCCCCGTCGAGGCGGACCAGGTCGCCGGTGGCGACCTCGCTCAGCGGCTCCTCGCCGAGGTAGCACCGGGCCAGGTGGGGGCCGGAGACGAACAGCTCGCCGTCCTCGGCGATCCGGACGCCGACGCCGGGCAGGGGCGTCCCGAGCAGGTCCCCTCCGTCGTGGGCGAGCTTCTCGCCCGCGGACGCGATCGCGATGGGAAGCGCCTCGGTCATGGCGTAGACCGACAGCACCTCGGGCCCGGCCTCGATCGCCCGGCGCAGCACGCCCGGCGGGGCGGGGGCCGAGCCGAGCAGCAGGTAGCGGAGCGTCGCCGGGAGTCGGGGGGTCTCGCGCAGCAGCCGGTCCAGCCGTACCGGGACCGCGAAGGTGTGGGTGGCCCGCCGCTCGGCCAGCTCGGTGGCGAGGTCCCCGCCGCCGGGCAGCGACCAGGTCGCCCCGGCCAGCAGCGCGGGCAGCCCGAGCATCAGCTGGTCGGTGTGCACGACGTCCCCGGGTTCCAGCGGGAACGCGCTCCTGAACATCTCCAGCCCGGCGGCGAGCGACCCGCGGGTGTGCACGACCCCGCGCGGGCGCGCCGTCGTCCCCGAGGTGAAGATCACGGCCGCAGGCCGGTCCGGGTCCGAGCCGTACGCCGTTCCGTCGGCCCGCTCCGGGTGCCGTGCCCCCTCGCCGGCCGGGTCCGGGCCGTACGCCTCCGCCCGGCACGGGTCGGCGGACGTCCCTGCGGCGGCCGGGGCGGGTGGCCGCTCCCCGGGCCGGGAACGGCCGGACGGCCGCAGGATCCGCGAGAGCCGCAGCGCCCCGCGGGGGACCCCGGGCAGCCAGGGGCCCGCGTACAGGTGACGGACCGGCCGGCCGGGGAGCGGGTCCGCGAGGTCCGGCAGGAGCAGCCCGCGTCGGCGGGCCAGCCCCCTGAGCGGGCCGCTCAGGGTGTACAGCAGGGACTCGGCGACCACCCAGGCGGGCCGGGCCGCGGTCATGCGGGCGGCGAGCACGTCGGGCGCCAGTCCGGGGTCGGCCAGGACGAGCGTCCCGCCCGCCGCCACCGCCCCCAGGGCCAGCGCCACCGCGTCCACCCCCGGGCGCACCGCGAACAGCACCCCGTCCCCCGGCCGCACCGCTCCGGCCACCGGCCCGTCCTCGGACCGGGTCCCGTCCTCGGACCGGGTCCCCGCCTCGGACCGGCTCTCCGCTCCAGGGCGGGCCTCCGCTCCGGGCCGCGTGTCCGTCCCCGTCCCCGACCGAGTCCCCGGCCGAGTCCCCGATCGGGGCCCGGACCGGAGGCCGGGCCGTTCCCGCCGTGGCGGAGGGGCGACCATGGCGTCGCGGACCGCGGCCACCCGGCGGCCGAGCACGCCGTAGGTGATCTCGCGGCCCCTGCCGTCGACGATGGCGACCCGTGCGGGCTCCCGGGCGGCGACGGCCATGATCCCGGCGACGATGTCGTTCACGAGGCGCTCACCCACAGTCGCTCGTAGGTGGGGATGAGGACCCGCCTGGCCGCGCGCCGCCGTACCACGCGCACCCGGTGGGAGAGCAGGACGGAGGCCACCGCCCGGATCTCCGCCAGGGCCAGCGGGTAGCCGATGCAGAAGTGCGGTCCCGCGCCGAACCAGAGCCTGCGCAGTTCGGGAGGGTGGGGCCTGGAGGGGTCGAACGGGCCGTACGCCCTGGCGCAGTTGTGGGTGACGATCAGCACCCGGTCACCGGGCCGCACCCCGACCCCGCCGACGCGGGCGGGGGCGGAGACCGAGCGCAGCATCACCGGGGTCGGCGTGGTGACCCGCATGGCCTCCTCGACGAGCGCGTCCAGGTCACCGAGACCGCCGAGGCCACCGACGTCGCCGGGACCACCGGGACCACCGGGACCACCGGGGCCGTCGAGGCCACCGGGACAGCCGCGGTCGCCGGCCGGGGGCCGGTGGTCGTGCACGAGGGCGACGAGCCGGGGGACGAACGTGGCGACCGTCTCGGTACCGGTCAGGAAGAACGCCCCGGCCGCGCCCCTGGCCTCGGCCGCCGACAGCCCCTGCGCCCGCATCCGGCCCATCACCGTGGACTCGTCCCCGGCCTCGTAGGCGGCCTGCGCGATGTCCCCGATCCGGTCCAGCACCCGCCGGGCGGCCGCCACCTGCCGGTCCGACAGCCGCCGCGAGCGCAGCGAGACCATCGAGACGACCCGCTCGCCGTCGGCGAACAGCTCCCTGGCGCGCGCCTCGGAGACCTCGCCCAGGCCGATCACCCGGCAGATCACCGCCCCGGCCATCAGCCGCATGGCGTCCACCACGTCGACCGTCTCACCCCGTCCCAGCCGGGCCTCCAGGTCCGCCAGCGGACCGCGGAGCACGTCGTCCACCAGCGCGGAGACATGCGCGGGGGCGAAGAGCGGCGCCAGCTTCCTGCGCAGCGCGAGATGGCCGGGTCCCTCCATGTTGAGCAGCACGGAGGGGCCGAGCACGGGGGTCCACAGGTCACCGGGCGATCCGGGGCCGTCCTTGCGGAACCGCTCGTCGGTCAGCACGGCACGCGCCACGGCCGCGTCGTTGACCACGACGCCCAGGCCGGGGACGCGGACCACCGGCCCGAGCCGGGCCAGCGTCCGCATCAGCGGGTAGGCGACGGGATGGGCGGCGAACTGGAGCCTGCTCTCGTGGTTCACCGGACGTCGACCACGTCGGGCCGGTAGTGGTGGTCGGCGTACCAGGCGAGGGTGCCCGCCAGGCCGTACGCGCGCAGCCTGCGCACCGACCCGAAGACCACCACGTCGCGGCGCGAGGCGTACGCCGGGGTGAGCGTGCGCACCCGGTTGACCAGGGCGCGGTCCTCGTGGACCTCCTCGATCGCGGTCCTGGGGAAACCGCCCGCCCGCACGTACAGGCCGGCGGTGATGGCCAGCGTCGCACCGGGCATCATCACGTACGGCCCCCGGTAGCGCGGGTCCCTGTTGCCGGGCCGGAAACGCCCGAAGGCCGCGGCCACCCCGATCACGAACGGGATGAGGTGCCGCTCCCAGAGCTTCAGCCGGAACTCGTCGGTCCGGGGCCGCAGCTGCCCGCCGACCATCTCCAGCCCGTCGCCGAACGCCCGCCGGATGTTGCGGATCCAGTCCGGGCGGGGCAGGCAGTCGGCGTCGGTCCTGGCCAGGTGGGTCGCGCCGTGCGCGATGGCGTGCCGCATCCCGGTGTCGGAGGCGGCGCCGGTGCCCTTGCGGGTCTCGGTGATCACCTGGACACCGTGCCGCCGGACGATCTCGGCGGTGCCGTCGGTGCTGGCGTTGTCCACCACGAGCAGGGTGAAGTCCGCGTCGTCCTGCGCGGCCAGCGCGGCCAGCGTCCCCTCGATGCCCGCGGCCTCGTTGTACGCGGGGACGATCACCCACAGGTCCATCACATCTCCGCCAGCATCACGCCGGTGCTGATCCCGCCGCCGAGCCCGAGCATCGCCACCCGGTCGCCCGGACGGACGCCGCCCAGCGCGAGCTGGAGCGGCAGCGTGGTCGAGGCGCAGTTGCCGTGCTCGGTCAGGCTGACCACCAGCCTGTCCTCGGGGATGTCCAGCACCCGCGCCAGGAAGTGCAGGTAGGGCAGGGCCACCTGGTGCACCGCCACGACGGCGAAGTCGTCCCAGGTCAGGCCGGTGCGCTTGAGGGCGTTGAGGAAGATGTCCGGGCCCACCGCCTCGAAGGCCCGCCTCAGGGCGCGCCCGTCGCCGCGGAAGTAGGAGTACTCCAGGTCGCGGGGGTGCGCCGAACCGCCTCCGGGCAGGGTGCCGATCGGCCAGGCCGTGGAGTCGGCCGCGAAGTCGCGGTAGAAAATGCCACGTTCCACATCCGCGGCGACCGTCACGGCGGCGCCGGTGTCCGACAGCGTGTAGCCGGCGAACGAGTCGGCGAACTGCGCGCGGTCCCTGACCCGCCACCGGATCGCCCGCGACGGGATCTCCCCGGCGCAGACCACCACCTTGCGGTGGGCGCCGGACAGGATCAGCGCCTCGGCGATCTGGATCCCGTTCAGCATGCTGTTGCAGGCGTTCTTGACGTCGAACACCGGGCAGGACAGGCCCAGCTTGGCCGCCACGATGTGCGCGGTGGCGGGTTCGATCATGTCCTGCGAGGCCGACGCGAAGATCAGCAGGTCGACCTCGGAGTGGTCGAGCCTCCGTACCGCGTGGACGGCCAGGTCGGAGGCCTGCTCGTCGTCACCGGCCACGTGGCGTCGCCTGACGCCGGTCAGGCGCTCGACGACGCCCCGATGGGGCGCGTAGCCCTCGATCCGCCGCTCCACGTCCGCGCTGGACACGGTCCGTTCCGGCAGGTACGCCGCCACGCCCGTGATCCGGGCCTTCATTGATCCCCCTGAACGGGTCACGTATCCATCTGTTCGCGCAATGTATCTAAAAGCCTGGGATTTGTCCTGATCTGGGGTGTCATCATGGCGCCGCCGAGCAGGGGAAGGCCGAGCGGAAAGGGGTCCCCCGCGCCGCATGAGCCGGGCTCACATGGGTAATCCGGTGCGTCATGAACGACGCTCGGACGAAGGCGGTGACCACCAAGGTCCCCGCGCGCCTGGACCGGCTTCCATGGTCACGCTGGCACTGGATGATCGTCATCGGCCTCGGCACCGTCTGGATCCTCGACGGTCTCGAAGTGACGATCATCGGCAACCTCTCCGCCACCCTGGCCAAGGAGGGCAGCGGGCTTGCGATCACGCAGACCCAGGTGGCGGGCACGGCCGCGGCCCTCTACGTGGCCGGGGCGTGCCTGGGAGCGTTGTTCTTCGGCTGGCTCACCGACAGGTACGGCCGCAAGAAGATGTTCATCATCACCATGGTCGTCTACCTGGTGGCCACCGCCGCGACGGCGTTCTCGTTCTCCGCCTGGTGGTTCTTCCTGTTCCGGTTCCTGACGGGCTTCGGCATCGGCGGCGAGTACGCCGCGATCAACTCGGCCATCGACGAGCTCATCCCGAGCCGTCACCGGGGCAGGATCGACATCATCATCAACGGCAGCTACTGGCTCGGCGCCGCGGGCGGCGCGCTGCTGACCGTGCCGCTGCTCAACAACCTGCCGCTGAACATCGGCTGGCGCGTGGCGTTCGGCCTGGGCGTGGTGCTCGGCCTGGCCATCCTGCTGGTCCGCAGGCACGTGCCCGAGAGCCCGCGCTGGATGTTCATCCACGGCCGCGACCGGGAGGCCGAGGGCCTGGTCGACGAGGTCGAGAAGCGGATCGAGCAGGAGAAGGGCGTCCGGCTCGACGAGCCGTCGCGGTCGATGACCATCCACCAGCGCAAGGCGATCGGGTTCGGCCAGATCGCGCACACCATGGTCGCCCGCTACCCCAAGCGCACGGTTCTCGGCCTGTCGCTCTTCATCGGCCAGGCGTTCCTCTACAACGCCATCACCTTCGGGTACGCGCAGATCCTGTCGACCTTCTTCGGCATCGAGACCGAGACCGGCTACTACTTCGCGGTCATCGCGGTCGGCAACTTCCTGGGCCCGCTGCTGCTGGGACGGCTGTTCGACACGGTCGGCCGCATCCCGATGATCTCCGGCACCTACATCGGGTCCGGGGTGCTCCTGCTGGGCACGGCCTGGCTCTTCAACCAGGGGATGCTGACCGCGGTCACGCTGACCGCGTGCTGGTGCGCGGTGCTCTTCTTTGCCTCCGCCGGGGCGAGTTCCGCCTACCTGACCGTGAGCGAGATCTTCCCGATGGAGACCCGCGCCATGGCCATCGCGTTCTTCTACGCGATCGGCACCTTCGTCGGCGGCGTGGCCGGTCCGCTGATCTTCGCCAACCTCGTGGAGAGCGGCAGGCCCGCCGACACCGCGCTGGCCTTCACCATCGGCGCCTCCCTCATGATCGCCGCCGGTCTGGTGGAGGTCTTCCTGGGCGTCAAGGCCGAGGGCAAGGGCCTGGAGGACATCGCCGCGCCGCTGAGCACCGCGCCCGGTACGACGTCGAGCTGAGCACGACGCCGTCCCGGCACCCGATGACCTTGGTACGATAGTCGTTATCATTGAGCATCTGTTCAGGAGTCGTCATGGAAGCCGTCACCCCCCTGGACACCTGCGTGACCATGGAGCCGGACGAGGGCAGGGTGGCGGCGACGCGGGACCGGCTCGTCACCCCCGAGGAGGCCGCCCGGCTCGCCGACCTGTTCCGGCTGCTGGGCGACCAGACCCGGGCCCAGCTGCTGTACGCGCTGCTGGAGGCCGGGGAGATGTGCGTCTGCGACCTCACCGAGACGGTCGAGGTCAGCGACACCGCCGTGTCGCACGCCCTGAGGCTGCTGCGGACCGCGGGCATCGTGGCCGGTCGCCGCTCCGGCCGGATGATCTACTACCGCCTGGCCGACTCCCACGTCCGGATGCTCCTCGACCTCAGCCGCGAGCACCTGCGCCACGAGATCGTCGCGGGCTGACCGCGAGTCGGCGGCGGGCCCGGCCGGGCTGACAGCGGGCCCGGTCGGGCGCGGCCGGGCGGGGTCGGGCGGGGTCCACGCGCCTCGTGCGAACCGGCCACCCGGAGCCTGGCCGACGGCGGCCCCGGCGAGGGGCGCGCGGGACGGACGAGGCGTCCGAGGTGATCGTGGTGTTTGATCCCCCCGTGTGGTGGCAGTGGACCCATAAGATCGTTTTTCGCGGTAGGCCTCCCCGGGCTTGATGTCGCCGTCCGCACCACGATTCCGCTGGAGGTATGCATGCGCGGTACGACTCGCGTGTTCGCCGTGACCACCACCGCCGCACTCGCCCTCGGGCTGGCGGCCTGCAGCCCCGGCGGGACGGCCGACGGTGGCCGGCCGGTCCAGCAGGCCGTTCCGACGGGCGACCAGAAGTCCGCCAAGCCGGTCACCCTCACGTACTGGACCTCGTTCCTGCCGGACGCGACGCTGCGCGAGGCGATCACCGCCTTCGAGACGGCGCACCCCGGTGTCAAGGTCGAGCTGCGTTCCTTCGACGAGCCCGGCTACCACGGGCGGCTGCCCAAGGAGCTCGCCGCGGACAAGGCGGCCGACGTCGTGGGCCTGCGGATCCCGGCGATGACCGGTGAGATCAGGGACCTGCTCCGCCCGGTCGCCGAATGGAAGGACAAGGTCTCCGCGGGCTGGATCGACGAGCTCGACGAGGCCGCGATCGACCGTACCGAGAAGGCCGCCGGGAACGGGAAGCTCTACGCCGTTCCGATGGGCTCCAGCGGCGGCGCGGTCATGTACTACAACGCCGGGCTGCTCTCCGAGCTGGGGATGTCCTTCCCGGAGCGGGCCGCCGACCTGGAGACCATCGTCAGGCGGGTCAAGAAGGAACTGCCCGACGTGCAGCCGGTCGTCTTCTCCGGGGAGCCGCGCGGGCAGGAGGAACTGCTGTTCACCATCGCCGGCCAGAGCCACCCGACGCTCTCCGACGAACTGCTCGCCGGCCGGAAGGCGTGGAACGGCCCCGACGTGGTCTCCGCGCTGACCGCCTACGGGTCGCTCTTCGAGCGGGGTGTGCTGGCCAGGTCGGCGCTGAAGCTCAAGGGCGACCGCCCGGCCGAGCTGTTCCGCTCGGGCAAGGCGCTGTTCCTGGTGGACGACTCCGGCCAGAGCCCGATGCTGTCCGCGTCCCACCGCAAGACCGCCAAGATCTCCGTCAAGAACGTCGGCGCCGGCCCGTTCCCCACCATCCTGCCCGAGGCCGAGCCGGCCGTCCGCAGCACGCCCGAGGTGGGGCTGGCCGTCACCAAGAGCTCCAAGCACGTGGCCGAGGCGGCCGCGCTGGTCGAGTTCCTGACCGTGGGCGACGGCGTCCCGATCTGGGCGAAGAGGCTCACGATGATCCCCGCGCGCGAGGACTTCCGGCCGGAGTCGTCCGTCTTCGCCACCCCGGAGGGCAAGAAGGGCCACGCCGCGATCGAGGAGCTCGTCCGCGACGGCGGTTCGGCCAACGTCCCCGACGAGGTGTTCCTGAAGCGGGCCGAGGGCGCGATCATCCTCGACGTCGCCCACGGACGGCTCACCGCCCGCAAGGCCGCCGACCGCCTGCAGAAGGAGTGGGCACGCGGCCAGTGACACCCGCGCGGCTCAGGCGTCCACGGTCCTGAAGGTACGGCGGTAGGCCATCGGTGAGACCCCGATGGCCGACTGCAGGTGCTGGCGGAGCGAGGCGGCGGTGCCGAACCCGGCCCGCAGGGCGACGCCGTCGATCGGCAGGTCACTGGTCTCCAGCATCCGCCTGGCCAGCTCCACCCGCTGCAGGACGAGCCACTGCCCCGGGCTGAGGCCGACCTCGTCGCGGAACCGCCTGGTGAAGGTGCGCCGGCTCATCCGGGCGTGCGCCGCCAGCTCGCTGAGCGGGAGCGGCCGGTGCAGCCGCTCCAGCGCCCACGCCCTGGTCGCGGCGGTCGTGCTGGCGGCCGGGGCGGGGAGCGGGTGCTCGATGAACTGGGCCTGACCGCCGTCGCGCCACGGCGGGACGACGCACCGCCTGGCCACCCGGTTGGCCACCTCGGTGCCGTGGTCGCGCCGGACGATGTGCAGGCACAGGTCGATACCGGCGGCCACCCCCGCCGAGGTGAGCACGTCCCCGTCGTCGATGAAGAGCACGTCGGGATCGACCCTGACCCGGGGGAAGAGCCGCTGGAAGTGCTCGGCGCTGCTCCAGTGCGTGGTCGCGGGACGGCCGTCGAGCAGGCCGGCCGCCGCGAGCACGTAGGCGGCCGTGCAGATCGAGACCAGCCGCGTGCCCGGCCGGATGCGCGCGAGCGCGTCGCTCAGGGGCTCGGGCAGCCGCCCCTCGGCGGAGATGGGACCGAGCCCGTAGGTGGCCGGGATCACCACGGTGTCCGCGGCCGACAGGGCCTCGGGGCCGTGCCGGACCGTGATCGAGAAGTCGGCGTCGGAGCGCACCGGGCCGCCGTCGACGCTACAGGTGATCACCTCGTAGAGCCGCTCACCGGCCGGCCCGCGGGCACCGCCGAAGATCCGTGGCGGGATGCCCAGCTCGAAGGGGATCACACCGTCCATCGCGAACATGACGACCCTGTGCATGACCCGATTCTGGCACGCGATGGAAACGGGCCACGGGCCACGGGTCCGGTCCGGTCCGGTCAGTCCATGTCGACGTCGTCGAGGAGCCGCAGGAGGCGTGAGAGCACCTTCAGGCAGGCGGTGATCTCTGCGTCGGTCAGGTCGCCGCCGACCTCGCGCAGCATCGCGCGCTCCCGGTCCACCACGGAGGTGGCCGCGGCCTCGCCCTCGGCGGTCAGCCGGATGAGCGAGGACCTCCTGTGCGCCGGGTTGGGGACGATCTCGACCAGGTGGCGCGCGGCCGCGTCGTTGACCATGCGCTGCACGAACTGACGGCTCAGCGCCTGGGCGCGGCCCATCTGGGGGACGGTCATCGGGCCGTGCCCGCGGAGCATGACGAGCACGGCCCGCGTCCCCACGGAGAGCCCCTCGAGGGCCACGTCCTGCTCCACCCTGCGCCAGGCGCGCCGGTACAGCGGCCCCACCAGGTCGAAGACCTCGGTGAGGCGGTCGGTCGATGCTCCGGTCGCCGGGCCGCGGCCTGTCTCGTCCACGGGACCATGATGACACCCCAGTTGTCATCGTCGAGCAAAGATGACACCTTAGGTGTCATGAAAGATCTCTTCTGGCTCGACTCCGGCACCGGACGCCCCGTCGTCCTGCTGCACGGAGGCTTCCTGGACCACCACATGTGGGACGACCAGATCCCGGCCCTGGCCTCGCGTCACCGCGTCATCGCACCCGACGCCCGCGGTCACGGCCGGTCCGCCAACGCCACCGGGCCGTACCGGCTCACCGACGACCTCGCCGCGCTGCTGCGCCACCTGGACACCGGGCCCGTGACGCTGGTGGGCGTCTCCATGGGGGCGGGCATCGCGGTCGACACCGCCCTGGAGCACCCCGAGCTGGTCGCCGCCGTGGTCGTCAGCGGGGCCGGCACCAGCGAGCCGTACTTCACCGACCCCTGGACCACCCGGGCACTGGCCACGTGGCACTCGGCGATGGCCGCCGGTGACCTGGACGCCTCGGTCGAGGGGTTCGTGCTCCTCGCCACGGGCCCGCACCGCACCCTCGACGACCTCGATCCCGAGGTCGTGGACCGGCTGCGCCGGATGGCCAGGGCCACCATGTCCAAGCACACCGCCGGCGAGCCCGACCGGCTCGTCCCGGTGCGCGACACCTGGGAGCGCGCCGCCACGATCGGCGTCCCCGTGCTGGCGATCAACGGCGCCGCGGACTCGCCCGACCACATCGGCATGGCCGAACGCCTCGCCGGCGTCGTCGCCGACGGCCGCGCGGTCTCGATCGACAAGGCCGCGCACTACCCCAACATGGAGCGCCCGGAGGTCTTCGGCGAGATCCTCGACGACTTCCTCCGTACGGTGCGGTCACCGCTGTGACCGCACCGCCGGTACGGGGTCAGCCCGCGCCACCCGACGCCGGGTAGATGCGGAGCCAGTCCACCTCCATCCACGCCTCTCCCGCGCTGCCCTGGCCCGGGAACCAGTCCAGCTGCAGGCAGACCGACATGGAGCTGCGGGTGGCGTTGCCGGAGCGGAACCACTCCTTGCCGTCGATGTACCCGACGACGGCGGACGGGGTGATCTCCACGGCGTAGGTGTGCCAGGTGGTCATGTCGATGTCGGCGTGGGCCTGTTCCTGCCCCTGGGGAGTGTGCAGGAAGAAGTTCGGCCGCTGCCGTTGCGGGTCGTCGATGACCTCCAGGAAGTCCACCTCCTCCCCGGTGGCGCTCTGCACGTTGCCGCCGCCGTTCTCGGGCCAGAGCAGCGCGACCGGGTGGTAGGAACCGGCGCCCGGGTACAGCCGGACGCGGGTCTCCCAGCGCCCGTAGGTCTGGGCGTGACGGGCGGCCAGCCCGGTCGTCGTCCCGTCCTCGCGGCCGTGCAGGTAGAGCGCCCCGTTGCCCAGGTAGAGCTGCCCGGGAGAACGGCGGCCGTTGCCGGCGTGCCCGGCGGAGTCGTAGAAGACCCAGTCGGACTCGTCGAGGTAGTCGTCGAACTCCGCGCACCAGGACGGCGCGCCCCAGCCGAGGGCCTGCGCGGCACTCGTCTCGCCGGTCGCGGCCGGGGCGCAGGGCGCCGCCGAGGCCACCTCTCCCTGGGCCGAGCTGAGCGTGCTCACCGCCAGCGCGGCCACCATGCTGAGTACGGCCACCCGCACGTGGGATCGGGTGATCATGGCTACTCCTCCCAGGATCTGGCGCAGAGCGTGGAGGGACTGAAGCTCCAGCAGCCGACGCTCGTCGGGCTCGGGGCCGGGGTCGCCGCCGCGCTCGGCGACGGCCGGGCGGGAGAGGCGGGCGGCGCGAACACCCAGCGCGGTGCCGCCGGTGCGGCCGGTGCGGCCGATGCCCCCGACGTGGGCGCCTCATGGCCGGCGATCAGCAGGACACCGGATTCCGGGCCACGGCTCAGCCAGGGCGCCATGCTCCAGCACGAGGCGAGATCCCCGGGACCGCAGGGGTCCAGGGAGCGCCTGAGCGGGGGGAGCGGCACGACGACCCGTGGCGAGGGGGTCGGGGACGGCGCCGCCATCGGGGACCGGACGGGCTTCGTCCACTCGGCCCGCAGGGTGGGCTCGGTGACGGGCCGCTGTACGCGCGACGGCCGCCGCGACGGGGTGACGGACGGCGAGGCGGGCTTACGGGACGAGCTCGCCGAGGGCTTCGGCGGGGCCGGCTTGGAGGTGGCCGTCCTGGTCGGTGAGGGAGTGGCACTCGGCTTGGCCGAGGCCGTGGTGCTCGGTTTGGCCGAGGCGGTCGCGCTCGGCTTGGCCGAAGCGGTGGGGCTGGGTTTGGGTGGGGTGGACGCGGTCGGTTCGGCGGAGGTGGTCGCGCTCGGCGCGGGCGACGCGGTCGGTTTGGCCGTGGCGGTGGGGCTGGGTTTGGGCGGGGTCGACGTGGTCGGTTTGGCCGAACCGGTGGCGCTCGGTTCGGGCGCCGGTTTCGTGGCCGTCCCGGAGGGCTCGGGACGCGGGGTCGCGCCCGGCCGCCCCGGCGTGGTGGAGGCGGTGGGGACCGTGCTCGGTTCGGGGGCGGTGGAGGCACTGGACGACGGCCCGGGGGTGGGCTTGGTCTCCGGTCCCCTGTCACCGGGGTTCGCGGGCGTGGCGCTCTTGGGAGCCGCCTGGGACGACTTCGGCGTGGCCTGCGGCCGCGTCTCGCGTCCGCCGTTCTCGGGGGCCTTCGTCGCCCTGTTCCGCGACGGTTCCTCGGCGGGAGGCGTCCTTTCGGAACGCGGGGCCGTCGTCTCGCCGCGCCTCGGCTGTACCGGTTCCCGCGCGGCCTCCTTCCGCTGCGGCGTCCGGGACGGCTCGTCCGGGACCTGCTCCGGCGGGGCGTTCCGACGGGACCTGGCGGGTGGTTCGGCCTCTTCCGCGGGGGCTCTGCGGTTCGATCGTGCGGGTGGTTCGGCCTCCTCCGAAGGGGCCTGGCGGTTCGATCGTGCCGGTGGTTCGGCTTCCTCCGAAGGGGCCTGGCGGTTCGATCGTGCCGGTGGTTCGGCCTCTTCCGCGGGGGCTCTGCGGTTCGATCGTGCGGGTGGTTCGGCTTCCTCCGCGGGGGCCCTCGGGGCCGACCTCGTCGGCGGTTCGGCCTCGGCGGGCGGGTTCTCGTCCGGTCTGGAGGGGGCCTCGGCCTCGGGGGCGCTCTCCTCCTCCGGGGCGACCTCCTCGCGCCCGGCAGGAGGTTCGTCGGGGGGAGGCGCGGCGTACTCCTGCGAGGGCGCGCCGGTGTTCACGCCCGGGTCGGCCACGGCGGCCCACGGCTGGGCGATGACCGCGCTCGTCGTCGCGGATACCGCGGCCAGCAGAAGGCCGGAGACCAGGGTGACACGCCGGGATGAGCTGCGTGGGGGCATTGGGGGGCTCTTCCTGGATCTATGGGGTGGGCTCTGGGCCGGAGACGGGTTTCCAGCCCGCGGCCGTGAATTCGGGGGTGCCCGGCAGGGCGACGGGCGGCACCGAGGCGGAGAGCGGGTCGGGGACGTTGACCCAGTCACCCCGGTTCGTACCGCGCAGGTCGGGATGCCAGGCCATGAGCAGGCTCATGGCGTACGGGCTGGAGTAGGTGGGGTCGGTGTCCCCGACGCCCTTGGTGGCGGTCACCTGGACCAGCACGGAGACGTGTATCTGGTCGCGCGCGCGGGACCGCCACTGGACGCCGATCGTCCGGGTCCGCATGGCGGCCCCGTCGGGGAGCGCTCCCTCCTTGGGAAGGCCGAGGATCTCCCTCCATCCGGCGGCGGCCTCGCGGGCACCGGCCCGTGCCGCCTCGTGCTGGTCCGGCGGGGCGTACAGCACCGCCGCCTGCTCGGCCTGCTCGGCGTCCAGGGTCCAGGCCGCCTCCAGCGCGGCGGCGGCGGCCGAGGCCGCGCCCAGCTCGTTACGCGGGAAACCGACGGGGTAGCCGGCCGCGCCCTCGTAGCCGGACGGCGCGGCCAGACGCACGGTGTCCCCGGTCTCCCCGGCGTCCCCGGTGGTCCCGGCGTTCTCGGTGCCGCGCGAGGCCGAGACGTCCACGGGATCGAAGACGGGCCGCAGCAGTTGCCATGCGCCGGCCGCCAGCAGGATCGCCCCCACGATCGAGACGACCACGATGAGCATCCTTCGCCGGGCGCTCGGCGGAGGGCCCAGATCCCAGTCCAGCGTGGGATCCTCGGCGGCCGGCCGCACTAGTGACCCCGGTCGGGACGCTGGCCGAACGCCACCCCGGCCGCCGCGGCCAGGCGCAGGTACGCGCCCCGGGTCGTCGGGCGCAGGCGGACCAGGTCCACCTCGGCGCCCTCCTTGAGGTGCGGGTCGTAGGGGATGCGGATCACCGCGCGGCAGCGGGAGTTGAAGTGGCGCTCCAGCAGGTCCAGGTCCACGTCGGACTTGGGCTCCACCGCGTTCAGCACGACGATGGCGTTCTTGACGAGGTCGGCGTGGCCGTGGGCGGTCAGCCAGTCCAGCGTCGCGGCGGCCGAGCTGGCCCCGTCCACCGCGACCAGGCTGACCAGCACGATCTGGTCGGCCAGCTCCAGCGTCGCCCCCATGGCCCCGTGCAGCAGGCCGGTCCCGCAGTCGGTGATGCAGATGGAGTAGTAGCGCTCGATGAGACCGGCGACCGTGCGGTAGTCCTCGGCGTTGAACGCCTCGCTCACCGCCGGGTCGGTGTCGGAGGCCAGGACCTCCAGGCGGGCGGGCGACTGGGAGGTGAAGGCGCGGGCGTCGGCGTAGCGCACGATGTGCGGGGCCTCGGCCAGCATGGTGCGGATGGTCGCGGCCGTCTCGGACTTGACCTTGATGCCGAGGGTCCCCCGGTCGGGGTTGGCGTCGATCGCGATGACCCGGTCACCGCGGAGCGAGGCCAGGGTGTTGCCCAGGGCCACGGTCGTGGTGGTCTTGCCGACCCCGCCCTTGAGGCTCATGACCGCGATCCGGTGGTGCCCGCTCGCCACGGGGGTCTGGGCCTGCGCGATCAGCGTGCGGCGCTCCAGCTCCGCGGCCGACTCCGCCGGGATGATCCGCTTGCCGGAGAGCTGCCAGACGAGCCGGCGCCACCCTCCGGCGGGTTCCGGGCGGCGGTTGGTGAGCAGGTGCTCCGCGGTGAGCGGGACGCTCTCCTGGAACTGGTCGGGAGGGGTGGACGGCGATTTACGAATGTGAGGGGAGGTATCCGTCATTGCGAAGGTTCCTTTCGCAGGGAGCGAGCGCGGGTGGGGGCTGTCAGCAGGTCCGCCAGCGCACGGTGGTGCTGATCGAGTCGTCGGGGCCGTGGACCGTCAGCGGGGCGGTGACGGAGGCCGGGTTGCCGCACCAGCTACGGGTCCTGTGGGCACGTAGGTTGATCACCTGCGTGACCCCTTCCCGCAGGGTGCCTTCGGAGGGGCTCACGGCCAGGCCGGGAGCCGATATCCGCCAGCCGAGCGGTTCCCCCGACAGGGTGAGGACCAGGCTCCCCTGGCCGAACTCGTCCAGCGCCACGACGGGCGGCACCCGCAGGCGGGAGGCGAGCCCGTCCCGGCGCCCAGGCGTCCCGGCGGCCGGTGGCTCCGGGGTGGCCTGGCTGGTGGAGGACTGCAGCGACCTGGCGGGCTCCTCGGATCCGATCGCCGGGCCGAGGAAGTTCATCCCCGTCAGGGTGCCCGCCGCGCCGGCCACGACGATGATGACCACCTTGACGGTCGTGTTCCTGATCCGCGTCCCCGCCCAGCTGAGCGCCTCCAGCACCTGGACGGACGCCCCGATCCGCTCCTCCTCGGGACGGTCGTCGGGCTCGGTGTGGAAGCGCAGGGCCGGGATCTGGTCGTCGTCGCGCGTCCGGGCGGGGGTGCGCATCTCGACGGAGTGCTGCCCGGCGATGACGACGGGCTCGCTCCTGACCGGGGGCTCGGGGACGGGGGCCTGCCGGGGGATGGTGCCGGTGATCTCCTCGCTCTGCGCGAGGACCTCACGTGCCCAGGCCTGGGTCAGCAGGGCGTCGTAGAGGGGGGTGTCGTGCCCGGTGACCGGGGGCGCGACCGGCGGGCGGGACGGCCGGGTCCGGTGGGGCGGCAGGGCGGGCAGCGGCGGCAGCCCCGAGGAGACGGGGGATCCCGTCGCCGGCCCGCTCGCCGGTGACGACGGCGCCGTCGGCGCCGACGGCGACGGTGAGGACGGTGAGGACGGTGAGGACGCGGCCGGTGACACCGCACCCGGAGAGGTCGTCCCGGGCGGGGCGGCATCGGGTGAGGCGGTCCCGGACGGTGTCGTGCCGGGTGACGCCGTCCCCGGGGAGCCGGTGCCCGGCCGCCTCCGCTCCCGCCCTCCGGTGTCCGGCGTCTTGGACGCCACCGGCGGATAGGGGGACGCGCCCGGTCTGGGCGCGGGCGGCGTCGTCGCCGGGGGTGCCGGTACGCCGTCCCGTCCTGGCGGGACCGCCGGGGTCAGGGACCGTTCCTGCGACGGGAGCGTGGACGCCGGAGGCCGCCCGCCCGCAGGAGGGGCGGACAGCACGGGAGACCTGCCACGCGGACGCGACACCGGTGGCGGCGCCTCGGTGGACGGGCCACCTCCCGGAGGAAGGGGTGGGTACGGGACGCCCCCCGAGGAGCGCCCCCCGGGGGACGCGACACCGGTGGACGGGGCGCCCGGGGACGCGACGCCTGGAGGCGACGTGCCCGGGGACGCGCCGGTGGACAGGGCGTCCGTGAGCCGCCGGCGTTCCTCGGCCGGGAGCGGCGCGACCGGCGGGTGCGAGATCATCTGCGGGACCGTGTAGCGGATGTTGATCGGCCGGGTGCACACCGAACACCTGATCATGTGGGAGAGCAGCGCCGACCGGTCGTCCTCCGAGCCGATGCCCGAGGGCGGCTCATGGCCACCGGGAGGCCCCCCGGGCAGGCCGGCCGGGAAGGCGCCCGGGAAGACGGCCTCCACCAGCGGGGGCAGCTCGGGGCAGGTACGCCGCCCGTGGGTGAGCGCGTCCAGCCCGCTCACCAGCGTCTCGATCAGGTCCTGGGTACGGGTGGCGAGCCTGCCGATCTCCTCGGCGGGCATCGCCAGCACGTGGGAAAGGTCGTCCATGCCCAGCGCGTGGCGGTACATCAGCCTGAGCGTCTCCGTGCCCAGCGGGTCGACGATCGTCCACACCCGCTCGATCAGGGGGGCGTCGGGCATGCCGGGCCCGGAACCCGGCACGTACCGCTCCCGGTGTCCCGGGGAGGTACGGCAGTCACGGCGCAGTACGGCCAGCGCCCGCCCCCGGACCGTGACGTTCCCGGGAACGTCCCCGGCCCAGCCGGCCGCCAGCGCGGAGACGACCGCCGCGTGCACCCGGCCGGGTTCGAGGTGGGAGGCGGCGTAGTCCACCAGGTGCGCGCCGTGCTCGCGCACCCAGGCCGCCTCCTGGCCGGGGCCGGGCGCGGGGCGCCCGGATCCGGTGGGTGTGCTCATCGGCCGTCGTACTCGTCCGGGTCCGGCTCGACCTGGCCTTGGTCGGGCGGCAGGGGCGCGCCCCGCTCCCCGGTGTTCCAGCCGGAGTCCTGCCGGGCCTGCTGACCCTCGGCGGGACCGGGACGGCCGGGGTCCGGCTGGACCGGACCCGGCTGCGCGGGGTCGGGCCGGTCCTGGCCCTGCCGGTCGGGGGCGGGCGGAGCGGGATTCGCCTCGTCCTGGCCGGACCGCTCGGCGCCTTCCCGGTCGTTCCCGGAGTCGCCGGGGACGTCCTGCTCGGGCTCGGCGGGCAGGGGCTTCTCCCCGCCGGGGATCGGACGCGGGAGCGGCACGGGCGGCGGGTCGGTCACCACGAGCTCCAGGTTGCGCTGCGGCAGCCCGGTGAACTTCGTCCAGTTGCTCACCTCGCCCGGGGCGGGCGCGGCGTAGAGCCAGCGGACGAAGGCGGGCCACACGCACGAGTCGCGGGGGATCGCCTGGCGTCCCTTGGCCGCGCCCTCTGCGCGGGAGGAGCTCAGCGCGTCGATCTCCTCGGCGGTGTAGTCACGGCACGGCGGGGTGCCCGGAGGGGCGATGTTGAGGTCCCACACGCCGTTCTCGTCGGTGTAGCGCATCCCCCGGTCCAGGCCGAGGGCCTCGTGGGCCCGGCGCAGCAGCTCGGGGTCCTCGAAGATCGGCAGCGAGACGCCGCCGTCCGGGCCGCCACCGGGGAGCCGCGGGGTGGCCGGCATGAGCACGGTCCCGTCGGGGCCCTGCGACGTGTTCGCACCGGGGCCGGTCGAGGGCTGCGCGCCGGACGGGTCGCGTTCCTGCGAGCGCTCACCGGGCTCCGCGGGCTCCGCGGGCTCGGCGGTCGGCGGGGCGGGTACCGGGGCCGGAGCCGTCGTCTCCCCGGGCCGGGCCCTCCTCGAGGGCGGGCGCGCGTCGTCCGTCGGCCTCGTCTCGGGAGGAGCGACCTCGCCCGTGGGCACGACCGGTCCGCCGGGGCCGGATCGGATCGCGGGCTTCAGCGTGCCGGTCGGCCGGGAGTGCCGGGGACCCTCGCCCGGCTGCGAGGGCCGGTCACCGGTGGTGGGCCGGGGCTGGGACGGCCGGCCGTCGCCGGTGGGGCGAGGCTGCGGCTGCGGGTCGCCGGTCGGCTGCGAGGGCCGGTCGGCGGTCGGGCCGGGCTGCGGCCGCGAGGGCCGGTCACCGGTAGGGCCGGGCTGAGGCCGGGAGGGCCGGTCGGCGGTGGGGCCGGGCCGGGGCTGCGAGGGCCGGTCGGCGGTGGGCCGGGGCTCGGACGGCCGGGAGGGATCCGACGATCTCGTCCCGTCGGTCTCGGGAGCGGGCTTGGGCGGCGCGACCACGGTCTCCGCCGGGCGCTCGATGACGCTGCCGCTCTCCTTCTCGCTCTGCTTCTCGCTCTGCTTCTCGTTCTGCGTGATGTCGCCGCTGACCTTCTTGGTCGGGGTCGGGGCCGGCTTGGCGGGCCGCTCGTTCACCACCGGGGGCGCGACCGGGGGCCGTGCCACGGGAGCCGGATCGGGAGCGGGCTGCAGCGGCGCCGAGGTGCGCCTGGCCGCCTGGGCGTTCGACCTGGGGGCCGCGGACGGCTTGGCCGGGGCCGCCTTCGGCTTCTCCTTCGGTTTCTCCTTCTCCGGGGCCGAGGACTTGGCGGGCGGTGCCGGGGTGCTCTTGGGGTTGCCCGGCCGCTGCGCGAGCGGCGCGGCCGCGGCCGCCGCCAGGACCGGCAGGGCGACGCAGCCCTCCGCGGCGGTCCCGACCGCGTGCCCGTCGACGGTGGTCGTCAGGCAGACCCGCTGGCCCGCGGCGTCGCCCGCGGCCGAGCCCTTCGAGATCGTGCTGCCCGCGTCCGCGCCGGAGAGCGGGAGCGGTTGATCACCCCCGGGCGACGCGCTGGACGTCCAGGCTCCCGCCTGGTCGTCCAGAAGGTACGTCCCCGCCGCCAGCCGCATCACCTGCCCCTCACCGGTGTCGGGGCGGAGGGCGACGACGGTTCCCAGTCCGGCGCCGGCGCCGAAGACGCCGATCGCGACACTCGCAGTGATCACCGTCGCACGTGATGGCTTACGTGAGGGCGTCATCTGAAGGTTCCTTTTCTTCCGGTGAAACGTCAGTCGCCGTGGCTTTCCAGGACGTCGCTCCACTCGCCGAGTACGCGAGCGGGCTCGTTCGAACCGGCGGGGGGGACATGTGTCACGTACATGCGGCCGTACGTGGCGCTCACCGAGCGGGCGAAGGCCTTGCCGCGGGTACGGACGGCGGCCGAGCCCTTCAGCTTGACCGTCGCGCCTTCCCGCTCCGCCTCGCGGAGCTCGGTGGATCGGGCTCCGTACCAGACCAGGGCGCCCCCGTCACCGGTCCTGAGCGCTCGTACCGGTCCCTCAAGCCGGTACGAGAGCGTGAGCTTCCAGTCGGCCTCTCGCAGCCGAGCCCGTTCCTGCTGCCAGAACAGCACGGTCTCGCTGGTCCAGGGGCCCTCGTCGAACGCCGGGTCGATCTCGGCCCTCTCCAGGCTCGCCAGGTGCGCGCGGGCGATCTGGCGAGGGGTCGCGATCAGTCCGGTGGCGTTCTCGGAAAGACCCGTCGCGTACCCCTCGGCGTCCGTCGCGATCGCGGGGAAGCGTGCCGGGGTGGCGCGGGTGTCGGCCGCCGAGGCGACGAGCCGCCAGCCCCCGGGGGCCGAGCTCATCACGTCGACGATCCGGGCGACGCCCGGTTCGTGCGAGACCGCCACGAACCAGTCCGCGACACCCTCCACGTGGCGCGGAATCCATATCTTCGGGTTGGGCCAGACGCCCGTCGCGAGCGACGTCCCCTCCATCTTCGCCGTCGTGAAGGCCGCCCTCGTCATCTCCAGCGCCAGGCCGTGCTCCAGCTTCGCCATGGCCTCACGGTCCTTCCTGGCCTGCGCCGCCGACAGGCCCCGCTGGTAGCGGCCGTGGACGGCGTACGCCTCCTTGGAGGTGAGCTGGGGACGGCCGGACCCGGCCGGTGCCTCGGCCGACGGCGGAGAGGTCGGCGTCCCGGTGCGGGGCCTGAGCGACGTCGTGGCCCTGGGCCGGGAGGAGGCCTCGGGCCGCAGGGACGTCTCCGGCCGGGAGGAGGTCCTCGGGCGGGGAGACGACCTGTCCGTGCCCTCGGTGCCCTCGGTGCCGCCGGGTCTCGGGGTGGGCTTCCGGGCGGAGCGGGACGGGGACGACGTCGGGGAGGGCGAGGAGACCGCCCCGCCCCAGTCGCCACCCGAACGGTCGGGGGTGGGGTTCGCCGCCAGGGACGGGCCCGAGGGCGATCTGGTCGCGAGCCAGAGCGCCGAAGCGGCGATGATCGTCAAAACCACCGTGAACAGAATGACCTTCCGCCAATCGAATGACAGCAGTCGTTCGGGGTGCCAGTCGGATGCCTGTTCGGAATCGCGGCCGGGGGAAGCGTTGCCACGGCCGAAGGACCCAGCCTGTCCATCTGGGAAATCCGATGCACGCCATGACATAGGTCCAAATATTAGACTGACCGTGATCTATTGGGAAGGTAAAGGGCCGAGTAATCGACACTTATGGTTATACGGTTTTAATTAACACCTAACGCGCCATAAGGGTTGTCCGAAACCTCTGACCCTTCGACCTGCTGGTCTCTCGCGGTGGACCGTACCACTGGATCTATGGAGATCAACCCCCTTCTGCGGGTTTCGGATGAACCTTCATGTTTACCGCAGGAGCATCATTTACCTGGCGGGAGCCGGATGTTCACTCTCCGTCGGGCTTTCCGGCACCTGGTAGGAGGGTCCGCGTGAGCCCGGGGGCCAAACGGTTTCACGCTCCGATTGGCGCGAGCACTCATAACCATTTGATATGAATGCTTTCCCTCGCCCGGGAGATCGCCCGTCCGGGCGGACCCCGTCCCAGGAATTGGAGCTCCCTCTTTTCCGCTCCGCCGCGCGCCCAGCCTCCGCCGCGCGCCCGGTTCCCGCCCCGTGCCCGGCCTCCTCCGTGCCCGGCCTCCCCGTGCTCCGCTTCCGCCGCGTGCTCCGGCCGCGGCACGCGTCCCGCTCCGGTCACGGCGCTCCCCGGGTACGAGGCACATGACGACGGCCCGGCCTCGTGAGGGGATCACGAGACCGGGCCGGGTGCGGGACGGGCGGCGCCTTCGGGGTGCGGTCAGGCGCGCGCCCCGGTGACCGGCTCCCTCCCGGTGAGGCCGAGCTCCTCGGTGGGGACGCGGTGGGTCTCACGGGTGGTGGCCACGGCGATCGCGCTGATCGCGCAGAGGACGGCGGTGAAGACGCCGACGCCGATCCACCCGCGCAGACCCAGCCAGCCCTCCGGGGACACGATCCCGGCGGCGGAGGCGACGGCGAAGCCGGCGATCGCGAAACCGATCTGGGTGCCGATCGCCATGCCGGACAGCCGGACCCGGGTGCTGAACATCTCCCCGTACAGGGAGGGCCAGATGCCGTTGGAGGCGCTGTAGACGACGCCGAGGGTGAGGATCCCGGTGGCGAACACCAGCGGGTAGCTCCTGGAGTTGATCGCGGCCAGGTAGGCGAAGATCATGATCGGGCTGCCCACGGCGCCGATGAGGAAGACGGGCTTGCGGCCGATGCGGTCCGACAGCATGGCCCAGAGCGGGATGGCGACCAGGGCGACCGTGTTGGCGGCGATGCTCACCCAGAGCATGGTGGCCCGGTCCAGCCCGATCTCGTCGCTGGTCGCGTAGTTCAGGGCCCAGACGGTGAAGATCGTGCTGACGGTGGCGATGAGGGCGGCGCACATGACGCGCAGCACGCTGCTCCAGTGGTCGCGGAACAGCACGGCCAGCGGCATCTTGGGCACCGTTCCCTGGGCGACCTCCCGCTCGAAGGCCGGGGTCTCCTCCAGCCTTCTGCGGATGATCCAGCCGACCACCGCGACGACCACGCTGAGCAGGAACGGGATCCGCCAGCCCCAGCTGAGCAGCTGCTCCTCCGGCAGGGCCGCCACCGGGATGAACACGAGGGTCGCCAGGATCTGGCCGAACTGCGTGCCGTTGAGGGTGAAGCTGGTGAAGTAGCCGCGGCGGTCGGCGGGGGCGTGTTCCAGCGTCATGGAGTTGGCGCTGGCCTGCTCGCCCGCGGCCGAGAGCCCCTGCATGATCCGCAGCAGGACCAGGAGGACGGGCGCCAGGCCGCCGATCTGGTCGCGGGTGGGCAGGCAGCCGATGAGGAAGGTCGAGACGCCCATCAGCATGAGCGTGAACACCATGATCTTCTTGCGGCCGAACCGGTCGCCGACGTGCCCGAGGATGACGGCCCCCACCGGCCTGGCCGCGTACGCCACGCCGAAGCTGGCCAGCGACTGCAGGGTGGCGGTCGCCGGGTCGGAGTCGTCGAAGAAGACCTTGGAGAAGATCAGGGCCGCGGCGCTGCCGTAGATGAAGAAGTCGTAGTACTCCAGGGCGCTGCCGATCCAGGCGGCGACGGCCGCCTTGCGCGGCGTGCCCTGTGGGACGGCGGGTGGGTTCTCGGTCACGATGACTCCTTCGGTACGCGTGGTCCGGCCGTCCCCCCGGATGCCGTTGCCTACTGTTTACGAACTAGATAGTTAATTAACGCTGCCGCAATGCTGCTGGTGGCGGGCGTCACATGTCAAGGTCCTCTTCACTTCGGCTCGCCGGTACGTTATACCTAACTCACTAGTTCGTACATTGTTGGGAAGTGGGTCATGGACCGGAAGGACACCCCTCGTGCCACCGGGCGGGCCGTACCGCCGCGCGTACCGGGAAGGAGGGATCGATGACCTCTTTCCTGACCGGGCTGATCGGCTCCGGCATCGGCCCGTCGTTCAGCCCGCCGCTGCACGAGCGGGAGGCCGCCCACCACGGGCTGCGCTACGTCTACCGGCTGCTCGACACCGACGTCCTCGGCACCGACGTCGGAGAGCTGGTCCGCACGGCCCGCCGCTTCGGCTACGACGGCCTCAACATCACGCACCCGTGCAAGCAGGCCGTCATCCCCCACCTGGACGGGCTGTCGGCGGACGCCCGGACGCTGGGCGCGGTCAACACCGTGGTCTTCGAGAAGGAGCGCGCGATCGGCCACAACACCGACTGGACCGGCTTCAGGGAGTCCTTCACCCGCGGCCTGCCGGACGCGCCGATCGAGCGGATCGTCCAGCTCGGCGCCGGGGGCGCGGGCGCCGCGGTCGCGCACGCGCTGCTCACCATGGGCGCGGGCCGGGTGACCCTGGTCGACGCCGACCCCGCGCGGGCGACGGCGCTGGCCGCCGAGCTGGCCGGCCGCTTCGGGGACGGGCGGGCGGACGCGGCGCGTGCGGACGACCTGCCCCGGCTGCTCGCCGTCGCGGACGGCCTGGCGCACTCCACCCCCACCGGGATGGCGGGCCACCCCGGGCTGCCGCTGCCCGCGTCGCTGCTCCGCCCGGACCTGTGGGTGGCCGACATCGTCTACCGGCCGCTGGAGACCGAGCTGCTGCGGCGGGCACGGGCGCTGGGCTGCAGGACGCTCGACGGCTCCGGCATGGTCGTCTTCCAGGCGGCGCACGCCTTCCACCTGTTCACCGGGCGCACCCCCGACACGGGACGGATGCTCACCCACCTGACCGAACTGATCGCCACCTGAGGGGGAGCCATGCGCACGTCCATCGCCACCGTGTCGGTGAGCGGCACGCTGCCGGAGAAGCTGGCCGCGATCGCCGCCGCCGGGTTCGACGGGGTCGAGATCTTCGAGAACGACCTGCTGGCCTGCCCGCTCTCCCCCGAGGAGGTACGGCTGCGCGCCGCCGACCTGGGACTCTCGATCGACCTCTACCAGCCGTTCCGCGACTTCGAGGCGATGCCCGTCCCGGACCTGCGCAGGGCCGCGCACAAGTTCCAGGTCATGGAGCGGCTCGGCGCGGACACGCTGCTGGTCTGCTCCAACGTCTCCCCCGCCGCGATCGACGACGACGAGCTCGCCGCCGCGCAGCTGAGGTCACTGGCCGAGCTGGCCGCCGAGCACGGCGTCCGCATCGCCTACGAGGCGCTGGCCTGGGGACGGCACGTCGACGACTACCTGCACGCCTGGCGGATCGTGCGCATGGCCGACCACCCGAACCTGGGCACCTGCCTGGACAGCTTCCACATCCTGTCGCGCGGCTCCGACCCGATCGGCATCGAGGCGATCCCCGGCGAGAAGATCTTCTTCCTCCAGCTCGCGGACGCGCCGCTGCTGGCGATGGACGTGCTCCAGTGGAGCCGCCACTACCGCTGCTTTCCCGGCCAGGGCGGCTTCGACCTCACCGGGCTGGTCGGCAACGTGCTGAACGCCGGGTACACCGGCCCGCTCTCGCTGGAGGTGTTCAACGACCACTTCCGGCAGGCCGACGCCGCCCGGACCGCCCGGGACGGCATGCGCTCGCTCATCGCCCTGCGACAGGCCCTCGGCCGTACCGCCCACCCCGCCGTGCCCACCGGTTACGCCTTCGCCGAGATCGCCGACACCGATGCCCTGCGCGGCGTGCTCACCGCGCTCGGCTTCGCCCCCACCGGCGCGCACCCCAGCAAGCCGGTGCAGCTGTGGCAGCAGGGCGACGCCCGGCTCCTGCTCAACGCCACCGGTGACGATCCCGCCCTGATCAGCCTCGGGCTGGACAGCCCCGACCCGGCCCGCGCGGTCGAGCACGCCGGGTCGCTGCTCTCGCCGGTGCTGCCGCGCGAGCGCGCCCCCGAGGAGGCGCCGCTGGACGCGATCGCCGCCCCGGACGGCACCGAGATCTTCTTCTGCGGTACGGAGTGGCGCGGTGACTTCGCCCCGGGCGGGACGGTCGCCGGGCCGATCACCCACATCGACCACGTGGCGCTCACCCAGCCCTGGCACCACTTCGACGAGGCGGCGCTGTTCTACCGCAGCGTGCTCGGCCTGCGCCCGCAGGAGAGCCTGGAGCTGCCCGACCCCTACGGCCTGCTCCGCAGCATGGCGATGTCGACCGCGCCCGGTGCGGCGGGCGGGTCCGACGGCCGGGTGCTGCGGCTGGTGCTCAACCTCGCCCGGGTCGGCGCCGGGGACGTCCCCTGGCAGCACATCGCGCTGGCCTGCGACGACCTGCTCGCCACCGCCCGCAGGCTGCGCGCCGAGCATCCGGAGCTGCTGCTGCCGATCCCCGGCAACTACTACGACGACCTGGAGGCCCGCCACGACGTGGACCCCTGCCTGAGGGAGCTGGGGGTGCTCTACGACCGCGACGCGGACGGCGAGTTCCTGCACCTCTACACCGTCACCCTGGGACGCGTCTTCTTCGAGATCGTCCAGCGGATCGGCGGTTACCGGGGATACGGCGCCGTCAACGCCCCCATCCGCCTCGCCGTACAGCACGCGGACGGTCACTAAGATGGGCGGATGACCTCGCAACCCGCCACCGGGGAACGCCGGCGCGACGCCGACCGCACCAAGGCGGAGATCCTCGAGGTCGCCCAGCGGGAGTTCGCGCAGCACGGGTACGCGGGGGCGAGGGTCGACGAGATCGCGGCCCTGACGCGTACCACCAAGCGCATGATCTACTACTACTTCGGCAGCAAGGAACGGCTCTACATCACGGTCCTGGAGAAGGCCTACGCCGAGGTCCGCGAGGTGGAGCGCACGGTCGACGTGGAGCACCTGGCCCCGATCGAGGCGATCCGCACCCTGGCCGAGCTCACCTTCGACCACCACGACGCGCACCGTGACTTCATCAAGCTCGTCTCCATCGAGAACATCCACCAGGGCGAGCACATCCGCAAGTCCGAGGCGCTGGCCAACCTCGGCACGCCGGTGCTCGACATCATCGGGCGCATCCTCGACGCCGGTACGGCCAGGGGGGACTTCGTCACCGGGGCCGACGCCACCGACGTGCACATGATGATCAGCGCCTTCTGTTTCTTCCGCGTGGCCAACCAGCACACCTTCGGCGCCCTGTTCGGCCGCGACATGACCGCGCCCGAGCACCGGGCCCGGCAGCGCCGGATGGTCGGGGAGATGGTCGTCGGCTACCTGCGCGGCGGTGGCGGCGACCGGACCTGACGCGCCGCGGCGTGCGGTCCGTGCCCGGGGTGACGGGACCACCGGCCGACCGCGCCGATGATCCCGTTCCCATGGTCTCCCGGGGCTCCCGGCGGGCGCCGGAACGGGCCGCCCGCCGGGACCCCGATGCGGAGGGTCAGCCGCCGATCTTCCCGACCCCGGCTCCGGCGGTGACGCTCGCCTTCACCGAGTTCGGGTTCTCCAGCGTGTAGCCGTAGTAGGAGCTGGCCTCCTGCACGCTGCCGCTGCACTCGGGGGCTCCCGAGTCGACGAGCACGTTGTTGCGCGCGACGCACCGGCCGGAGGGGCCGGCGTAGCTGTTCGACACCGGGTACTCGACCCGCTCGAAGTAGTTGCCCTCGACCAGGCAGCCGGCGTTCGCCTGGCAGGCGACCCCGACGTCGGTGTTGTAGTAGTAGTAGTTGTTGAAGATGTGCACCGGCTCGCCGAAGCGCACCCGCGGGTTGCGCTGCGGGGTCGCGTCGAACCAGTTGTGGTGGTAGGTCACCTTCAGCCGGCCGACGTCCTGCGCGCCGTTGCTGTCGTCGTGGCCGAGCAGCATGTTCTTGCTGTGGTCGTGCGCGTGGTTCCACGACACGGTGATGTAGGACGAGCCGCGCTTGATGTCGAGCAGCCCGTCGTACCCGTCGGCCAGGTCGTTGTGGTCGATCCAGACGTGGTGGGAGAACATCTGCACGTTGATCGAGTCGTCGCTCGCGTTCCGGAACGACAGGTTGCGGATGATGACGTTGTTCACCGCGTTCGCGGGCGGCGAGGTGACCGAGCTGTCGAGGGGGAGACCGACGTTGAGCCCGCCGCCGCTGATGCCGGCGTCGGCGCCGATGCCCACGATCGTCTTGTCCGAGGCGACGTTGTGCATCCCGGCCGGAACCGTGATCATCCCGCGTACGCAGACGTTCAGCGGACCGCTCTGGCCGATGGCGGAGATCAGCTCACTCGCCGTGTCGACCTCGACGGTCGGTCCGCCCGCGCCTCCCGTGGTGCCGTTCTGGCCCCAGGCGTTCACCGAGGCGAACCCGATGGGCGAGCCCGAGGTCTCGCACGAGCCCGGGGGCGGCGTGATCGTCGGGGTGACGGTCGGGGTGACCGTGGCGGTGGGCGTCGGGTCGACCGGCCCGGCGACGTCGGTGACCTGCACGTCGTCGAACGAGGCGCTCGTGTAGTGACCCGCCAGGCCCGCCTTGCCGGAGGCGAAGGTGGAGTCCGTCGCCGAGACGACCTCCACGTTGTTCACGAAGCCGCGCAGCGTCGAGCCGAACGCCTCCAGCCGGAGGGTGTACCACGTGCCCGCGGTCACCGTCGCCGGAGCCGAGTCCAGGATCGTCGTGCCGCCCCCGGCCCGCTTGCCCAGGACGACCGAACCCGCGTTGCTCAACCCGAGATAGTAGTAGTTGCCGGTGCTCTGCGCCCTGGCCAGCACCGCGGCGTACCGCCCGCTGCCGTTGAACGCGATCGGCCTCACCCGCGCCTGCACCGCCTGGTTCGACCATCCGGCCCCGGCGATCGCCCTGGCGTCCGCGCCGGTGCCGGACTGGCGGTACACCCGGGAACCGTCGGTGGTCACCGACCAGCTCCCCCCGGACTTCGACCAGCCCGAGGAGTCACCGTCCTCGAAGTCGTCGACGAACAACGTCGCGGCGAACGCGCTGGGCAGCGCGGGCAGCGCCAGCGCGCCGAGCACCGCGGCCATGACGGTCATCATGATCGCGACGAGCAGCGAGCCGGTGCGGGGCTCTTTCCTTCTTCGCACTGTGGAACCTCCGGTTATGTCGGCTCCGGCCGGGCCTGCTGCGGTCCGGCCGGACCATGGCCTCGCGCCGGGAGGCCGATCGGCGCCGGCGCCGCGGCCGCGTTCCGCGGTCACGTGCAGGCACCGCCGGTGGCTCCCGGCGAGCGATGTCCGTCAGGCGGTGCCCGGTCGTGCCCGCGGCCCCCTGGCGGAGGGCATCGGACATGGCCGGACCTGCGATGGAGCACCCGAAGGTGGATCCACCGCCGCTCCAGGACGAAGGGTGGGAAAGCGCTATCCAACTCTTTTCGCACTTTTACGCCTGGAGAAAGGTTCGGGTCAAGCGTCCGGTCCGATCCGATGTCCTCGCGGGCGTGACCGCCCTCCCCGCGCCCGTGCCGTCCCCGCAGGTGGGGGCCGCTCACGGCGTGCCGCACAGGGCGAAAAAGTTTTCGGTGATCCGGCCCGGCCCGTACGGGCGCGCGTCCGGACCGATCCGGCGATTCCGGTGCCTTCAATCACCCGGACCGGCACGATGGGAGACCACCTCACGCACGACCGCCCCATCCGCGAACACGAGCAGGAGGTCATCGTGATGCCCATGCGCGAGCAGCCGGGGCCCGTCGACCCCGCCACCTGGCGGGTCGTCCCGGGCGAAGGCAACGACGACGCCGAGGAGGACGGCACCTGGGCGATCACCGGGGCCGACGGCGACGAGCACGCCCTCTACCTGGAGGTCCGCGACGCCGAACGGCCCCGCGAGGTCGCCGAGCTCATCGTCGCGACGATGGCCGGCCACACGCGCCGGTCACGCCTGGAGGGCGCCCTGGCCGAGGTCGAGCGGGAACGCCTGCGGCGGCAGGCCGAGGACGACGTGCTGGACCCCGCCAACCCGCACCTGGTCGAGGTGGTGAAGCTGGCGGCCCTGGTCGAGCGGATCGGCGAGGTCGGCCGGGAGCTCAACCGCGACAGGTTCCACACCGGCCGCGAGGAGCTCGACAAGCACCTGTACGAGCGGCTGACCCAGGTGGCCGCCACCGCGGTGGCGTGGATGGAGGGCATCCAGGCCCGTGACGTCCCCCGGCCCCGTCACACCGGTGATCCCTACGACGCCCGCGACTCCTAGGACGGCCGGTTCCGGTACGGGCCGGTGTCCCGGCCGGGCTCAGGCCGGTGTCAGGCAGGGGTCAGGGACGTCCGAGGCGGTTCAGCCGGTCGACCACCGTGGCGACGTGATGCGACATGCCGCAGGCGTACCACGATCCCGGCCTTCTTGGCAGCAGCGGCTGCCCGGCGGCGAAGCGTTCGATCTCCTGGTCACCCCACGAGGACGCCACCCCCCGCGCCGACCGGAGATCGGCGACCACCGCCTTGCACAGGTCGTCGAAACCCCCCAGGGCTCCGGCCCCGTCGCCCCGCTCGCACCGGTAGACGTACCAGTAGTCGTCGAACGTGTACCGCAGGTTGGGGTGCGGGGTCCGCGGCTCGGCCCGCGGGCTGGACACCCCGTAGTCCCCGTAGAACACACCGGGGTGGGAGGCCGCGACGGTCCTGTACAGGGCGGCGTCCCGCCGGGGGACGGGCACCGGGGCGCCGAACGGCATGGCGTCCAGATCCCTGGGGAACGCCCCGGCGGCCACGGTGATCGAGCGCATCGGGAACCGGCTCGCCCACCGGAGCGCCCTGAGGGCGTCGGTGGTACGGCTTCTGAGCCGCGCGTCGGAGTCGACCGCCCACAGATCGATCACGAGATCCACGTCGGTGAACCTCAGGTTCGCGAGACGGTCCATCCGGCGTGACAGCCGGGCGTCCTCCGCCGCGGTCCGCGGCCCGGCCCAGGGCACGCGCAGGCAGGCCCCCCGCCCGTGCCGCCTCGCGGCGAGTCCCGCGTCCCGGAATTCGCAGTCCTCGTCCGTCGGCCTCATGACCGGGATGATGCGACGGCCGAGTTTCTCCATGACGTTCGACACCATCGTCATGGCGCCGCACGCGTGCGGGTGGCCGTACCTGTCGAGCACCGGCCGGCAGTCCACCGCGAAAACGCGTTCGGCGGGCAGGTGTTCTTCCACGCGTTCCTCGAAAACGGCGACGCTCTGCAATACCGTCCGGTTCTCGTCGTCCCGGGTCCGTTCCGCGGGCATCACCTCGATCAGTGCCCGGACGAACGGGCGAAGCTCTTCGGCGACCTTCCCCAGGGCCAGGAAATCACCGGCCCGGCCCCTCAGGATCGGCATGTACACCGTCATGAATCGGTTCTCCGTAGGCTTGGCGAACCCGGCGTCCGGCGAGGTGACCGGCCCTGTCCCGCGGGCACGGCGTCACCTTCCCGGCCTTCCGACGGTCCACTCCGGCGACGGATCCGTCAATATCCCTGCGGTTAGGTTCCGTACGGGAACCGTACCGGAGATGCGTTTGTGACGGAGGAGATGAACGAGGTCTCCGGCCTCCTCCCGCGTATACCGATATGTCATGACGGCGCTTTCTGAAGGCAACGGAGCGTCATCCCGTCCCTACCCGGAAGCGCCCCGGCCCGTCCGGTGGAGGCCCCGGAAAGGCCCGTGCGGAAAGCGCCGGAAGAAAGGCCCCGGAACGGAAACGGTCCGGTGGTCGACGCCTTTCTCCCCTCCCGGGAACACCCGCGGGCGCGTACGGAGAAGGGTCCCGGCCGCTTCACGAAGCGGCCGGGACCCTTCTCGTGCCCGAGTGCCCGAGTGCCCGAGTGCCCGAGGGGTCAGGGGGTCGAGGGGCCCGAGGACCGGGGGGCCGGAGGGCCGGAGGGCGAGGCTCCCCTGTGCGCGAGCCCGTGCGCCGTCGCTCAGTCGCCGCGCAGGACCTCGCGCAGTCGGGGGACGAAGACCTCGGGGGTCTCGGCGAAGGCGATGTGACCGCCGGGGAAGAGCGTCGGCTTCGTGCCGAGCGCCGTGGCGAGCGCGCTGGACGTCAGGTCGCAGAACTGGCCGGCCGACTCCTCACCGACGCCGACCACGATGCGGACCGGCCCGTCGCGCAGGGCGGCGATGTCGGGCTTCCAGCCGGTGCTCCCGCGCATCTCGTGCAGGAACCAGAAGCGCTCGTCCAGAGCCTGCTGGGGGTCGGCCTGGGCCGCCTCCTCGGGCGAGTACGCGTCCGCGGGATCGCCGGACTCGCCGGGCTCGGGCATCTGGATGTTCGCGTTCGCCAGGAACTTGGCCCAGGCACCCCCGACGTCACCGGAGGCGTAGGTGGCGACGATGTCCTCGACGGCGGCGTGGCGCTCCTCGCGGTCGTCGAGCACCTCGTTCAGCGGGGCCTCGTGCGCGATCACGGTGTGCACCCGCTCGGGGTGGGCGACGGCGAGCGCCAGCGCGCTGACGGCTCCGCCGCTGGAGCCGAAGACCGCGGCCGGGCCCGCGTCGAGGTGGGCCAGCAGCCGGGAGAGGTCGTCGGCGCGCATCCGCGCGGTCGAGTCCTGCTCGGGGTCGTCGAGCGTGCTGCGGTTGATGCCGCGCGGGTCGGTGGTGAGGACCGTGTGGTCGGTGGCGAGCAGGTCGGCCAGTGCCGCGAAGTGCACGGCGTGCATCGGGGCGCCGACCAGGACCACCAGCGGCCCCTGCCCCCGTACCTCGTAGTACAGCGTGGCGTCGGGAACCCTGAGTGACCCGGTGGTAACGGTGGTCGTGCTGTCCATGACATCTCCTGAAACGGTGCCGCGGTGTTTCCTTACGGGGGAGACCGCGGCCATGGGGCAGAATCGTCGCATGTGAGCGAAATTTTTTCCTCGGGACCCGCGGGGTCCGACCGGCCCGCGGGACGTGAGCGGCCCGCGGAGTCCGAAGGACCCCGGGGACCCGCGTGGGGCACCGCGAAGGGCGCCGAGGGAGCGAAGGACGCCGAGGACACCCTGGGCACCGGGAACACCGGGAACACCGGGAACACCGTGGACGCCGATCTGGCCCGGGCGCGCGGCGGGGACGACGCCGCGTTCACCCGCCTGGTCCGGCCGCTGCGGCGGGAACTGCACGCCCACTGCTACCGCATGCTCGGGTCGTCCCATGACGCCGACGACGCCCTGCAGGACGCCCTGATCCGGGCCTGGCGGGGGTTCGCCCGCTTCGAGGGGCGCGGTTCGCTGCGCTCCTGGCTCTACACCGTGGCCACCCGCACCTGCCTGGACATCATCGCGACCCGCGGCAGGCGGGCCCTGCCCATCGACCTCGGACCGTCCAGCGACCGCGTCGTGGTCGACAACGCCCCGTTGACCGACGTCGCCTGGCTCGGCCCGTACAACGACGTGGGGCTCGCCGACGGCCCGGCAGGTCCGGGCGCGCGCTACGAGCAGCGCGAGGCGGTCGAGCTCGCCTTCGTCGCCGCGTGCCAGCACCTGCCCGGCAACCAGCGGGCGGCGCTGCTGCTCTTCGAGGTCCTCGGCTTCTCCGCCGCCGAGATCGCCACGATGATGGACACCTCGGTCACGTCGGTGAACTCCGCCCTGGCCCGCGCCCGCAGGATCGTCGCGGAGAGGGTGCCCTCCGTCACCCAGCAGCGGGCGCTCCGCCGGATCGACGACGCCAGGGTCCGCGAGATCGTCGCGGGCTACTCCGCCGCCCTGGAGGACGGCGACGCCGGTGCCCTGGTCGCGCTCCTGACCGAGGACGTCACCTGGTCGATGCCACCGATGCCGCACTGGTACCGAGGCATCGACATCGTCACCGACTTCGCCGTACGGGTCCCGCTGAACTCGTGCGGGCACTGGCGGCACCTGCCGGTCGGCGCCAACGGCCAGCCCGCGGTGGGCTCCTACCTGTGGGACGACCAGACCGGTGCGCACCGGGCCTGGGGGATCGACGTGATGACCCTGCGCGAGGGGCGCATCGCCGAGATCACCTCGTTCATCGGTCTGGCCCACTTCGACGCCCTGGGGCTGCCCTCGTCCCTGCCCTGACGGCCTCCTCCCCACCCTGACCGGCTGACCGGCCCTGACCGGCCCGTCCCCGCCCTGGCCTGTCCCGGGCGGCGCCGACCGGTGTCGACCGTCAGGACTTTCGGCCGATGGGCCGCGGGAGCGATCGGCCGGTCGGCCGATCCGGGCGAGGGGGCCCGCGGGCCAGAGTCGACGGCATGAGTGAGTTCGTGCTTTCCGGCCACCGCCTGACCAAGCGGTTCGGGCCGGCCGTCGCCCTCGCCGGGGTGGACATCGGGATCGGCCGGGCCGAGGCCTTGGCGATCATGGGGCCGAGCGGGTCGGGGAAGTCGACCCTCCTGCACTGCCTCGCGGGCATCATGAAGCCCGACACCGGCGAGGTGCACCTGCTGGGACAGCGGATCGACGCGATGGGAGAGCGGGAGCGCAGCGCGCTGCGCCGTACCCGCTTCGGGTTCGTGTTCCAGTTCGGGCAGCTGCTGTCCGAGCTGCCCGCGGACGAGAACGTCGCGCTGCCGCTGATGCTCGGCGGGACGGCGCGGGGGCAGGCCGTACGGGAGGCGCGGACCTGGTTCGGGCCGCTCGGGCTCGACGGGCTGGAGGGACGGCGGCCGGGCGAGCTCTCCGGCGGGCAGGCGCAGCGGGTCGCGATCGCCCGCGCGCTCGTCACCCGTCCCGCCGTGATCTTCGCGGACGAGCCCACCGGCGCCCTCGACCGGACCACCGGCCAGGAGATCATGCGCATCCTGGTCCAGGCCACCAAGCACAACGGCGCGTCCCTGGTCGTGGTCACGCACGACCCCGAGGTGGCCGGCTGCTGCGACCGGACCGTCGAGGTCCGCGACGGGGTGATCGTCGCCCCCGGCGGGGGACCGGGCCACGGTGGGGCATGGGACCACGGCGGGGCATGGGACCGGACGAGCACCCGGGTGCTGCCCGGAGGGAACTCGTGAGGACCCTGCTGGAGCTGAGCTGGCGGCTGCTGCGCGGCGGCGGGCGCCGGTCCACCCTGGGAACGGGGCTCACGGTCACGGCCGTGGCCGTCTCGTCGGCACTGCTGTTCTTCGCGCTGGCCGCCAACCTCGCCTTCGCGGCACGCGCCGACCGGGAGGCGTGGCGCAACCCGGTCCCGGCCTCGGGGACGCCCTTCGCCGTCCAGTCCACGACCGAGGACCACGTCCGGGACCGGCCCGTCACGGTCGTGAACCTCGCCCCGCTGCGCGACGCCCACGGGACGCGTCCGCCCGGGATGCCCCGGATGCCGAGGCCGGGTGAGGTATGGATGTCACCGGCGCTCGCGGAGCTGATGCGGGAACTTCCGGCGAAGCAGCTCGCCGCGCGCTTCCCCGGCACGGTGCGGGGCACGCTGGGCGACGACGGGCTGCTGTACCCGGGGGAACTCGTCGCCGTGGTGGGACGCGCGCCCACCGACCCCGAGATGACGCTCCCCGCGTCGGGCTCCCCGCCGGACTCCCGGGCGGCCGGGACGCCGGTGAGGATCGGCGACCTCACCGGCAGGACCGGCGAGGACAGCATGGCCTACCAGGGCATGGCGATCATCGCGAGCGTGCTGATGGTCGTACCGCTGCTCGTGTTCGGCGGCGCGGCGGCCCGGCTGACGGTGGCCCGGCGCGACCAGCGGCTGGCCACGTTGCGGCTGGTGGGGGCCACGCCCTGGCAGGTCGCCGCGATGACGGTCGCCGAAGCGGTGATCACGGCGTTCGGCGGGGCCGTGCTCGGCCTGGCGCTGTACGGCGCGGCCGTCCCGCTGCTGAGCCGTATCCAGATGGCGGGCGGGTCGTGGTTCGCGGGCGACCTGTGGCCCGGAGTCCTTCCGGTGCTGGGCGTGCTGCTGGCCGTACCCCTGCTGGTCGGCCTGTCGGCGGTGGTCGGGCTGCGGCGGGTGGTGGTCAGCCCGCTCGGGGTGGCCAAGCGCGAGACGCCGCCCGCGATGCGGTTCGTCCGCGTGATCGTCCTGCTCGTGATCCTGGCCGCGGTCCCGATGACGTTCCGGAGCACCTCGGTGGCGGTCGTCGCCGTCGTCCTCGCCCTGGCCTTCCTCGCCGTCAACCTCGTCGGCCCCTGGGTGGTGGGCGTCATCGGCCGGGTCACCGCCCGTACGGCCCGCGGGCCCGTCCGGCTGCTGGCCGGTCGCCGCCTGATCGACGACCCCAGGTCGGCCTGGCGGACCGTCAGCGGGGTGGCGCTGACCGGTTTCGTCGCCGGGTTCATCGGGCTGCTGAGCCCCTCGGCCGACCTGCTGGGCGATCCCTCCGGCCCGACCGGCCTGCGCATCACGATCCCCGCCGACCGGGCGACCGTTCTCGCCGGGCAGGCGAGGAAGCGGCTGTCCGAGGCCGGCGTCGAGGCCCGCGTCCAGGTCTCCGGCACCGCGACCGACTCCGGGTCCGGGACCAAGGCCGACTCCGGGTCCGGGACCAAGGCCGACTCCGGGTCCGATACCGGGGACCGGCCGGGCCCGCCCGGGGAGCGGACGCTCGTCGTGGACCTGCCCCCGGGCGACGGCCACGCCGCGCGGACCGACACCGCCCGCACGGCCCTCGCCGGTCTGGTGCCGGGGCACGTCGCCACCTCGCCGGAGGACGACCGGTGGCGGGTCGACGAACTGCTCGGCGACGTCCGTACCGGCACGCTGATCGTGCTCGGTGTCTCCTTCCTGGTGGCGATCGCGAGCGCGGGGATCACCGCGGCCTCGTCGGTGCTCGACCGGCGCCAGGCGTACGCCCTGCTCCGCCTGGCCGGGACCCCGCTGGAGGTGCTGGACGGGGCGCGGCGCGCCGAGACCCTCATCCCGCTCGCCGTGATGGGTGGGGGCTCCATCCTGATCGGCATGTTCTGCGCGCTGCCGTTCATGTACGCGGGCATCAGCGTGAGCGGGGCGATCACCCTGCTCTCCGCGGTCGCCGTGGGCTTCGCCGGGGTCATGGGCGCCTCGGCGCTGTCACGTCCCCTGCTCCGCTCGGTCACCACCGACCCGGCTCCGCGCCCGGACTGAGGGCCCGGGGGGGGGGGGGGGGGGGGGGGGGGGGGGGGGGGGGGGGGGGGGGGGGGGGGGGGGGGGGGGGGGGGGGGGGGGGGGGGGGGGGGGGG
>NZ_JBVJIA010000024.1:100187-137436 GCF_055586505.1 Streptosporangium sp. NPDC050148 | reverse complement strand
GGGCCCCCCCCCCCGCCCCCCCCCCTCCCCCCCCCCCCCCCAAAAAAAACCCCCCCCCCCCCCCCCCCCCCCCCCCCCCCCCCCCCCCCCCCCCCCCCCCCCCCCACCCCACCCCCCCCCCCCCCCCCCCCCCCCCCCCCCCCCCCCCCCCCCCCCCGCGGCACCCCCCCCCCGCGACGACGGATCCGTCGACCGACGGATCCGCCCCACCGTGAACGACGCCCCGGCCGCCTGCGGCCGGGGCGTTTCGGCGTGACAGGACCCTCTCCCGTCGGCCGCGGTCCAGCCATGTCGCAACTGTTTAGACTGTTATAGTCTAATACAAACAGTAAGGAGTGGTAGCCGTGTCCGCGCCCATGTCCGCCGTGCCCGTCCACCGTTTCGACTACGCCGCGCCGGGACGAACGCGCCGGCTGGTCCTGACGATCTTCGGCCCGGTGCTCCTCCTGATCCTGTCCCTGGCCGCGATCAGGTTGTACGGCGAACCCCGTCCCGGCGACTTCCGCTTCACCGACCGGCCCGTCTACGCCGGGTACGAGCTCACCTGGCGAGACGTGTCCTCCCAGCCGCTCTTCGGGATGGCGGTGTGGTTTGAGATGATGCTCGTCATCCCTTTCCTGTTCCACTGGCGCCTGCCCCCGATTCAGCGAGTGCTGGCAGCCACCAGCCTCACCCTCGGCCTGGCACTCCCGGTGGGGGGTGCGCTGTCGATGCCGGTCGCGAACTCCGCGGAACGGCCGGGGTGGCAGGTGGCGCTGGTCGGCCTCGCGGCGGCCGGGGCGTTCGCGGTGAGCTGGGTGGCGGTGGGTCCGCTGCCGCAGCCACCCCGGGTGACCGCCGCACCACCGTCGCACGCCCCCGCCATGGCGCTCGGCCCGCGGCAGCGCGTCCTGTTCACCACCTCGGCCTGGTCGACCCGCAACCTGCTGGTCGCCATGGTGATGACGGCGGCCACCACGGCGATCGTCGTGTGGGGCGGCTTCGAATGGCACATCGAGGCATGGCTCATCGGATGGACGCTGCTCGTCGCGGCAAAGACGCGCACCCGCCTGCAGATCGACGCTTCGGGGGTGACCCTGCGGTTCCCCTGGATACCCTTCTTCACCCGTACCGTGCCGTATGCGCTGATACGGTTCGCCGAAACCGGTAACGAGCCTTCCCCGTACCGTGGACCGGCCGAGGCCGAGGCGGGCGTGGCGGGGAGCGAGCCCCCTCCCGAGCGGTACGGGCTGGGCGACAATGCGGCCGGGTGGGGTGCCGTCAGCGGAAAGGGCCCGGTGCTCACCCTGTCCCTGGCCGACGACCGGTGGTTCGTCTACTCCACGCGCGAGGCGCGGGAGGCGGCGGCCCTGGTCAACGGATGGCTGCACAGGCGACGACAGGCGGAGACGGCATAATGTTGATCACGGTTGATCCCTCGTCGGCCCAGCCGCTCGCCGACCAGGTGGCGGACTCGGTCCGCGTCGCGCTGGCCGGCGGCATGGTGGGCCCCGGGGATCGGCTCCCCTCGGCGCGGACCGTGGCCGCCGCCCTGGACATCAACCTGCACACCGTCCTGCGCGGTTACCAGCAGTTGCGCGAGGAGGGGCTGGTCGAGCTGCGCCGGGGCCGGGCGGCCGTCATCACCGGGCAGGCCGACGGGCTCCGCCTGCGGCTCGCCGCGGCGGCCGAGGAGTTCGCCAAGGCCGCGCGGCAGGCCGGTGCCTCCACCGAGGAGGCGCTCGCCGCGGCCCGCGAGGCCCTGGCGCGATGACGCGACCGGCACGACAGGCGTGACGAGCACAGCGACAGGCACAGCGACGGGCACAGCGACGGGCGCGGTGGCGGGACGACGGTCAGGCCGGGGGGACGAAACCACCCGGGGTGGGGCCGCCCGCCCGGTCGGCGGGCTCGGGGGCGACCGGCGGACGAGCGGGCCCGGTCGGGTACTCGCCGGACGCGGGAACACCGGTCCGGTACGCACCGGCCTGAGGAGCACCGGTCTGATACGCACCGGTCTGAGGAGCACCGGTCTGGTACGCACCGGATGAAGGAACACCGGGCCGGTACACGTCGGGTGCGGGAGCACCGGTCTGGTACGTGCCGGGTGCCGGCACGGCCGGGGGGTACGCGCCCGTGCTCCGGGCCAGGCGGAACTGCTCGCGGCGCCGGCGCTCGGCCAGGACGGCCGTCAGGTAGGCGAAGGGCGGCACGCCCGGCGGGGCGGGCGGGGAGACGAAGGCCGACACCTCGGTGGCGATGCGCACGCCCATCTCGTGCCGGACGGCGGGTGACAGGTCGTGCCAGCGCATGAGGTACTGCCGCGCGGTGGCCGCGACCTGCTCGGGCAGCCGGGACAGCTCCAGCGTCGCCGCCCACGCGGCGAGCGGCGGGGGCATGTCCAGCACCGGCCCGTACTGCCGGGGAGCACGCTCGGAGATCACCATGGTGCCGGAGAAGACGTCGCCGAGCCGCTTGCCCCGCTCCGAGATCAGCGAGCTGATCAGCGCGGGGGCGCCGCTGAGGATCCAGAACTCCAGGACCCCGGCCAGCCCGCGGAACAGGGCCTGACGGAACCGCTCGGGGCCGCCGTCGTCGCTGACCACCCGGAGCCCCAGGGCGAGCTTGCCCAGGCTGCGCCCGCGGCTGAGCGTCTCGAAGATCACCGGATAGCCGACGAGCACGAGCACGCTGAGCGCGAGATAGACCATCGTGGTCAGGGCGGGGTCGTTCAGCAGGCCCAGGCTGCCGACCAGCAGGGAGACGCCCAGCAGCGTCGCGGCCTGGACGGCCATGTCGATCAGCAACGCCGCGGCCCTGCTCGGGAGCTGGGCGACGCGTACCTCTACGACCACGGCCTCGCCGGTTACGACATCGGACACATCCAGCACCCTACCTTCGACTGGATAGGCTGCCCGCGTGGACATCGACGCCTTCGTCACCGCGCACCGCCCCGCCTGGGACCGCCTGGAGGCCCTGATCCGGCGGCGCAGGTCGCTGAACGGCGCCGAGGTCGACGAGCTGGTCGACCTCTACCAGCGGGTGGCCACCCATCTGTCGCAGGTCCGCTCGGCCTCGGCCGACCCGATCCTGGTGGGCCGCCTGTCGGCGCTGGTGGCCCGGGCCCGCTCGGCCGTGACCGGCGCGCACACCCCCGCCTGGCGGGAGTTCGTCCGCTTCTTCACCGTCTCCTTCCCGGTGGTCGCCTACCGGGCCCGCCACTGGTGGGTGGCCACCACCGTCGCGTTCCTGCTGGTCTCCACCGTCGTCGCGGCCTGGGTGGCGGGAGACCCCGCGGTCCAGGCGGCGATCGCGACGCCCGAGCAGATCACCCAGCTCGTCGAGCACGACTTCGCCGACTACTACTCGGAGAACCCCGCGGCCTCGTTCGCCGGGCAGGTCTGGGTGAACAACGCCTGGGTCTCGATGCAGGTCATCATGATGTCCCTGCTGCTCGGCCTGCCGATCCCGTACGTCCTGTGGGAGAACGCGCTCAACGTGGCGGTCTCGGCCGGGCTGATGGCCTCGCGCGACAAGCTGGACATCTTCTTCGGCCTGATCACCCCGCACGGCCTGCTGGAGCTGACCGCGGTGTTCCTCGCCGCGGCCGTCGGCATGCGCCTCGGCTGGACGGCCGTGGACCCGGGCCCGCGAGGGCGCCTGGAGGCCCTGGCGGAGCAGGGCAGGGCCGTGATGAGCGTGGCCCTGGGCCTGGTCGTGGTGCTCCTCGTCTCCGGCCTGATCGAGGGCCTGGTCACCCCCTCGGGGCTGCCCACCTGGGCCCGGATCGGCATCGGCGTGGTGGCCGAGGTCCTCTTCCTCGCGTACGTGATCTTCTTCGGCCGCCGGGCCCTGGCCGACCGCGAGACCGGCGACATGGAACGCGCCCCCGATCTCGCCCCGAGCGCCGGCTGAGCGTTCCCGCGGGGCGCGGTTCTCAGAGCCGTCCGGCCGCCTTCAGCGCCAGGTAGGCGTCGGCCAGCGCGGGGGCGAGCCGCTCGGGAGCGGCGTCCACGACCTCCACGCCCTGCGCGCGCAGCAGGGCGGTGATCCTGCGCCGCCCTGCCGCCAGGTGTTCGGCCGCCGCGGCGCCGTAGACCAGCTCGGAGGTGCCGCGCCCGGCCGCCATCTCGGCCACCTGCGGGTCCGAGACCGCGGCCAGGAGAACCAGGTGCCGCGAGGAGAGCCGGGGGAGCACCGGCAGCAGGCCCTCCTCCAGCGCGGCCGGGTTGAGATCGGTCAGCACCACGACCAGGCAGCGCCGCCTGGCCCGTGACAGGACGGCGGCGACCATCCCGGCCGAGTCGGCCTCGACCAGCTCGGCCTCGATCGGGGCCATGGTGGTGACCAGCGAGGAGAGCAGCTCCGCGCGGCCCGCGCCCGAGACCCAGGCCCGTACGGCCCGGTCGTGGGCCATGAAGTCGACCCGGTCACCGGCCCGCGAGGCCAGCGCGGCCAGCAGCAGCGCCGCGTCCATCGACCAGTCCAGGCGCGGCCAGCCGGGTACGACCCGCGCCTCACCGGCGAGACCGGCCCGGCCGGCCCGCTCGGTGACGGCCGCCGTGGCGGACGGCGGGATCGGGGAGATGCCCACCCTGCCCGCGGAGGTACGGCCGGTGTCCAGCACGATCAGCACCCGCCGGTCGCGCTCGGGCCGCCAGGTGCGCACCACGACGTCGGCGCGGCGCGCGGTGGCCCGCCAGTCGATCGAGCGGACGTCGTCCCCGGCCACGTACTCCCGCAGCGAGTCGAACTCGGTGCCCTGCCCCCGGACCATCGAGGGGTGCTGCCCCTCCAGCTCCCTGAGCCTGGACAGCTTGGCGGGCAGGTGCTTGCGGCTGAGGAAGGGCGGCAGCACCCGGACCGACCAGGGCACCCGGTGCGATCCCTGACGCGCCGCGACGCCCAGCGGGCCCAGCGCCCGTACGGTCACCGTGACCGCCCCGCGGTCGCCCCTGCGGGTGGGCGTGAGCGTGGTGACCAGGCGGCGGCGCTCGCCCGCGGGCACGTCCAGCGGCAGGTGCCGCGGGGTGGCCCCGGCCGAGGGGGGCCAGGCGTCCCTGAGCACGCCGCGCACCCGGCGCGGTCCGGGGTTCTCCACGATCAGCTCCACCGTCACCGACTCGCCGAGCCGTACCAGCCGCTCGCCCGACCGGGTGAAGCGCAGCGGGCGCACGCTCCCGGCCAGCAGCAGGTCGACCACGACCAGCGCCGCGATCAGCAGCGTCACCCCGGCCACCGCGGCTCCCGGAGCGGGCGCGAACAGTACGGCCAGGGTTCCCAGCAGGGCCAGCAGGGCGGCCCGTCCCGTCAGCGCCATGGGTCAGCGGGGGACGGGGACGGAGGCGAGGATGGCGTCGATGAGGCCGTCGGCGCTCGCGCCCTCCAGCTCGGCCTCGGGCCGCAGCTGGATCCGGTGCCGCAACGCGGGCCTGGCCAGCGCCTTGACGTCGTCGGGCGTCACGTAGCCGCGGCCGGACAGCCAGGCCCAGGCGCGGGACGCGGCCAGCAGCGCGGTGGCGCCACGCGGCGAGACGCCGAGCCGGAGCGCGGGCGACTGACGGGTGGCCCTGGCGATGTCCACGATGTAGCCGAGCACCTCGGGGCTCGTGTGCACCCGGCCTACCGCGGCGCGTCCCGCGGCGAGGTCGGCGGCGCCGGCCACGGCCCGGACGTGCGACAGGTCGCGCGGGTCGAAGCCGAGCGCGTGCCGTTCCAGCACCGCGACCTCCTGGTCGCGCGGCGGCAGCGGGACGGTCAGCTTGAGCAGGAACCGGTCGAGCTGGGCCTCGGGGAGCTGGTAGGTGCCCTCGTACTCGACGGGGTTCTGGGTGGCGGCCACGATGAACGGGTCGGGCAGGGCGCGCGCGTCCCCCTCCACGCTGATCTGACGCTCCTCCATCGCCTCCAGCAGCGCGGCCTGCGTCTTCGGGGGCGTGCGGTTGATCTCGTCGGCGAGCATGAGGTTGGTGAAGACGGGTCCCTCGCGGAACTCGAACTCCGAGGTCTTCGCGTCGTAGATCAGCGATCCGGTGATGTCGCCGGGCATCAGGTCGGGGGTGAACTGCACCCGCTTGAAGTCGAGCGAGAGCGCCGCGGCCAGGGTCCTGACCAGCAGGGTCTTGGCGACGCCGGGCACGCCTTCGAGCAGTACGTGTCCTCGGCAGAGCAGCGCGATCACCAGGCCGGTGACCACGGCGTCCTGGCCGACGACCGCCTTGGACACCTCCGTCCTGAGGGCCGCCAGCGCCTGCCGCGCGGCGTCCGCCCCCGGCACCTCCGGTGCCCCCGGCCCGTTCGGCGCGCCCTGCATCCCCGGTGCGCCCTGCATGCCCGGTGCGTTCTGTACGCCCTGCGTGCCCGGGGCGCCCTGGGTCCCGGGCGCCCCTGACGTCATCGGCGCCCCCGGCCCGTGCGGTGCTCCGGGGCCGTGCGGTGTCCCGGGCGTGCCCGGCTCGGTCCCGGCGGGGGAGGAGACCGTCGCGGCGAGATCGCCGTTCCCCGGTGGTGTGGTCACGACTTTCCGACCTGCCTTTCCACGAAGTCCATGTATGCGGCCAGGGCCACCAGCCCGGCCTCGTCGGCCGGCGGCGGCCCGTACAGGGCGGCGCCGATGTGCGGCGCGGCCTGGCCGGTCCGTTCGGCGATCGCGTTCACCAGGGCGTCGGCCCCCGCCCCGGAGGGCAGTCCGAGCCGGGGGGTGACCCGGTCGGTGAAGCCCTCGCGCAGCGCCGCGGCGGCCCGGTCCCGGGCCCGCCTCGCCCGGTACAGCCTCGCACGTCCTTCGACGGTCTCGGCCGCCCTGACCACGACGGGCAACCGTTCGGTCACCACCGGGCCGAGCCTGCGGCCCCGCCACAGCGCCAGCAGCAGCACCGCGAGGAACAGCTGTACCACGGCCCACCTGACCCCCTCGGGGACCAGGTCGTAGAACCCCGCGGGCCCGTCCGACTGCGGGCCGGTCTCCGGGACGGTCAGCCAGATCAGGGTGGGCCTGGCACCGGCGAGGTTCATCGCCAGCGCGGCGTTGCCGTCCTCGGCGAGCCGGAGGTTGGTCATGAACGCGTCGTCGCCGGTCACGGTGACCGTCCTGCCCCCGGTGGAACGGGAGACCAGGGTGGGCCGTCCGCCCGAGGGATAGCAGCCGACGGCCCCGGCCGGTGCGACATAGGTCATGCCGCCGACGTGGGCACTGCCCGCCCGCGTCGCGGCCGGCAGCCGGCAGCCGGGTTCGCGGGAGCGTACCCGCGCCTCGCGGACCGGGGTCACGCCCGGTGCGAGCAGCCGCAGGTGCCGGCCCACCCCGGCGAGCAGCAGGTCGCCGGGGATCGCGGCGAGCCGTCCGGCGTCCCCGGCGGTGAGCGGGAAGGCCGAGGTCACCAGCAGCGTGCTGCCCGCCGGTCCGGCCCGTCCGGCCTGGGCGGCAGCCTCGGCCACCGAGGTGACCGGCAGCACCCGTACGCCCTGGGCCTGCAGCAGCCGGGCCAGGCCCCTGCCGCCGGACAGGGAGGCGTCGGCCGGGTCCAGGAGCCTTCCGCCCTGGCCGGAGCCGCCCAGCAGCACGCCGGCCACCGCGCCCGCGACCACCACCAGCGCCACCAGGAGCATGCCCCTGCCGCCGCGCCACAGACCGGCGGCGGTCGGGGAGACGGAGGTCGTGGCAGCGGCGGAGCCTGAGGAACCCGCGGAGCTCGCGGAACTCGGGGACGGCGTCAGGGGTCCCGGGGAGGCGGGGCCGGATCCGGGCGAGGGGGCCGCGAGGGCCGCGTCGGCCCGGCCGGGCGCGGCCGGGCTCACGGCGCCGCCGTCGGTGCCGCCGGCGTCGCGACCGCCGAGGGGCGGGCCGCCCGCAGGTGCTCATCGAGATCACGCATGATCCGGTACGCCTCGGGCGTGCCGGGCACCTCGCCGTAGGTCACGTCGTCGAACACCCGGGCCGCCACGGTCAGCTCGGCGGCCAGCGCGGGCAGCGCACGCCCGGCCTCGGCGGCCAGCTCCCCGGCGGTGCGGCCGGGGGCGACGTCGACGATCACGCGGTCCTCCAGGTCCCGGGCGACGGCCCGGAGCCGTTCACGGACCGCCTCGGCCCACCTGCCCTGTTCCGCCAGCCGCTCGGCGGCCTCGCGGTGCTCGGCGGCGGTGAGGCGGCGGTCGCCGAAGACCCCCCCGGTACGCGCGGTGCCGCTCCGGGAGGTCCTGCGGGCGACCAGGAGCAGGGCGACGACGGCGGCGACCACGATCGCGACGAGGGCGGTCCGCGCGGCCACGCTGCCGACGACGCCGATGGCGTCCTGGTCCAGCAGGTCCCCGAAGAACTGGTCCATCCACCGGGAGAAGCGGTCGAGCGATGACTCCCTGGCGTACTCCGGCCCGAGCAGTTCCCCGGAGGCCCGGCGCCGGGCCTCCTCGCGGTCGATGCCGACCGGGGGCGTCAGGGCCGGGAGGGTCGGCAGGGAGATCACGGGGCTCCCCGGTCCGGCCGCTCCTGCCCGGGGAACAGGCCGGGCGCGACGGACGGGTCCCACAGGTCGTCGGCCGAGGCGTGCACCCAGCCCTGCCGCTGCTGCTCGATCGCCCCGGTCTGCAGCACCAGGTCGAAGGCCTCGACGCGCATCCGCCGGTCGGCGTAGAGCAGGCCGTTGACCGCGGCCTGCAGGGGATAGGTGATCATCGAGCCGAGGGTGACCCCGACCGCGATGAGCACCGCCGCGAGGATCTTCGAGGTGAGGGAGCCGTCGCCCAGGACGCCGAGGAAGGTCCCGCCGAACACGAAGGGAAGGGCGAGCGCCTGGCCGATGAGGAAGGCGATGATCTGGGTGAGGATCAGGATGCCGAGGGTCCGCCAGAAGCCGCCCGTGATCAGCTGCCAGGACCTGCGCAGCGAGTCGACGACCCCGCGCCGCTCCAGCACCGCGGCGGACGGGGCCAGCGCCAGCCGGGTGGTGAAGAACATGGCGTAGGCGATGAAGGCCAGCAGTGCGAGCACGCCCGCGATACCCGTCGCCGCGTACCCGGCCCCGGTCGCGGCGAGCGCGGCGAAGAGCCCCACGATCAGCAGGATCGGGACGAGCATGATCAGCAGGGTGACGCCCACCAGCCCGAACAGGGTCGGCACCCGGCCGCGGGTGCGCGCCCAGGCCTCGCCCGCCGTCATCCTCCCGCCGAAGACCGCGCGGCCCAGGATGGCGGTGATCACACCGGTCAGCAGCGTGACCGCGACGAACTGCACGCCGTAGGAGATCAGGGTGCCGCCGTAGTCGGCGAAGAAGCCGGCGTCGGGCACGTTGGCCGCGTCGGGGTCCTGGATGGCCGCGCCGATGGAGTCCAGGGCGAGCGTCTGGGATATCGCCAGCGGGATGGCCGCCAGCGCGGCGGCGATCGCCGACAGGCCCAGGACGCTCTTCGGGTTGGAGCGCATCAGCTTGATCGCGCCGTCCAGGATGTCGCCCAGGCCGAGCGGGCGCAGCGGGATGATCCCGGGCCGCATCGCCGGGGGCGGCGCGCCGTAGGGCTGCTGCCCGTACGGAGGCTGCCCATATGGCTGCTGCCCGTAGGGAGGCCCGCCCTGGGGAGGCTGCCCGTACGGCTGCTGCCCGTGGGGCTGCTGACCGTGGGGCGGTCCCTGCGGGGGCGGCGGTGCCTGCCCGTACGGGGGCCAGGGGCCGGGGGCGGACTGCGGTGCCGGTCCCGCGGGCGGGGCCGGGGAGGCGCCGGGGGTCGTGCCGGGCGCGGTCCACGGCGATCCCGGGGCGTCGCCGTACGGCGGAGGTTGGTTGGACGCCCAGCCCGGGGGAGTGCCGGGGGCGTCGGGAGCGCCGGGAGTGGTGCCGTGACCGTCTGACATATCCCAATCCTGGCATGTGGACACACCGTTCGTGGTGATCGGGCGATCACGTACCCGTTTCACCCGCGGAGATCGGCGGAGACGCCGGAGAGATGGCCGAGACACCGCCGTCTGCCGCAGACTGGGACCGTGGTCATCACCGCCCGGTGCCCGCAGTCGCCGGGCAGGGGGCGGCCGTGCGGGGGCATCACTGTCCGTTCCACGTCGTGTACGCCTAAAATTCGTCATTCGGACGCCCGGTCATCGACCGGTGTCATCCAGTAGGCGGACGAGGGTAATCTTCGACCACCGAGCGGTTTATCCCATTACTCCCGAACTGCGTAAACCGAATGAGGGGCCATGAAAGGACGCGTGCTGGTCGTCGACGACGACGCGGCTCTCGCCGAGATGCTCGGGATCGTGCTGCGCGGGGAGGGTTTCGAGCCTTCCTTCGTCTCCGACGGGGACAAGGCGCTCGACGCGTTCCGCGACACCCGGCCGGACCTGGTCCTGCTCGATCTGATGCTGCCCGGTGCCGACGGCATCGACGTCTGCAGGCGCATCCGGGCCGAGTCCGGGGTGCCGATCGTCATGCTGACGGCCAAGAGCGACACCATCGACGTGGTGCTGGGGCTGGAGTCGGGGGCCGACGACTACATCGTCAAGCCCTTCAAGCCCAAGGAGCTCGTCGCCAGGGTCCGCGCCCGGCTGCGCCGCACCGACGAGCCGACGCCGGAGATCCTGCAGATCGGTGACATCACCATCGACGTCGCCGGGCACTCGGTCAAGCGGGAGGAGGAGACCATCAACCTCACCCCGCTGGAGTTCGACCTGCTGGTCGCCCTGGCCCGCAAGCCGCGCCAGGTCTTCACCCGCGAGGTCCTGCTGGAGCAGGTCTGGGGCTACCGCCACGCGGCCGACACCCGCCTGGTCAACGTGCACGTCCAGCGGCTCCGGGCCAAGATCGAGAAGGATCCGGAGCACCCCGAGATCGTGGTGACGGTCCGCGGGGTCGGATACAAGGCCGGACCGGCCTAGCCGCGGCTCCCCCCGGACCCCGTGATGCCCTCCGCACCGAAGAGACGCCGTCGCACCCCGCGCCAGCTGCTGCGGGGTGCGCGGCGGCGTACCCGGCGCGCGGCCGGGCGGGTGCGCCGGATCTTCTGGCGTTCGCTCCAGCTGCGCGTGGTCACCAGCACGATGGTCATCTCCATCGTGGTCGTCGCCGTGCTCGGCGTCTTCCTGATGCAGCAGATCGTCAGCGCCACCCTGGAGAACAGGGAGATCGCGGCGAAGAGCGAGGCGCAGGCCGACAGGAACGCGGTGCTCGGCTATCTCAGCCAGCCGGCCGCCGAGACCGCCAAGCAGCCCGCCGACTCGGGGCAGGCGCTCCCCGGGGCCGGGGACACCCCGCTCGGCCAGGCCACCGCCGCCCTCGCCCGCCGCGCGGGGTCCGCCAGCCGGTACTCGGTGATCATCCGTAACGAGACGCGGCCCGGTGAGTTCTACGGGACCACGAACATCGACCCGATCAGCATCCCGGCCAGGCAGCGCGAGGAACTGTTCAGGAAGGAGCCCGGCGAGGAGACCACCTGGTACACCCCGCTGCACTACCTGGGCCAGCGGGAGACCGTCCCGGGCATCGTCATCGGCACCCGGCTGGACACCTTCGGCACCCCCCTGGGCTCCTCGTACGAGATCTACCACCTGGTCCCGCTGGAGCGGGAGGAGCTGATCCTCGCCTCGGTGCAGCGGATGCTCGTCCTGGTCGGCGCGGGGCTCGTGCTGCTGCTGGCCGCCATCGCCTCGCTGGTCACCCGGCAGGTCGTCACGCCGGTCCGGCTGGCCAGGCAGGCCGCCGAACGGCTGGCCGCGGGCCGCCTGGACGAGCGCCTGAAGGTCCGCGGCGAGGACGACCTGGCCAGGCTGGCCGCCTCCTTCAACGACATGGCCGCGAACCTGGCCCTCAAGATCCACCAGCTGGAGGAGCTCTCCCAGGTCCAGCGCCAGTTCGTCTCGGACGTCTCGCACGAGCTGCGCACCCCGCTGACCACCGTGCGGATGGCCGCCGACCTGCTCTTCGACGCCCGCGAGGACTTCGACCCGATGGCCGCCCGGTCGGCGGAGCTGATGCAGAACCAGCTCAACCGGTTCGAGGCGATGCTCGCCGACCTGCTGGAGATCAGCCGCTACGACGCGGGCGCGGCCGACCTCGACGTCGACTCCGTCGACGTCAGGGACGTGGTGCTGCGCGCCGTGGCCGACTCCGAGGCGCTGGCCGAGCGCCACTCCACCCGCTTCGACCTGCGTCTTCCCAGTGAGCCGTGCATGGCCGAGATGGACAGCCGCAGGGTCGAGCGGATCCTGCGCAACCTGCTGTTCAACGCGATCGAGCACGGCGAGGGCCGCGACGTGGTGGTCTCTGTCGCCGCCGACAGGGACGCGGTGGCGGTGGCCGTACGCGACCACGGGGTGGGCCTGAAGGCCGGCGAGGAGAACCTGGTCTTCGACCGCTTCTGGCGGGCCGACCCGTCCCGGGCCCGCACCATCGGCGGCACCGGCCTGGGCCTGGCCATCTCCCGCGAGGACGCGATCCTGCACGGCGGATGGCTGCAGGCGTGGGGCGCGCACGGGGAGGGCTCGCAGTTCCGGCTCTCCCTGCCCCGGGTGGCCGGGGCGGTGCTGCGGGGCTCGCCGCTGCCGCTGGTCCCGCCGGAGGTGGAGATGCGCCGCACCTGGCGCGGGCAGATGACGCCGGTGCTGTCGCCGGCCGCGAGCGACGGGGGACGGGATGCCGACTAGGGGCGGCCCGCGGCCGCTTTCGCCGCGGCCCGGGGTGCCGGTGGCGCGGGGCAGGATCGCGCGCCGGGCCGGGGCGGTGCTCCTGGCCGTGATCACGGCGTGGGGGACGGCCTCCTGCTCGGTCATCCCCACCGGCGGCAAGTCCGTCGTGTCCGTCGACGACGAGCGCAAGGGGGACCAGCTGGGCGACCCGTACGCGCGGGTCATCGCCATGCGGCCGAAGCCCGGCTGGTCGCCCGAGGAGGTCGTCACCGGTTTCCGCGCCGCCATGGCGAGCCTGGACGACCCCGGCTTCGGCATCGCCCGCGAGTACCTGGCCGCCGACTTCGCCGCCAAGTGGAACCCGGGCAGCGGCGTCACGGTCTACCGGCAGGGCGCGTACGAGAGGTTCGCGCCGCTCAGGACCGAGGACAGGCAGGCCCAGGTCACGCTCAAGGGCACCAAGGTCGCGACCATCGACCCGGACGGCCGCTACCGGCCGGGCGGCGGCCCGCTGAACGAGCCCTTCACCCTCTCCATGCAGGCGGGCGGGGAGTGGCGGATCAGCTCGGCCCCGGACGGGCTGCTGCTGTCCGAGGCCGACGTCGCCCGCGGCTACCTGCCGGTGGACCTGTACTTCCTCGACGCCCGGCGCAAGGCGCTGGTGGCCGACCAGGTACGGGTGCCCATCGACCCGGGGGCCAACTTCGCCAAGACGACGGTCGAGCGGCTGCTGCGGGGACCGAGCAGCTCGCTGAAGGACGCGGTGCGCACCGCCTTCACCGGTGTCGGGCTCCTCGACGTCACCACCGAGAACAACCGGGTCGTCGTCGACCTCGACGACAGGGTGCCCGCCGACCTGATCGACCCGATGTCGGCCCAGCTCGCCGCCACGCTGTCCGCGCTCACCAAGGGCGGCCTGGGCTTCGAGGTCAAGGTCAACGGCGAGTCCTACCACCCGGACGCGCCCCTGCGCATCGACGCCCAGAAGCAGTCGAGCTTCGACTCCTGGCTGGCCCCCGGCACCGTCGAGCCGTTCTACCTCTCCGGGGGCGGCCTGCGGCTGCTGGGCAAGGAGAACACCGGGCAGCCCGTACCGGGCAGGGCCGGGCAGAAACAGCAGGGCGACCACCCGCCGGCGATCAGCGGGGAGGCCGAGAGGCAGGTGGCCGAGCTGTCCCAGGAGCGCACGGACATCTCGGTCGCGCCGATCGCCGCCGGAGGCGAGTGGCGGATCTGGGTGACCGGGCACTCCCTGGCGCCGCCCGCCTGGGACCGCTACCACACGCTCTGGGTGGTGGACCGGCCCAACGACCACACCTCGGTCGTGAGCCGGTACGAGAGCGGCGGCAAGCGCCACTACCGGGTGCAGGCCCCCGACCTGGAGACGGTCTTCGTCAAGTCGCTCAAGGTCGCGCGGGACGGGGTGCACGTCGCGGTGATCGTCAAGGACGGGCTGGGCGAGCAGGTCCAGGTCGGCACGGTGATCGGCGAGAAGGAGCGCACCCGCATCACCAACCTGCAGACCGTGGTGCACAGCGAGGCCGGCCGGAAGATCGAGGACATCGCCTGGAACGACGGCAGGACCCTCTACGTGCTCACCGGGACCTCGGAGCTCCTGGAGGCGTCGGTCGCCGCCGAGCCCGTCTCGCTGGGCACCGGCTCGCGGATCAAGAGCATCACCGCCCTGGACGGCAGGCTGCTGGCCGGGGCCGAGAACGAGCAGGGCGAGCGGCAGGTCTTCTACTGGACCTCCACCAAGTGGGAACCGCTGGTCAAGCACGAGGACGGCTCGACCGACTTCGTGGAGAACGGCCCCTCCTTCCCGGTCTTCCCGCTGGACTGAGCGCCGGGGCGGCCCGGTGGTCCCCGGGCCGCCCGGTCCTTTCGCACCCGGGCCGCGGGCGGGTGCCCCCGGTCCGCGCGGGACTCCCGCCGGTGCCCTGGGCTGGGCTTTTTTGTCGGTGCGGTATGGCACGGTGAATTCGTGACGACCGCCATGCTCGACCTGATCCTGCCGCCCCGCTGCGCCGGATGCGACGCGCCGGGCGCCCTCGTCTGCCCCCGCTGCGCGGCGGAGCTGCACGGGGAGCCCGCCCGCCGCACCCCCGACCCGGCCCCGCCCGGCCTGCCGGACTGCTGGTCGGCCGCCGAGTACACCCCCGCCGTACGGCGGGCGATCATCGCCTACAAGGAGCGCGGGCGCACCGCCCTGGCTCCGCCCCTGGCCGGGGCGCTGGCCCTGGCCGTCGCCACCGCGGCCGGTGAGCGGCCGGTGCTGCTCGTGCCGGTGCCCAGCGCCCGCCCGGCGCTGAGGCGCCGCGGGCACGACCCGGTCGCCCGGCTCGCCGAGCTCGCGGCCGGTTACCTCCGGGAGGCCGGCTGGCCGGCGACCGTGGCGCGGGTGCTCGCCCAGCGCCGCCGGGTCGCCGACCAGGCGGGGCTCAGCTCTCTCCAGCGGGCCGCGAACCTCTCCTCGGCCTTCACGGTCGCGGTCGGCCGCAACGCGCCCGTGCCGCGCTCCTGGGGCGGCACGGAGGCGATCGTGCTGGTCGACGACGTCGTCACCACCGGGGCGACGCTCGCCGAGGCGGCCAGGGCGCTCCGGGAGGTGGGCGTGACCCCCTCGCTGGCCGCCACGGTCGCCGCGACACGCCGGAGAACACGATCCGAAGATCGTGACCCTGGGTGAGGCCCCCGCCGTGACGGTTCCCTCACCCCGCGGCCACACCTCGCTGTCCTCGACGCGCCGTCGGCGCTGCTCATCGCCGGGGCCCGGAACGCGGCCCGGCCGCTCCACCGCCCCCCGGACGGAGCCTCCCCCGGGCCCGGACCGGGCCGCGGACTACGCAAAGTGATCCTTTGATCGGCCGCCGTGCTGACATTCGGCCTGGATACGGATAGCGTCTGAGCCATGGCACCCGCTCGGGTCCGTGGTTGCGCCGGACCGACCTCCGAAACGAGGCCGGCCCGGCTAGCCGATGCCAGCCGCAGGCGAAACGGTCCACGTAAGACGACTTCTCGTCGATCGATCACGGTGCGGCTTAGAGGTAAGTCCTGCCTTCCCAAGGAGCCAGATGTTCCTTGCCAGGAGAGAAGGGCATGTAGTGGCAAAGAGCTGCGAAACCCTCAGCAGGCGGATGTGGGGACGAAGACCAGGTCGGCCGAGCGGGTGTCGCAATACCACCGTCGAGATTCGAAGGGGGGCTGTGCATGGAGATCATCGTCAAGGGTCGGCACACCGGAGTGAGTGACCGATTCCGTGACCACGTGAACACCAAGCTGGCCAGGATCGAGCGTTTGGACCACAAGCTCATTCGCGTTGACGTGGAGGTGTCCAAGGAACGTAATCCGCGCATCGTCGACCAGCGTGAGCGGGTCGAGCTCACCATCCACTCACGTGGTCCCGCGGTCCGGGCGGAGGCCTCGGCCGACGACCGCTTCGCCGCCCTTGACATAGCACTCGGAAAACTCGAAGGACGGCTGCGGCGCCTGGCCGACCGCCGGAAGATCCACCACGGCAACCACTGCCCTCCGTCGGTCGCCGAGTTGACCGCCGGCGCGCTGGCGGAGTCCCTGGAGAGCGACCCCGGCGCGGTGCTCACGAAGCAGCCCGAGGCCGAGGCCGACGTGGAGAGGAACACGGAGGACGACCTCCCCGAGGACGAGTCGCTCATCCCGATCCAGATGGACGGCGACGGGCCGCTGATCGTCCGGGAGAAGTCCCACAAGGCCGAACCGATGACGATCGACCAGGCCCTCCTCGAGATGGAGCTGGTCGGGCACGACTTCTACCTGTTCCGCGACAAGGAGAGCGGGCAGCCGAGCGTCGTGTACCTGCGTCAGGGGTACAACTACGGCGTGCTGCGGCTCGTCGAACCCTGACGGCCGCGTTCGAAGATCCTCTCCGACCAACCGAGGACCATGAAACCCGTGTCATCATGGCGGTCCACCGGCTCTGGCCCCCCGAGGAGGAGGCGTGACGGAACCCGACGACGCAACCGGCCCGACCGGGCGCGGTGAACCGATCCGTGTGCTGATCGTTGACGATCACGCGCTGATCCGCCGCAGTCTGGAGATGGCGCTGGCCGCCGAGACGGACATAGAGGTTGTCGGCGAGGCGAGCGACGGTCAGGAGGCGGTCGAGCTCGCCGACCGCCTCACCCCGGACGTCATGCTCATGGACGTCCGGATGCCACGCAGGAGCGGCATCGAGGCCACCCGCGAGATCAAGGCCTCGGTGCCGAGCACGCGGATCATCATGTTGACGGTGAGCGACGAGGAGGAGGACCTCTTCGAGGCGATCAAGGCGGGGGCCACCGGCTACCTGCTGAAGAACGTCCAGCTCGACGAGGTCCCGGAGGCCGTGCGCGGCGTCCACGAGGGGCAGTCGCTGATCAATCCGGCGATGGCCGCCAAACTCATCAGCGAGTTCGCCAACATGAGCCGCAAGGAGGCCGAACGGCCCCCGCAGCTCCCCGTCCCGCGCCTGACCGAGCGGGAGATGGAGGTCCTCCGCCTGGTCGCCAAGGGGATGAACAACCGCGAGATCGCCAAGCAGCTGTTCATCTCGGAGAACACCGTGAAGAACCACGTCAGGAACATCCTGGACAAGCTTCAGCTGCACTCCAGGATGGAGGCCGTGGTCTACGCGGTCCGCGAACGGATGCTGGAGATCACCTGACCTGCCGCCGACGCGGTGAGCGCCCAGGCGTTCACCGCGCCGGCGCCGTCCGTCCCGGAGCCCGGTCGGGCCGTCCGGCTCAGGGTTCCCGGTTCAGGGCGTCTCGCAGGGGACCGGCGAGCGCCGCGTCCACCCGGTCGACGCGGACGGTCTCGCAGCCGACCCACCCGGCCGCCTCCCAAAGGGCCGCGGCCAGCGGGGCCGCGCCCCTGGCCGGGGTGACACCCGCCTCCAGGCTCACCTGGCGGGCCACCAGCACCGAGCCCTCCCGGGCCGGGTCGACCCGGCCGATCAGACGCCCTCCGGCCAGGACCGGCATCGTGAAGTACCCGTGGACGCGCTTCTCCCGGGGCACGTACGCCTCCAGGCGATGGTTGAAACCGAACACCCGCGCGGTGCGGGCGCGGTCCCACACCAGGGAGTCGAACGGGGACAGCAGGGTCGTGCGGTGACGGCCCGAAGGGGCCGCCTCCAGCGCGGCCGGGTCGGCCCAGGCGTCGGCGGCCCGTTCCGGCCAGCCCGGGACGCGGACCGGCACCAGCCCGGTGATCCCCTCGGACAGGCACCTGTCCAGCAGCGACGCCTCGGGCGCCTTGAGGCGCAGGAAGTCGACCAGGTCGGCGCGGGTGGCCACCCCGAGCGCGCGCCCGGCCATCCCGGCCAGGCGGGTGACGCACTCGGCGTCGGAGAGGTCCTCGGCCAGCAGGTCCGCCGGCACCGCCCGCTCGGCCAGGTCGTAGACGCGCCGCCAGCCCACCCGGCGCGTGCAGACGACCTCGCCGGTGTCGAGCAGCCACTCGATGGCGATCTTGGAGTCCGACCAGTCCCACCACGGGCCGCCCTTCTTGGCGCCGCCGATGTCCGCGGTGGTGATCGGGCCGTTCTCGCGGACCAGGTGCAGCACCTTGCCGACGCTGTCGGGCACCTCGTGCCAGCGGAACTTCCTGGCCTTGAAGTACCTCCGGCGGAAGGCGTACAGCGGCCAGTCGCCGATCGGCAGGATGCACGCGGCGTGACACCAGTACTCGAACGCGCGGGCGGGCTCGTCCCAGTAGGCCCGCTCCACCGCCGCCCGGCCCACGGCGCCCAGCCGCGCGTAGGCGACCAGCTCGTGGGAGCGGGCCAGCACGGAGATCGTGTCGAGCTGGACGGCTCCGAGCCGGCGCAGGGTCGCGGGGACTCCGCCACGCCGGGCCTGCGCGCCCAGGAAGCCCTGGGCGTGCAGGATCACGCGGCGGGCCTCGTCGGGGGAGAGGGAGAGCTTCATGAACCACCCCTGGGGAGACAACACGTCGTACGGCCGAGGCTAGCGCCTCACACCGACGAAAACGTTATGCCGGTGTCAACGGGGGAGTCCCCGCGCCGTCCCGTCCGCCCAGGGCGTGACGCCCGTGTCAGTCGAGGACGCTCTGCCCGCTGAGACCCTCGCTCGTGTTCGCGCGCGGGGCGTCCACGACGACGTCGGAGAAGACGTTGAAGACGAGCGTCAGCACGCCGCCCATGGCGCAGACCGCCACGCCCATCCAGAAGACCGTCCAGTTCGGGCCGATGCACAGGGCGACCCCGCCGATCGCGAAGCCCAGCAGGATCACGGTCACCGCGAGCCAGGACGACGCCCTGCCGCCGTGGCTTCCCTCGGGCGTCTCCCTCGTGCGGGGATGCCCGGCCTCGGTGGCCCTGGGGTTCTCTTCCGCCGTCACGGCCCCTCCTTCCAGATCCGGCGACACATCCGAAGGTCGATCATTACGGAAGTGGCGAACTCCGACATACCCTTTAAAGCTGGTCGTACTCTCTCAAAGAAGAGGGCAAGGAACTCCGTGGGCCACAAGAGCGTCTTTCAGGGTGGCTGTGTCTGGTGGCGGAACCGCCTACGATGGCAGCGGAGAACCATGTCTCGTCCTCAGCCGGGCCGGTCCGGCCGCGGAAGACCTGCGAGGAGCTTTACCTAAAGTGCCAGCCTTTCTCGATAGAATTCTTCGCGCCGGCGAAGGCAAGCTTCTGCGTAAGCTCAAGCGGATCGCCGACCAGGTCAACTCCATCGAAGACGACTTCACGAGCCTGACCGACGCCGAGCTTCGCGCGCTCACCGACGACTACAAGAAGCGCTACGCCGAGGGCGAATCCCTCGACGATCTGCTTCCCGAGGCCTTCGCCACCGTTCGCGAGGCCTCCCGCCGGGTGCTGGGCAAGCGCCACTTCGATGTGCAGATCATGGGCGGGGCCAACCTGCACATGGGGAACATCGCGGAGATGCGCACCGGTGAGGGCAAGACCCTCACCTGTACGCTGCCCACCTACCTCAACGCCCTGACGGGCAAGGGCGTCCACGTCATCACGGTCAACGACTACCTGGCCAAGCGCGACGGCGACGAGATGGGCCGCATCCACCGCTTCCTGGGCCTCGAAGTCGGCGTGATCCTGGCGAACATGCCCGCCGACGAGCGCCGCAAGCAGTACAACGCGGACATCACGTACGGCACGAACAACGAGTTCGGCTTCGACTACCTGCGCGACAACATGGCCTGGTCGCTCGAGGAGTGCGTGCAGCGCGGCCACTACTTCGCCGTGGTCGACGAGGTCGACTCGATCCTCATCGACGAGGCCAGGACGCCGCTGATCATCTCCGGTCCCGGCGAGCAGTCCGGCAAGTGGTACTCCGAGTTCGCCAAGATCGTCCCCCGGCTCCGCAGGGGCACCGAGGGCAAGGACGGCGAGGAGAACACCGGCGACTACGCCGTCGACGAGAAGAAGCGCACCGTGGGCATCTTCGAGTCCGGCGTGGAGAAGGTCGAGGACTGGCTCGGCATCGAGAACCTCTACAAGCCCGAGCACACCCACCTGGTCGGCTTCCTGAACAACGCGCTGAAGGCCAAGGAGCTCTACAAGAAGGACAAGGACTACATCGTCGTCGACGGTGAGGTCCTGATCGTCGACGAGTTCACCGGTCGCGTCCTGCACGGCCGCCGCTACAACGAGGGCATGCACCAGGCCATCGAGGCGAAGGAAGGCGTGAAGATCAAGGACGAGAACCAGACCCTCGCCACGATCACGCTGCAGAACTACTTCCGCCTCTACGAGACGCTGTCGGGCATGACCGGTACGGCGGCGACCGAGGCCAACGAGTTCCACCAGACCTACAAGCTCGGCGTCGTCCCGATCCCCACGAACAAGCCGATGATCCGCAAGGACCAGGCCGACGTGGTCTACAAGACCGAGGACGCCAAGTTCCTGGCCGCGGTCGAGGACATCAAGGAGCGCTACGACCGGGGCCAGCCCGTCCTGGTCGGCACCACCAGCGTCGCCAAGTCCGAGCGCCTGGCCAAGGAGCTCAAGCGCCGGGGCGTCAAGCACGAGGTGCTCAACGCCAAGAACCACGCGCGTGAGGCGGCGATCATCGCCGAGGCGGGCCGCAAGCACGCCGTCACCGTGGCCACCAACATGGCCGGTCGAGGCACCGACATCATGCTCGGCGGCAACCCCGACTTCCGCGCCGACCTGGAGCTGCGCGGCCGCGGCCTCGACCCGGTCGAGACCCCGGAGGAGTACGACAAGGCCTGGGGCGAGGCGCTGGAGAAGGCCAGGGCGGCCGTCCAGGCCGAGCACGACGAGGTCACCGAGCTCGGCGGCCTGTACGTCCTGGGCACCGAGCGGCACGAGTCGCGGCGTATCGACAACCAGCTCCGCGGTCGTTCCGGCCGTCAGGGCGACCCCGGCGAGTCGCGCTTCTACCTCTCGCTCGAGGACGACCTGATGCGGCTGTTCAACTCGGCCAGGGTCGAGATGATCATGACTCGCCTCAACATCCCGGACGACGTGCCGATCGAGTCGGGCATCGTCTCCAAGGCCATCGCCTCCGCCCAGCACCAGGTCGAGCAGCAGAACTTCGAGATCCGCAAGAACGTCCTGAAGTACGACGAGGTGATGAACCGGCAGCGCAAGGTGATCTACGCCGAGCGTCACCGGGTCCTGGAGGGCGCCGACCTTCGCGACCAGATCCGCGGCTTCGTCAACGACGTGATCGACGAGTACATCACGGCGGCCACCGCCGAGGGCTTCGCCGAGGAGTGGGACCTCGACAAGCTCTGGAAGGCGCTCGGCCAGCTCTACCCGATCGGCATCACGATCGACGAGGTCGTCGCGGAGGCCGGTAGCCGCGAGGAGCTCACCGCCAAGCTCCTGGAGGAGCGGGTGAAGGCCGACGCGATGGCCGCCTACGACCGTCGCGAAGAGGAGATCAACGCGCAGGCCATGAACCCGGAGGGCATGCGGGTCTTGGAGCGCCGCGTCATCCTGTCGGTCCTCGACCGCAAGTGGCGCGAGCACCTGTACGAGATGGACTACCTCCAGGAGGGCATCGGCCTGCGCGCGATGGCTCAGCGCGACCCGCTGATCGAGTACCAGCGCGAGGGCTACGAGATGTTCACCCAGATGCTCGACGGCATCAAGGAGGAGTCGGTCGGCTACCTGTTCAACCTCGAGGTCGAGGTGCAGAGCAACCCGATCGTCGAGGAGGCCGACCCCTCCGAGGACGCGGCGATCGCGGAGGCCCGCTCGATCATCGCCCGCGGCCTGCGCGGCCCGCAGCGCCCGTCCGAGCTGGAGTACACGGCCCCGGGCGAGAGCGGCGAGGCCGAGCACACCAAGGTCAGCACCAAGGCCCAGCGTGACGCGTACGGCAACGTCGAGCGCAACGCCCCGTGCCCCTGCGGCTCCGGCAAGAAGTACAAGCGCTGCCACGGCGACCCCAGGCACGTCGAAGCCTGATCGCCGCCCGAAGGGCCCGCACGTCACCGTGCGGGCCCTTCGGCGTGTCACGGCCCCTTGTGTCACGGCCCTTCCGGCGTGCCACGGCCCCGGTGGCGTGCCGCCGTTCAGGGGGTCGTCTCGACCTCGACGCAGAGCCACCGCACGCCCCTGCGCTCCAGCCTCAGGGCCAGCACGCGCGAACGGTCGCCGCAGTCGACCACGGCGCACATCTCCACCACCCCGGTCTCCGGCCGGGAGACGTGCGTCCTGCCCGCCCTCGGAAGGCGCGTGCACCGCATCGTCCCTCCCTTGCGGGCCAGCTCGGCCTGGGTCCTGGCGGTCAGGTGGGCCGACACGCTCGCCGGGGGACGCCTCCCGGCCAGGATCTCGGCGACGGCCTGGACGAGGGTCCACAGCCACCGGTCGTCGGGGGGCGCGCCCGGCGACCTCGTGCCCGCGGGATCCGGGGTTCTCGTGGCGGGACCCGGGGTGCCCATGGCGGCGGGCCCCGGCGGCCCCGGCGGTCTCGTCGGCCTCGTCGGCGCGGGGTCCGGCGCCTCGGGGGCGGGACCTCGGCGCGCACCGCCGATCCGGGCCACCGGGGGCGGGGGCTCCTGCGTCACCGGGCCGAGGAGCAGGGCGAGGGTCCCCTGCACGTACGGCGGCGCGGCCGAGCCGTCCCCGCCGCGGCGATCGTCGTCGTAGGGGGGCTCGGCGGCCGGGGAAGGCGTGAGTCGGGGAAGCGTCGGCGGGCGTCGGGGGGATGACATGGGCGACTCCGTGATGGGCGGCTCATGGGCGGTGAAACTCACACATCAAGGAGGTTCCGGCCCGCCCTCCAGATACGCCGCACACCAACTTCCGTGAGATCCCGGTGGTTTCGTCCTGGTCGGTGAGGAAGGTCACCCCAGGTTGGAGTGGCCGGTCGCGGTGGCGAGCGGGTTCCGGCCCGAGCGGTGATCGCCGGCGGACGCCCGGAACCGCCCCGGACTACCCGGACCCGGTGGACCCGGAAGGCCCGGTGGACCCGGAAGGCCCGGAAGGCCCGGGAGGCCGGGGAGCACCGGTGGGCTCGGGGGGCGCGGTGGTGACCGCGGGGGACTCGCCGGAGTCGACGTCGGGTTCGGGCTCCCGGCCGGGGGTCATGATGTTCAGCCTCCTGATCAGGAAGCTGAACCCGGTGTAGTAGACCACCGCGTAGACCAGCCCCATCACGATGATGATCGGTATCCCCTGGGCGTTGGGCGCCGTCCCGTACAGGACCAGGTCGATCAATCCCGAGGAGAAGCTGAAGGCGAGCTTGGCGCCCAGGGCGGAGGCCAGCGCCAGGGAGACGCCGGTCAGCACGATGTGGATCACGAACAGGACCGGTGCGACGAAGATGAAGGCGAACTCGATGGGCTCGGTGATCCCGGTGAGGAACGCGGTGAGCGCCGCGGAGATCATGATCGAGCCGACCGCGGTGCGCCGGTGCGGCGGCGCGGCCCGCCAGATGGCGAGCGCGGCGGCCGGCAGGCCGAACATCAGGACCGGGTAGAAACCGGCCTCGAAGCCACCGTGGCCGACGGCGCCGTTGTTGAAGCAGATCAGGTCCCCGGCGAGCCTCTTGCCGTCCACCACGCACTCGGGGACCTGCGTCCAGATCACGTTGTTGACGATGTGGTGCATCCCGAGCGGGAGCAGGGCGCGGTTGACCATGCCGTAGATGCCGGCGCCGAGCTCGCTGTTGGAGGCGAGCCAGGTCCCGCCGGCGCGGACCCAGCCGCCCAGCACCGGCCAGACGGCGCCGAGGAACACGCCGATCACCAGCCCGGCGAAGGCGGTCAGGATCGGCACCAGGCGGCGTCCGCCGAAGAAGGCCAGCCAGGTGGGCAGCCTGGTGCGGTGGTAGCGCTGCCAGAGCAGCGCCGACACCAGGCCCATGACGATGCCGCCGAGCACCCGGGTCGGGTTCTGCGCACCGAGGTCGAGCACCACGTCCGGGACGCCCGGGGTGCTCCTGTCGAACACCTCGACGGTGATGGACTCCCGCATGCCGGCGTCGAAGAGGATGAAGAACATGTTCATGCTGACGGCGTGGAAGACCAGGTAGCCGACCAGGGCGGCCAGCGCGGTGGAGCCGTCGGCCTTGCGCGCGAACCCGATGGCGACGCCGATCGCGAACAGCACGGGCAGGTTGTCGAACAGGGCGCCGCCCGCGGTGCCGACGACGCGGGCCACGTCGTCGAGCAGCGCGCTGTCGCTCCGGCCCAGCAGGTCGTCCTGCCCGAGCCGCAGCAGCAGGCCCGCGGCCGGCAGGACCGCGATCGGCAGCATCAGGGAGCGTCCCAGACGCTGGAGCACGCTCATCGCGGCGGACCCGGCCGGGGCGGCGGGCAGGCCCGCGTCCGCCGAAGGAGGACTCATACGGGCATTTCCTCCAGGGCTGGAAGGGAGGAGGTCGGCGGGACCGGTCACCCGGAGCGGTCCCCCCGGAAGGCGGGACCGGTCACGAGGGGCGGCGATCGGCGGGACCGGCCGCCGGGACGGACCGGCGGGACGGGCTCACTGGACGGGTTCGGGGGACGGGCGGGGACGGATCCGCGGGCGACCGGGGTCAGCCGCGGCGGGCCGGTGTCTCCAGGATGGTACGGAGCTGGTAGCGGTCGGCGCGATAGGTGGAGACGCCGAGTTCGGCGCAGACGCCCCCGGCGAAGGAGCGCCGCTGGAGCAGCAGCACGGCCCCGCCGCGCGGGATCTTCAGCAGGTCCGCGTCCCCGGGGTCGGCGATGCCGCCGTCGATGGTCAGCTCGCCGGCGTCCAGCACCAGGCCGTAGCGGGTCTCCAGCAGGGCGTACAGGGAACGGCCCGTCAGGTCGTGGGTGTCCAGGTCGGGCGCGATCGAGACCGGGATGTGGGCCCGCTCGATGCACATGGGCTCGTCGGCCGCGGTCCGCAGCCGCTCGATGAAGTGCACCTCGTCGCCGGGCCGGATGCCGAGCTCCCTGGCCAGGTGGGCACTGGCCCGGACCACCCGGCGGTCCAGGTCGCGGGAGCCGGGCTCCATGCCGCGGGCGCGCATCTCGTCGCTGAAGGAGGTGAGCCGCAGCGACATCTCGATCTTGGGACGGGCCACGAAGGTGCCCTTGCCGGCGACCCGCTGGAGGCGGCCCTCGGAGACCAGGTGGTCGACGGCCTGCCGCACGGTCATCCGGGAGAGGCCGAAGCGCTGGCAGAGCTCGCGCTCGGACGGGATCGCCGTGCCGATGGCCAGCTCGTTGTTCTCGATCAGGTCGAGCAGGATCTCCCGCAGCTGGAAGTACTTGGGGACCGGGCTGTCCGGGTCGATGTGCGCCATGAGATTCCTCCCCCCTCGATCTGAGATGACTGATGAGTTATGGTTCGTACTGGTCTAGTCCGGACTAGACCACAGGCCGGAAAAGGGTGTCAACGTACGGACCGGCGACGGATCGATAACGGCCCGATCTCGTCCGTCCGAACCGAAGGATGAGCGCGAGATGACCACCAAGATGCGCAGCGAGATCGCCGAGCAGCCCGCTGCGTTGAGAGCCACGCTCGACGCACTCCTTCCCAGGACCGCGGAGGTGGAGCGGCTCGCGGGGCAGACCCGTCAGCTGCTGTTCATCGCCCGCGGCACCTCGGACAACGCCGCAGTCTACGGCCGGTACCTGGCCGAGGCGCACACGGGCAGGCTCTCCACCCTGGCCGCCCCCTCGATCGCCACCACCTACCGGCGCAGGCTGGACCTGGACGGCGTGCTGGCCGTCGCGCTGTCGCAGTCGGGCCGTACCGAGGAGATCGTCGAGACCCTGACCTGGGCCAAGGACTGCGGGGCCCGGACCGTGGCCATCACCAACGGCGGCGAGGGCACCCCCCTGGCCCAGGCCGCGGACCTGGCCCTGTGCACGGTGGCGGGCGAGGAGAAGGCCGTCCCGGCGACCAAGACCTACACCACCGCGCTCGCCGCGCTGGCCGTGCTCGCCCTCGGCCTGGGGGCCGACGTCGACCGCGACGACCTGCGGCGGGTCCCGGACGCGGTGGAGAAGCTGATCACCGACCCGGGTGACCTGGAGGCGATCGTCGAGGGCCTCGCCGACAAGCCGGGCGTGGTGGTCTCCGGCCGCGGGCTGGCCTTCTCCACCGCGCTGGAGCTGGCGCTCAAGCTCAAGGAGGCGTGCTACCTGCACGCCATGGGCCTGTCCTACGCCGACCTGCTGCACGGCCCGATCGCGGTGGTCGACTCCGACACCCCGGCCCTGCTGGTCGCGGCCGGCGACGGGCCGACCCTGGCCGGTACGGTGGCGCTCGCCGAGCGGGTGACCGGCGCGGGGGCGGCGGCGTACACGGTCGGTGGCGGCACCGCGCTCTCCTCGGTCGCGACCGCCGCGCTGAACGGCCCCGACCTGCCCGAGTGGGTCGCCCCGATGGGCCTGATCGTCCCGGGCCAGCTCCTCACCGAGGCGCTGGCGCGACGGCTGGGGATCGACCCCGACGCCCCGCGCGGCCTCAACAAGGTGACGCAGACCGACTGACGCCGGCGCGGACCGGCGGGTGCCCGCCTCCTCTAGCCTGTTCATGGCCTGGGAGCAGGATGGCCACGATTGGAGGGCGACATGGCGGCCGACGCCGACGCGATCATCGCTGGACTCGGTGGTGCGGGCAACATCATCGAGATCGAACCGTGCATCACCCGGCTGCGCACCGAGGTGCGCGACGCCTCCAAGGTCGACCAGGCGGCCCTGCGCGCGGCCGGTGCGCACGGCGTGATGGCCGCGGGCAACATCGTCCAGGTGGTGGTGGGTCCCGAGGCCGACACGATCGCCAGCGACATCGAGGACATCATCGGCTGACGGGACCGTCCTCGCGGGCGGCGGGCGTGCCGAGGGGAGTGCGGTGACCACGGTTCTGGCACCGGTCACGGGGGTGGCCGTCAGGCTCGGCGCGGTGCCCGACCCGGTCTTCTCCGAGGGCCTGGTCGGCTCCGGCATGGCGATCGAGCCGGACAGGACCCCCGGCCCGGTGGTCGCCCCCATCGCGGGCACCATCGTCAAGCTGCACCCGCACGCCTTCGTCGTGGTCGGCGACGACGGCCGCGGGGTCCTGGTCCACCTGGGCATCGACACGGTCGAGCTCAGGGGCGAGGGGTTCGAGCCGCTGGCCGCCGAGGGCGACCGGGTGAGCGCGGGGCAGCCGGTCATGGCGTGGGACCCGGCCCGCATCGAGGCGGGCGGGCGCCATCCCATCTGCCCGGTCGTGGCGCTGGAGGCCGCGACGGGTACCGTCTCCGGCTTCGCGGCGGGCGCGGTGGCCGCGGGGGACGGGCTCTTCGAGTGGGACGACCCGGCCTGAGGGCTCGCGTCCCGCCGGGGCGGCGGGGATGCTGGAAGGGCCGGCGGTAACAGCGACGGACGACGACGGACGACGACGGGGAAGGAGGGCCTGCCATGGAACCGGCCATGCCGGCCGCGGGAGGGCGGACGAAGGCGGCGCTCTTCGACCTGGACGGGACACTGGTCAACAGCGAGCGGCGGAGCATGGCCATGTGGTCGATGCTGCTGGAGCGGCACGGGGTGAGCCACGACGAGACCGTGCTGCGCGAGTTCATGGGACGGCGGGGCCGCGACGTGCTGGCCGAGCGGGCCCACCTGTTCCCCGGCAGGAAGGTCGAGGACCTGATCGGTGAGGTCCTCTCCTTCAAGGACCATCCCGGCCTGCCCGACATCGTGCCGGTCCCCGGAGCGGCCGAGCTGATCCGCGGCGTCGCGGCGTACGGCTCGCCGATCGCGGTGGTCACCTCCGCGGGCCGCGACTGGGCCGAGGAGCGGCTGGCCCAGATCGGCGTCCGCGACCTGCTGGACACGCTGGTGTCCGCCCTGGACGTGACCAGGGGCAAGCCCGATCCCGAGGGCTTCCTGCTCGCCGCGGCACGGCTGTCGGTGGATCCGGCAGACTGTGTCGTGTTCGAGGACTCGATCGCCGGGATCGCGGCCGCCAAGGCGGCCGGCATGGCCTGCGTGGGCATAGCGACGACCCACGAGGGCACGGACCTGGCCGCGGCCGACCTGGTGGTCGCGGACCTGACGGGGGTCACCTGGCCCCCGGGTACATGAACGACGAGCCGTGCGGTCCCCACCGCGCGGCCGATACGCAGGAGGAACACGTGGCCGAGCGCCAAGTCACCGTCAAGTCAGAGGTCGGCCTGCACGCCCGGCCCGCCGCGACGTTCGTGCAGACGGCGGCCAAGGCGTCCCTGGACGTCACCATCGCCAAGGGATCCGGTGAGCCGGTGAACGCCAAGAGCATCCTGTCGGTCCTCTCGCTGGACGTCAGGGAGGGCGACATGGTGGTGATCAGGGCCGAGGGCGAGGGCGCCGACGAGCTCCTGGACCGGCTGGCCGGGATCGCGTCGGCGCCGTGAGCGCGCTGACGGGGGTGGGCGTGAGCCCGGGGGTCGGTCTCGGCCCCGCCTACGTGCTCGCGTACCGGGCCCCCGTCCCGGAGCCGGGGTCCCGGCACGACGGTGACGCCGCCGCGGAGCTGGCCGTTGCCGTCCGGGCGCTGGAGCGGGTCGCCACCGACCTGGAGGAGCGCGGCGCCAGGGCCGGGGGCGAGGCCGCGGGCATCCTGGAGGCCCAGGCCATGATGGCGCGCGACCCCGGGATGGCCGCCGGGGTGGCCGAGCTGGTCGAGGCGGGTACCGCCGCGGCCCGCGCGGTCCACGAGGCGTTCGGCCGCTACCGGGAGGTGCTCGCCGCCGCCGGAGGCTACCTCGCCGCGCGCGTCGCCGACCTGGACGACGTCAGGGACCGGGCCGTCGCGGTGATCGAGGGCCGTCCGGTCCCGGAGGTGCCCACCGGGGACGGGGAGCCGTACGTCCTCGTCGCCCGGGACCTGGCGCCCGCGGACACCGCGCTGCTCTCCCGGGACGTGGTGGCCGCCTTCGTCACCGAGCAGGGCGGCCCGACCAGCCACACCGCGATCCTGGCCCGCGCCATGGGGGTCCCGGCCGTGGTCGCCTGCCCCGGGGCGGCCTCGATCCCGTCGGGCACCCCGACGCTGGTGGACGGCACCTCCGGCCTGGTGCGGACCGCGCCCTCCGGCGAGGACGTCCTCGCCGCGCGCGACGCCGACGCCGCGCGTCAGGCCGCGCTGTCCGCCGTCACCGGCCCCGGGGCCACCGCCGACGGGTACGCCGTGCCGCTGCTCGCCAACGTCGGCGGACCGCACGACGTGGCCGCCGCGCTGGAGCACGGGGCCGAGGGGATCGGGCTCTACCGGACCGAGTTCCTCTTCCTGGACCGGGCCGAGGCGCCGTCGGCGGCCGAGCAGGAGGCCGCCTACCTGGAGGTGCTGGACGCCTTCCCGGGCGGCAGGGTGATCGTGCGGGCCCTCGACGCGGGCGCCGACAAGCCCCTGGCCTTCCTGCCGCCGGGCGAGCACGAGCCCAACCCGGCCCTGGGGGAGCGCGGGGTCCGGCTGCTGCGCGCGCACCCGGAGGTGCTGGCCGCCCAGCTGACGGCCCTGGCCGCCGCGGCGGCGCGCTCGGCCGGTGCGCTGCGGGTGATGGCGCCGATGGTGGCCACCGCCGAGGAGGCAGCCTGGTTCGCGGCCGCCTGCGACGCGGCCGGGCTGCCGGCGGCGGGCGTGATGATCGAGGTGCCCTCCGCGGCGCTGCGCGCCTCCGACCTGGCCGCGCACGCGGGTTTCCTCTCGGTCGGCACCAACGACCTGACCCAGTACGCGCTCGCCGCGGACCGGCAGCTGGGCGCGCTGACCGGCCTCCAGGACGCCTGGCAGCCCGCGGTGCTCGACCTGGTCGCGCTGGCCGCGCAAGGCGCCGCCGAGCACGGCAGGCCGTGCGGGGTGTGCGGCGAGGCCGCGGCGGACCCGGCGCTCGCCTGCGTGCTCGTCGGGCTGGGGGCCACCTCGCTGTCGATGTCCGCACCCGCGCTGCCCGCCGTACGGGCCGCGCTGTCGCGACACACCCGGGAGCAGTGCGTCCTCGCCGCGGGGGCCGCGCGCGCCGCGACCGGCCCCGAGGACGCGCGCGCCGCCGCCCGCTCCCACCTGCCGGGCCTGGCGGACCTGGCCCTGTGAGACGGGCGGCCGGGTGCGCTCGGACCCGGCCCGGTGAGACGGAGGCCGGGTGCGCCGCGGACCGGCGGCGGGCGCCGGGGCGTCCACCCGGATAGCGTAAGCGTCATGTTTCGGTGGATGCGTGTGACGGGAATCGCGGTGACCGCGTCGATGGCGGCGGTGGCGTCGGTGTTGTCGATGGCGGCCGGATGCGCCGGTTCGGCCAGGACGGCCCCGCCCGCGGCCGGAGCCACCGGGCCGGGCGGGACCCCGGCGAGCTCCGGATCGTCCGGTACGGCGGACGGTACGGGCACCGGTGAGGCGTCGGCGAGCCCCACGGTCCCGGCGACCGCCGCCACCCCGGCGGCGCGGTCGCGGGACGTGGAGGCGGTGCTCGCCTCGATGACCGTGGAGGAGAAGGTCGGCCAGCTCTTCATGCCCGTGCTGTACGGCCAGGCGGCCGACACCGTCTCGGGGGAGAACCAGGCGCGGTTCGGCGCGGGCACCCCGGCGAAGGTGGTCGCCCGCCATCGTCCCGGCGGGGTGATCCTGTTCCCCTGGGCGGGCAACATCAAGAGCGTCCGCCAGGTGGTGGCGCTGACCAACGGGCTGCAGAAGGCGTCGCCGGAGATCCCGCTGCTGATCGCCGCCGACCAGGAGAACGGCAAGGTCTCCCGGCTCGCGCCGCTGGTCACCGACCTGCCCGGGGCCGCCACGATCGGCTCCACCGGGGACGCCTCGCTGGCCCGGCGGGCGGCCGAGGTGACCGGGACCGAGCTGCGCGCCCTGGGGATCAACCTCGACTTCGCGCCGGTGGCCGACGTCAACATCAACCCGCGCAACCCGGTGATCGGCCCGCGCGCGTACGGCTCGGACCCGAAGAAGGTGGCGCCGATGGTGGCCGCCGCGGTCCGGGGGTTCCACGACGCCGGGATCGCGGCCACGGCCAAGCACTTCCCCGGCCACGGCGACACGAGCGTCGACAGCCACACCGGGCTGCCGGTGATCAAGCACTCCCGCGCGCAGTGGGACAGGCTGGACGCGCCGCCGTTCGCCGCGGCCATCGGCAGGGACGTCGACGCGATCATGACGGCGCACGTCGTGATGCCCCGGCTGGACCCCTCCGGCGACCCGGCCACGCTCTCCAGGCCGATCCTGACCGGCCTGCTCCGCGAGAAGCTCGGGTTCGACGGGGTCGTCTCGACCGACGCGCTCGACATGGAGGGCGTGCGGAAGAAGTACGGGGACGGGCAGGTGGCGGTACGGGCGATCCAGGCGGGAGTGGACCTGCTGCTGATGCCGCCGGACTACGACGAGGCCCACCGGGCGGTGCTGGCCGCCGTCCGGTCCGGGAAGATCTCCGAGGCGCGGCTCGACCAGTCCGTCCGGCGCCTGCTGAGGCTGAAGGCCGCCCGCGGCCTGCTGGGGAAGGCGCCGGTGGCCGACCCGGCCAGGGCGGAGCGGGTGCTGCGCTCGGCCGAGCACCGCAGGGTCGCCCGGCTCATCACCTCCAGGGCGCGCTGAGCGGGACGGGACCCGGGATCGGACGCGGCCCAGGGCCAGGGCCGGGGCCGGATCCGGGCCGGGGCCCGCGGGCCCGGGTCAGGCGAGGCCGAGGTTGCCGTTCCTGCCGAGGTTGCCGGTCCTGGAGAGCGAGGTGATCAGCGACTGGACGATGCGGGTGAGGAGTGCCTCGAGCAGCATCACGACCGCCTTGGCGAGCACGGTGGAGAGAAATCCGGACATCAGAGCCTCACAGTGAGAAGGAACACTTAAGGCGATAATTCATACCAAACGTGGATAAGTCACCTATCAGCAGGTTGCTGTTCGGTGAACGTTCGGTGACGTCTCCTGCGTGACGGCCTGGAAGGCCACGGCCGCCGCGGTCGTGGCGGCCGCGCTGCCCAGGGCGATGATCCATCCTGTCGGGCCGAGGACGTGGCAGCCGAAGAACCGGCACAGGCCCGGCACCGAGACGGTCAGGCCCAGCACGGCCAGGGAGACCAGGGACGCCAGCACCACCATGCGGTCCCGGCTGCCCAGGACCAGCGTCTGGAGAAGTTGCGTCGCCACCAGCGCGACCAGGCCCATGGTGTCCGCCCGGCCGCGCGTGCCGGTCATCCGGCCGATCGCCCAGGCCGCGCCCGCCGCGCTCGCCGTGGTGACGGCGCGGAGCTGGATGTCCCGGGTCAGGGAGGCGCCCAGCGAGGCCTCGGGCCCCTCCTGGAGGAGTTTCTCGGGGCTGGCCGCCGCGGGGGGACGGGCCGCGACCGCCATCGCTGGCAGCATGTCGGTGAGCAGGTTGACCAGCAGGAGCTGGCGGGTGTTCAGCACGTTCGCGCCGCTGATCAGGCTGGACCCGACCGCGAAGACGATCTCGCCGATGTTGCCGCCGAGCAGGATGCTCAGCGCGTCGCGGACCGAGCTCCACATGGCCCTGCCCTCGATGATCGCGTCCACGATCGTCTCGATGCGGTCGTCGGTCACCACGATGTCGGCGGCCGACCGGGCCGCCGGGGTGGCGCGGGAACCGAGGGCGATCCCCACGTCCGCGCCCCGGATCGCGGGGGCGTCGTTGGCGCCGTCACCGGTGACCGCGACGACCTTGCCCGCCCGGCGCAGGCAGGCGACGATCCTGGCCTTGTGGGCCGGGGTGGTCCTGGCGAAGACCGTCACGTCGGGCAGCGCCTCCACCAGCGTGTCGTCGTCCAGGTCGTCCAGCTCGGGGCCGGTCATGACCCGCCCGCCGTTCAGCACGTTCAGCTCGGCGCCGATCGCCTCGGCGGTGCTCGGGTGGTCGCCCGTGATCATCACGATGCGCACGCCCGCCCGCGACAGGCGGCCGACGCTCTCGGCCGCGGTGGGCCGTACCGGATCGGCCAGGCCGAGGAACCCCAGGAAGCACATGTCCTGGATGCGGGACTCGTCCAGGTCGCGACGGTCGGAGGCGGCGCGTTCGGCGACCGCGAGCACCCGGTAGCCCCGCCTGGCGAGCTGGTCGAGCTCCTTGCCCAGCTCCGCCTCGACGACGTCGGTGAGCGGGACCACCCGGCCGTCGCGCAACGCGCTCGAACAGCGGGTGACCACGATCTCGGGGGCGCCCTTGACGCTGAGCAGCGGTCCCGAGCCGCCCGTCCCGAGCACGGCGTGGTAGCCGCGTCCCGGCTCGAAGGGAAGCTCGTCGATCCGTTCCCAGGCCCCGTCCTCCTCCGGCGTCACGCCCAGCCGCTCGGCGCCGTTCAGCACGGCCCGGTCGGTGGGGTGCGGGACCGGCCGCCCGTCGTCGTGCCGCGGCCCGGCCCGCAGGCCCGCCGCCACGATCTTCCTGAGCGCGGGCGTCAACGCCTCGACGGGACGCTCGTCCTGCCCGTCCGAGACGCACCTCAGGCTGATGCGCCCCTCGGTGAGGGTGCCGGTCTTGTCGAAGCAGAGCACGTTCACCCGGCCCAGGGCCTCGATCGTGGAGGGGTTGGGCACCAGGGTGTTGCGCGTCGACAGCCGCCGGGCGGCGGCGAGCTCCGCGACCGAGGCGACGAACGGCAGCCCTTCGGGCACTGCGGCGACGGCGAGGCTCACCGCGGGCGCCAGCGCCGCGGGCAGGGACCTGCCCCGCATCAGGTCGGCGACCAGCAGGACCACGCCCGAGCCCACCGCGACCGGCAGGATGCGCCGGCTCAGCGACCGCAGCCGCAGCTGCACGCCCGAGGCCGGGGGCTGCTCCCGGGTGAGCCTGGCGGTCCTGGCCGCCTCCGTGGACTCGCCCGCCGCGACCACCACGGCCAGCCCGACGCCGGCGGCCACCGTGGTCCCCTCGTAGACCATCGACGTGCGGTCGGCGACGGCCGGCGCGTTGACCGGCGCCGGTGACTTGGCGACGAGCTGGGACTCGCCCGTCAGGGCCGACTCGTCCATCTCCAGGTTCGTCGCCTTGGTCACGCGGCAGTCGGCCGGCACGGTGTCGCCCGCGCGCAGCTCGATCACGTCGCCCCGTACGAGCCCGTCGATCGTGGTGCTCACGGGCTGGTGGGGGCGGCGTACCCGCGCCGGGGTCGCGACCGCCTCGGTCAGCCGGTTCAGCGCCCGGTCGGCGCTGAAGCGCTGGCCACCTCCGATGAGCGCGTTGGCGGCCACCACCGTGGCGATCATCGCCGAGTCGGAGACCGAGCCGACCATGGCCGACAGGCCCGCCCCGGCCGCCAGGATCGGCGTCATCGGGTTGACCAGCTCCTCCAGGGACGCGCGGAGCAGCGAGGGCGGGCCCTGCGTGCTCTTCAGCCTCGTCGAGGCCCTGCGGCGCGCGGCCTCGGCCTCGGTGATCCCGCCGGGGGAGGACTCCAGCAGGGAGAGCACGTCCTCGACCGCCATCGCGTGCCAGGGCGTGCGGTCCTCCCGGACCGGGGGCGCCTCCCGGCCGGCGTGCCAGCCCGCCCACTCGCCCATGGCGATGGTCGCGATCGTCGTACAGTCGTTCGCCAGCTGGGCCCTGCCCAGCGCCTGGGCCGAAGAACCGAAGGCGGTCAGCGCGCCGGCGGCCGTGGTGCCCGCGGTGGTGAGCCACACGGAGCGCTCGCTGGTCCTCCTGGCCGGTGCCAGGCAGGTCAGCAGCAGGTGCGCCTCCTCCAGCTCGGCGATCACGTCCGCGTCCCAGGGGGTCCGGCCCGGCCGGCGCGGCACGCCGATGCCCAGGTCGGCCTGGGCCAGCGCGGCCATCCGCCGTGCCGACACCACCGCGACCCCGTGCCCCTGCGCCTGGAGCGCGCGGACCGACCGGGCCAGCCGGGAGCCTCCCGGTACGGTCTCGTCCACCCCGAGCCGCGCGCCGAGCTCGGGCCCGCCGCCGGCCAGCCGCACGGCGCAGCCGCTTCCGGCCGCGGCGACGACGGCGTCCGCCAGCGGATCCACGCCCGGGGTCATGCCGACCAGGGCGACCGGGACGCCCTGCCTCGTCACGCGGACGGCCCGCACGCCCCGGACCTCCCAGCCGGCGGCCTCGGCCGCGACGAGCACGGCCGGGGCCTCGACCGGCTCGGCCGCCCAGCCGTCGCGTTCCCGCCGCGCGCCCGGGTCGCTGAGGTCCAGCAGGGAGTGCAGCCGCGCGTGCAGCCCGTCGGTGTCCGCCCCGTCGGTGCCGGCCCCGTCGCCCAGCGGGACGACATGGTCGATCTCCCAGCAGCCCGTGCCGAGCACGTCGGCGTCCAGGACGACCATGTCGATGCCGTCCATGTGGCGCAGGGCCCGGGAGTCGAGCACGATCGCCCCGCGCCGGGCCAGGGCGCGCCCGATCGCCGAGGCGAAGGACTCCCTGCCCTGTTTCGCGGCCTTGGGCGTGGTCGCGGTGAGCATGGCGACGGTCCGGTGCCGGTCGTGGCCGAGAAGCTGGGTCAGGCCGGAGACGCCCGCCGCCGCGGGGCTCGCGGCACGCTCGAACCGCTCCACCGGGCTGTGCCTCAGCGGGGCCGGGCGCGGGCTTCTGGGCGAGCGGATGTGGCGGTAGGAACCGTCGGCGGAGGCCAGCTCGCGCTCGCGCGCGGCCCAGGCCCGGCGCGTGTCACGTGCCTCCAGGTAGCCGCCGGCGGCGGTGGCCGACTGGATGATCATGCCCAGGGGACGCAGCGCCAGCGTGTGGGTGACGATGTTCGCGGTCACGAGCAGGTCGAACGTGGCCGAGGAACCCAGGCGGCGTTCCAGCCCGGCGCGCACCTTCGGGGTGGACTCGGCCAGGTTCAGCAGGGCGGGGACGATCGCGGGCAGGGCCGGGGCGCGCACGGCGCGTCCGGCGATCGTCAGGCCCGCCCCGAGCAGGGTCGCGCCGAGCCGGATACCGGCCCGCGTGTGACGCTCCACCAGCCTGGCGGCGTGATGCTCGGCGATCATGGAGATGAGGGCCGCGGGTCCCGCCGAGGGGTCCTTCGCGGACGCCGGGTCGTCGGCGTCCTCGGCGTCCTCGGCGTCCTCGGTGTCTTCGTCGTCGTCCTCGTCGGTGCCGGTGATGTCGTCGGCGTCGTCGGCGTCGTCGGCGTCACCGGTGTCGTCGTCGGCGTCCTCGGGGTCGTCGCCGTCGAACGCCTCGACCAGTTCGAGGATCTTCTCCAGGTCGATCGAGGCGGGGTCGCATCCCACGAAGACGGAGCCGAGGACGCCGTTCACCTCCGCGCGCTCGATCCCCTCCAGCCGCAGCAGCAGGCTCTCCAGCCGCCGCGCCTTCTTCCGGCTGCCCGGATCGCCGACCGTGCGCAGGTCGACGCGGAGCCCGCCGGGACAGGCCCTGCTGCCCCGGGAACGCGGCAGCAGGCCGCGGACCGCTTCGGGTACGACGCTCCGGAGGGTTTCGTTGGCGGGTGAGAGCAGGCGGGGCATGAACATCCAGGACTCCGGTGGAAGAAATGACGAGGCCGATCAGGCCGCGGTCGCGCATGGCCTGATCGGCCTCATCATGTGATCACCCGGACGAGCGACCGCCGGCCGAGCTCCTCGACCGGGCGCCGGACGCCCCGGCCCGGGAGGCGGTCGCCCGGGTCGTGCCCGTCCGGGACGTGGCCGTTCTCTGCGAGCTCCGCGAGCTCCGCGAGCTCCGCGAGCTCCGCGAGGCGGCGGTCCGGGACGTGCCGCTCCCGGCCCGTGCGGTGGACGCCGAGGCCCTGGACGCCGGCTTCGTGGTGCGCGCGGCGGGCTTGGCGGTCCGCGACGCGGGCTTGGCGGCTCGCGAGGCCATGCTCCCGGTCCGGGAGGTGGCGCTCCCGCTCCGGGACGCGGGCTTCGCGCTCCGCGAGGTGCCGGACGCGCGTGAGGTGCCGGACGCCCGCGAGGTGCCCGACGCCCGCGAGGTGGACGCCGTCGCCCGGGTGGTGCCGCCGGTGGACCGCGACGTGGCCGCCGAGGTCCGTGCCGCGCCGCTCCGGGTACCGGACGCGGCCCTCGACGCGGTGGTCCGCGTGGTCCGGGACGCGGCACCCGCGGTGCGCGAGGCGGGCCTCGTGGCGCGGGACGTGGTGCTCGCCGTGCGAGACGTCGAGCCTGCGGCCCGTGCGGTGGAGCCCGTGGCGCGGGACGCGGTGGTCCTGCTCCTCGACGTGGAGCCCGCCGCCCGCGACGCCGGTCTCGTCCTTCCGCCGGCCGAGGCCGCCGTACGGGACGTCGCGCTCCGGGTCCGCGGTGTGGTG